>NZ_JAZHOG010000003.1:67859-406343 GCF_037892215.1 Elongatibacter sediminis | reverse complement strand
GCTACATCGTCCCTCCCATCCCGGCGCCCTTCATCTTCCCGAATCCGGGCGCTGTACACCATACGAGGCTACAGGGACGTATTCACGCCGTCCCCTGAGGGGAATGTGCCGCAGCGCCTGCCTGTTCGAGGGCACGGTTTCCATGAGCCTTCCAGACAAGCGGAATCCAGCTAACGCTAAACCAGTAAAGTCTCCAGGCTATTGCACCAAAGCCCTGAGGGGAAAGCACCGCAGCACCTCCCTGCTCGAGGGTACGGTCATCCAAAAGCCCTGCAGACGAGCGGAATTTAACCAATGCGACCACAGAAAAGAATCAAACCGTTGCGTCACGATCCTGTCGCCAATGTGCCACAACGCCCGCTGGCTCGTTACCCCGGAATCAGGGGAACGAAACGGTCATCGATGCAATGGCCCGGAAACTGTTATCGAACACACCGTCATCGATCTTGTAAATGCCGTCGAGATCCGTTCCAACACCCTTGAGTTCGAAGTAAAGATTATCACCCACCGAATACCCCGCTCCAAACCCGTAATTCCAGTAATCAGGCGAGCCGAACGCGGGTCCGCCGTCATCCTCATCGAAGGCGTTACCGAAGCTGTAACCTCCATAGACGAACAGCGAAACACCATTATCGAACTCGTAACCGACACTGGCGTCCGCGTACCACCCGCTCTCATCGACACCGGCGAAATCGTCCGAATACGAAAGTTTGACACTGAACAGGCTCCAGCTCAGCCCGCCGTAAAACTCGAGAAAATTGGCTGAACTCAGGTCAGGGTACTGGTAAAACAGCAAGCCGACGTCCCAGGTGACCCCGGTGGAGCCGAGCTCCTGTGCGTAGCCGATCACCCAGTCGAGTTCCAGCCAGGCATCGCTGTCCGAACCCCAGTCCAGCGACGATCCCCACAGCGATGCGTATAAGCCGCTCTCGTGCGCATAGTCCAGACTGCCCTGCACCGCCGAATCATCAGCGGTCTGGGAAAATCCCCGGTAATCGTAGTCCGAGGTCAGAGCCAGTGTTCCGCTCAATTCAGCCTCCGCCGCATTGCTGACCAACAGCGCCGCCAGCGCCGCACTCCATCCCAACACCTGTGACTTGCTGCAAGTACCCATTGCATCGCTCCTCGCCGGCGTGCCGGCTTGTGGTTGACAGAACATCCCCATGCTGGTTCTGCAAGGGACGTGCCATACCTTGGAAGCCTCGATAATTCAGATACTTGAGAAGCCTTTATCTGCCCGAGCAGGCGACAAGACGCTACCTTCGTGGTGCACGCACGCACAGCCGTGCACCATCCATGGGCAGTACGCGGAACAGGCCGAAGCGGGCCAGGGGGTACGAATCAGGGCGAATTCACCCGCGGGGAAACCGGACCGCCCGGGACGGGCGGCGCCCGGCGATCACGGTCGCGGTGCCTATACGTTGAGCAGCAGGAACTCGCGCTCCCAGGAACTGATCACCTGCTGAAATTCCGCGTGCTCGGCCATTTTCACGGCCTTGTACAACTCCACGAATCGCGGGTGCATCAGTTCGACCAGTGATTCGCAGGCATCGAGGTAACGGAATCCTTCCTCGATGGTACGTGGCAGCGCATGCGGCAGATGGTGGGCGCTGCCCTCGATCGCGGCCGAAGGCTCAACCTGCTCGCGAATCCCGAGCAGTCCCGTTGCCAGCATCGCGGCGACCGCGATGTACGGGTTTACATCGGCACCGCTGACGCGATGCTCGATGCGGCGGTTGGCGCCGTCCGAACCGGGCACCCGCAGCCCAACCGTGCGGTTGTCTTCGGCCCAATGCGAATTGATGGGAGCGGAATAGCCCGGCGCCAGGCGTCGATAGGAATTGACGTTTGGCGCGAAAAACGGAATTGCCGCATTCAAGTATTTCTGTTGCCCGCCAATGAACCAGCGAAACCGGTCGGAGGGCGAGCCATCCTCGTTGGTGAAGATGTTCTGCTGTGACTTCAACGAAATCACGCTCTGGTGCACGTGCATGGCACTGCCCGGCTCTTCCTCCATCGGCTTGGCCATGAAAGTGGCATAACACTTGTGCAGGATCGCGGTCTCACGCACGGTACGCTTGAACAGGAACACCTGGTCGCAGAGGTCCAGCGCGTCGCCATGCTGGAAGTTGATCTCCATCTGCGCTGCGCCTTCCTCATGGATCAGCGTGTCTATCTCCAGTTCCTGAGCCTCGCAGAAATCGTACATCTGCTCGAACAGCGGATCGAACTCGTTGACCGCATCGATACCAAAGGACTTGCGCGCCGTTTCCTTGCGTCCGCTACGGCCGGTGGGCGGTTCCAGCGGGTTGTCGGGATCCTTGTTGACTTCGGTGAGGAAGAACTCCAACTCGGGCGCCACCACCGGCCGCCAACCCTCTTCCTCGTAGGCCTGCAACACCCGCTTGAGAAGCTGGCGTGGTGCGTATGGCACGGGGGTCATGTCCTGGTAGTAGCAATCGTGGATGATCTGGGCCGTCGGCTCATGCGCCCACGGCACGAAACGCACCGTGCCCGGGTCCGGCGCGACGTGCATGTCGCGCTCGGCCGGATCGACGATTTTTTCGTAGACATCGTCCTCGGGCCAGTCTCCGGTCACAGTTTGGCCGAACAGGCTCTCCGGCAACCGGATGCTCTCCTCCCGCAGATATTTTTTGGCCGGTGTGATTTTGCCGCGCGCGATGCCGGCGATGTCCGGCACCAGGCATTCGATTTCAGTGATCCGGTTGCTTTGCAGCCAATCCTTGAGTTGCTCGAAGTCCATTGTTGTTCCTGTTGTGTAACCGCATGACTCGCAGGCGATGGCCTATCATACCCCCGCCGCGCGGGTGTAAAGCATCTCCAATGCCAGGGTGGCGGCGGCCAGGCTGGTCAATTCCGCATGGTCGTAGGCCGGCGAAACCTCGACCACGTCCATGCCGCGAATGTCCACGCCGACGAGGCCGCGAATAATCCGCAATGCCAGGTCCGAACTGAGCCCGCCGGCCACCGGTGTTCCCGTGCCGGGCGCGTAAGCCGGGTCCAGACAGTCGATATCGAAGGTCAGGTACACCGGCCGATCCCCCAGGATCTCACGGACTCTCCGGCTCACTTCATCGGCGGAATGCTCATTCACCCAGGCCGCATCCAGCACCTCGAACGGGTGCGCGGCACGACTGAACGTGGTGCGGATGCCGACCTGCACCGATTGTTCCGGCAGCAGCAGGCCTTCTTCGACAGCGTGGTGGAACATCGCGCCGTGATCGAAGGCGGTACCCTCGCTGTCGGTATCGGTATGGGCGTCGAAATGCAGCAGCGCCAGTGGGCCGTGGGTCCGGGCGTGCTCGCGCAGAAGTGGCAGGGTCACGTAGTGATCGCCACCAAATCCGAGCACGGTCCGGCCGGCCTCGAGCAGAGACCGGGTGTGTGCCTGGATGGCATCCGTGGCGGCCTGGGGCTCGCCATAGGGGAAATCCACATCGCCGGCGTCGGCGATGCGCAGACGGTCGGACAGTTCGAAATCCCATGGGTAGCGCGGCTGGTCCCAGACCAGATTGGCCGAGGCCTGCCGAATGGCGCCCGGCCCCGAGCGCGTGCCGGCCCGGCCGGACGTCGCCATGTCGAACGGAATTCCCGTGATGACCACGTCGGCTTCGGGGCAGTCCCGATACCAGGGGACTTCCAGGAAGGTAAACGGATTGCGGTAGATGGCGACGGACATGGACACTCCTGTTGCGGTTCAACCGCGGGCTCCGGGGCGCTTTTCTCCGATCAATCGATTCGGCCGGCGGCGGGTCTTTGCCCGCAATCAGATGCTCGGCGGCGTATTGGCGCTGACCAGATGGGCCGGCTCTTTGCCGGCATTGCGAAAACGGTGGGGCAGACGGCTGTCAAAATAATAAGCGTCCCCGGCCGACAACAGCCAGGTCTTGCCGGCCACGGTCAATTCCAGTTCGCCTTCAACGACCACGCCGCCCTCTTCACCGGAATGCGCCAGCAGATCTTCGCCGGTATCGGCTCCCGGGGCATACACTTCGCTGAGGATGGACATGCTGCGATTTCGACGTGCTGCGGCGACCAGGCGATACTCGACCGGCCCGGCGCCCATGTTCGGCAGGTCCGCCGCGCGAAAAACCACGTCGTCAGGGCCGCTCAGATCCCGGGTGAAGAATTCAGCCAGGGTCATCGGAAACGCCGCCAGGATCTTCTGCAGAGATCCCACCGACGGACTGACCCGGCCCTGTTCGATCAGGGAAATCATTCCGTTGGTGACACCGGCGCGCTTCGCCAGCTCACGCTGACTCAGGCCGAACGCGGTGCGTGCCGCCTTGAGTTTCCCGCCCACATCCTCGCTGACCGCTTCAGCCACCGGCACACCTGTTCAATAAGTTAAACACCTGTGCGGAGGGTAGCGAAATCCGGCGCCCGCCGGCAAGCCTGCGCCGCGGCGATCCGATCTTGCGGCCGAACCGCAGGCTCAGTCAGCCGCGAGCGCCTGCCCCGGCGCGACGAAGTCGTAGCCCAGGTCGCGCGCCACATCCGCGTGGGTGACTTTGCCGCCATAGACGTTGAGGCCCGCCAGCAGATGGGGATTTTCCAACATGGCCTGCCTGGGCCCTTTATCCGCCAGTTGCAGCGCGAACGGCAGGGTGGCGTTATTGAGAGCGAACGTCGAGGTCCGCGGCACGGCACCGGGCATGTTGGCCACACAGTAATGAACGATGTCGTCGATGATGAAGGTGGGTTCGGCATGCGTGGTGGCCCTGGAGGTTTCGAAGCAACCTCCCTGGTCGATGGCCACATCCACCAGCACCGAACCCGGCCGCATCAGCTTCAAGTGCTCACGGGTCACCAGCTTGGGCGCGGCCGCGCCGGGCACCAGCACACCACCGACCACCAGGTCGGCATTGCGAATGTGGTTTTCAATGGCATCCGCGGTGGAATAGATGGTCTCGATGCGTGACTCGAATATGGCGTCGAGGTGGCGCAGAACCCGTGCGCTCCGGTCCAGCACGACCACACGGGAACCCATGCCGATGGCCATCTGGGTGGCGTTGAAACCCACGGTTCCGCCGCCGATGACCACCACCTTGGCCGGGGCCACGCCGGGCACGCCGCCCAGCAGCATGCCCGAACCGCCGTGCGCTTTCTCCAGGCACCAGGCGCCCGCCTGGATGGACAGCCGTCCGGCAACTTCCGACATGGGCGCCAACAGGGGCAATCCGCCGCCGGTATCGGTCACCGTTTCGTAGGCAATACAGGTGGCGCCGCTGGCGACCAGGTCTTCGGTCTGTGGAGCATCGGGAGCCAGATGCAGATAGGTAAACAAGGTGTGGTGCGGCCTCAGCATGGCGCGCTCCACCGCCTGCGGCTCTTTCACCTTGACGATCATTTCCGCCCATTCGAACACCGCCTCGGCATCCGGCAGGATTACCGCGCCGGCGGCGCGGTAATCATCGTCCGTCATGCCGATACCGGCACCGGCCCCGGCCTCGACCGCGAGATCGTGTCCGTGCGCGGCCAGTTCCCGCACCGACGAGGGCACCAAGCCGACCCGGTACTCATGATTCTTGATTTCCTTGGGGACACCGATCTTCATGGAAAAGCTCCGACAGATTGATCTTCTAATTCTAGCGGAGAATACTTGGTATTTTATCCTGTAAATTCCTTTTAAGTAGCGTAATATTCTGTTTGACGTCCTCGAAAGCGAGAATCGTACACAGCCTGGAAGCCCACAGATGAACGCCGAACGCCCGAACCCGCCGCGCGCCCTGGACCGCATCGACCGCCAGATTCTGGAGCTGTTGCAGGCCGACGGCCGGATGTCGAACATTGCGCTGGCCCGCCGGGTCAACCTCACGCCGACCCCCTGCCTGGAACGCGTCCGCAGACTGGAGCGCGACGGCTACATTCGCGGCTACACGGCCCTGTTGAATCCCGATCTGGTGGGCGCCAGCCTGCTGGTATTCGTTGAAATCAGCCTGCAACGCAACTCACCGGATGCCTTCAAGGAGTTCGGCCAGCAGGCGGCGCGGCTCAGCGGTCTGCTGGAGTGCCATCTGGTTTCGGGTAATTACGACTACCTGATCAAGGCCCGGGTGCGCGACATGCACGAATACCGCTCACTGCTCAGCGAGAAGATATTGGCGCTGCCCGGGGTCAGCGACTCGCGCAGCTACGTGGTGATCGAAGAGGTCAAGGAGAGCACCGTGCTGCCCATGTCCTGAAACCCGAGCGCAATCCGCCCGCATTTTCGCAAGAGATGAAATACCATGGGTGCCACATGAAAACCGCTTTGAGTCGAACTCTGCGATTCCTGGTGATTGCCACCGGATTCGCGCTCGCCGCCAATGCCGGCGCCGAGCCGACTGCCTACGTCGTTGAGGCTGAGTTCCTCGCCGCGCTTTCGGCACTCGGTTTGCCGGTAACCCACGAGGGATTCGAAAGCGCCGCCTGGGACGGCGTTCGAAGCTCCATCGTGGACGGCGCGCACACCGCGCCGAGCGTAAGCAGCAACGGGCTGGTTTGGTCCGCCAACAACCTCAGCAGCGAAATCACAACCGGTGTGGGTGCGGCGCTGAGCGGGCAATACGGCGTGTATTCCAATCCCCACGGCAGTTACGAAAACCCGGACCCCGGCGCCGATTGTTACACGCCGGGCGAATGCGGCGACGGTTTCCGCGGGGTTGCCGAAAACGGAATTCTCTACGCGATCGGTGGCTGGGTGGAAACGAATACGCCCTATGCCAAACTCGGTCTGTATCTGGGTGACTACCCCACCAACCCAATCGATTTCGGTGAAACCTGCGACCCGCCGGAAAGCGAAAACTGTGTTTCCCATTCCACCATCGGCACGCAATCCCAGTTTTTCGGCGTGATCGACCCCGCGGGCTTCGATCGTTTCGAATTCCGCGAACTGGAAGGCAAACTGGAAATCGGCGGCGGCGACATCAAACTCATTTTTGCCGATGATTTCAGATTTTCGCTGGGTGAACCGGAACTCGTGTTCAAGGACGGTTTCGAGTAGAGCCGACCCCGGTCTCAAGCTTCACGGCGCAGGTGTGAGTCGCCATGTCAATCCATTCAAGACACAATTGGGGCGCATAAAACAACGCCCGGCATTTGCATGCCGGGCGTAATTTTCTTACGGGGGAACTTGTCTTCGAATTGTAGGTGTCGCCCTACAGCGCCAATCCGTGGCACCGCCTATCCTCACACCATGATCCCGCCTGGCGTCCTGCCGTGTGCGGGTCGGTTGTGCCGGGCTAACTCCTGTCGGCCCGTGAACGCCGCTGCTTTTGTTTGAGACCGCAACCTTCCTTGGCTGCCGGTCCGAGCGCCGCTGCGTTCGTCACCTTGGAGCATATTCTGGCGGTTGAGCCAATTTGGCACCACTGTCAATAGTGACGGTTTTAGCCGTTGAAACTCCCAGCAACCCGACAGCGTGGACCGCCCCGGATAACGTGTTAGGCTGGACCCACATCCGCTCAATCCCATTGAATTGACCACGCTCATCATTCACCACGACGCTTGCCTGGCGCACGATCCGGGCCCGCAACACCCGGAGTCACCCGCCCGCCTCAAAGCGGTACTCGGGGCGCTCGAGGAATTGCCACATACCGAACGGCTGCCCGCCCCGCTGGCGACCACGGAGGCGATCGAACGCGCGCATCCGGGCGACTACTGGCGGGCCATCGTCGCAGCCGGGCCCGCGGACGATCGGGTCGCGCTGGATCCCGACACCCTGCTTTCTCCGGGTTCCATCGACGCCGCCCTGCGCGGCGCCGGGGCCGCCTGCTTCGCGGTCGAACAGGTGCTCGGTGGCAGGGCGCAAAACGCGTTCTGCGCGGTGCGCCCTCCCGGCCACCATGCCGAGGCGGACCGGGCCATGGGTTTCTGCCTGCTCAACAACGCGGCCATCGCGGCACGGCACGCCCAGGCCGCGTGCGGTCTCGAACGCATCGCAATCCTGGATTTCGATGTACACCACGGCAACGGCACCCAGGCGATCTTCGAGTCCTCGCCCGACGTGCTGTACGTCTCCAGCCACCAGGTTCCCCTTTATCCGGGCACCGGCTCAGCCGACGAGGTCGGCCAGGGAAATATCCTCAACCTGCCACTCTCACCCGGCAGCGGCAGCCGGGAATTCCGCCGCGCATGGACTCAATCGGGACTGCCGGCCCTGCACGCGTTCCGACCAGAATTTATTATTTTTTCGGCCGGTTTCGACGCGCATGCCCTCGATCCGCTGGGCCAGATCGAACTGGTCGAAGACGACTTCACCTGGATCACAACCGCGGTGCGCGAGTATGCCGAACAGCAGTGCGCGGGCGGCCTGATCTCGATCCTGGAAGGCGGTTACCACCTGGACGCACTGGCCGCCTCCGCGGCCGCCCACGTCGCCGCACTCACGAACTGACCCGGCTCGGGGCGGCGGTTGGTGCGCATTACAACAATTCTGTTACCATCTGCGCTTTCGGGCGCCAACGTGAAGCCTGAAGGCATCGGGCACGCGGGTGTAGTTCAATGGTAGAACGGGAGCTTCCCAAGCTCTTAATGAGGGTTCGATTCCCTTCACCCGCTCCAGCTCAAACCCCAGGCCGTTCACGGGCAGCCATCACCACCAGGCCAAACCGGCAAGGGAACCCGTCATGACAGCCGCCAAGACCCTGACCCTGCTCATTGCAGTCACTCTGCTGATCGGTATTTCAACCGGCCTTGTGGCCGACACCACTTCGCGCTATCACGCCGAACAGCAGCACGCCGACACCCTGTACGAGAATGGCGAGTATGACGACGCCATGAAACGTTACAAAAAGCTGGCCAAGAAAGGTGACAGCTTCTCGCAATACCGGGTGTCCTACATGTACCTGGAAGGCCAGGGCGAGGAGGAAGACCTGGTCGAAGCGTTCGCCTGGGCTTACCTCGCCGCCCAGAACGGTCAGAAGGAACTCAAGGATTACCGCGACGCGGTCGGCAGCCTGGTTCCGGAAAAAAAGCGCCGCAAGGCCGAACGCCGGGTCGACTATTACATGCGCAAGTGGGGCAACACCTCCCTCGCCGCTGATGCCTCACGAGGTGCGCGGCACGAATTGCGCTCCTGTACCGGATCCCGTCTCGGCACGCGTTGCGAGGAAGTCTATGCCATGCAGATGCCGAAATTCTGGGCGACGACCCCTGGCCACGGTGGGGGATCGCGGGGTGACGGCGGCAGTGCCGCACCCTCCGGATCGGTTGCAAGCGCGCAAGGCAATGGCGCCGGCGGCGCCGTGCAGGACATGGCCTATTACCAGGAACTGCGTGCCCGCATCCGCGCCCTCGACCAGTACATCGGCGAGGAAGGCGGCAATGTCGAACTGGGCGAATTCGAGGTCATCGAGGACGATCAGCCGACCGGCGCGGAAAACGAAGGCGGCTGATCCACAGACCCGGGCCCGATCAGTCTTCCAGCGCCTCGAACACGGACTGTAACCAGGGTTCGTAGTGCTTCCAGCTGCCCGGCTCGGGCAGCTCCTGGCGCGATTGGGACAGATAGGACCGCTCAACCCCGTCGTCCCACGGCAGCGACAGCGCCGCCAGGGTTTCACGCAGCACGGCGCCCGGATTGCGCTGCAGTTCAGCGGCGTCCACATCAACATACTTCAACGGCACACCGGCCTGGCAGCGCTCCAGCAAGCCCATTTGACGGCGGTACAGCCGGGCCATGCCCTCCTGATCCCGATAGCCGTTCTGCAGCCAACTCAGCGCCATGTCGCGCGGATCCTGCCGCAACAACAGCATGTGCGCCTGGGGAAACAAACGGTAGATGGTGGGAAAGCCCTCCACGGTCAACCACATCGCATCGACGGTCACCAGGTCGCCGGCCCGCGGGTCCAGCCGGGTAAGCGCCTTCCAGTACTTGCGGCGGGCCAACTGGATTTGTGCCGAGGTCATGGCATCCAGGGGTGACTGTCCCTGTGGGTGGCTGGCCAGCAGGCGGCGTTCGGTCTGCGAGGCGGGAGCGTCGTCGATCACCCCGATGCCGGGATGCCCGGCCAGGGCACGAAGCAGATCGCGACGGCCACAGCCTGGCCAGGCAAATACGAAGACCGGCTCCGGCCGGCCGTCATCCAGCGGCTGCGGCGGCCAGGACCAGGCCACCTCCCGGTCCATGGCGGTTTCCGCCGGTTCGTTGACCTCGAGCAGCAAGGGTTTTTCCTCACGGACGGTCACCACTTCGGCGGTTCGCGGATCCAGGCCCAGGTATTGTTCCCAGGCCGCCTGATGCTGACCGTTTTCGTGCAGGGCGCGACCCAGAAGACCGACGACCTTTTGCCGCTGCCGGTGGTCCAGATCGTGCCGGCGCTGCGCGCCGCGCAGTCGCTCCACAGCCTCGGCCACGCGGCCGTCTCCCAGCTCCTGCCCCGCACGCAGCAGAACCGCGTCGACCAACGGTGAATCCGCTTCCAGCAGGCGGTCTATCTGATCGTCGGCCGCCTCCCGTTCTCCCGCCTCCAGCAGGGCACGCGCCAGCAACAAACGAATCCGCGAATCCGGTGCACCCCCGCTGAGCAGTGGCCGCAGCAATTCCCGGGCTCCGGCCGGATCGCCGGCTTCGAGTCGCGCTTCAGCCAGCAGCCGGGCCATGCGTTCGCTGTCCGCCGCCTGTTCCAGGCGCGGACTCAGTCGTTGAATCACGTCACGCGCCTTGCCCATGTCCAGTTGCACGCGCGCCAGGTTCAGCAGCACGTCTTCAGCCTCATTCGAAAGCCGCATCGCACGCAGGAACGCCCCTTCAGATTCCTTGAGACGATTCTGCGCCTTGAGCGCCCGGGCCAGCCCCGAAACCGTTTCCGCCGACTCTCCGCCGGCATCCAGCACACGGCGAAAGTCCACCGCCGCCTCGGGATACTGTCCGCTGTCCAGCCGTGAGCCGGCCAGCAGGGTCAGGGCACGGAGATTGCCCGGCTCCTGCTCCAGCGCATTTTCAAAACACTGGATGGCGAAGCCGGGGTTGCCGGCGGCGATGAAGGCACGGCCGAGATGCAGCTGGGCCGAGGCGTTTTCCGGCTGCTCGCCCAGCACCTGCTGCAGATAATTGATGGCATCATCCGGCCGATCCTGCTCCAGCAGCGCCAGGCCCATATTGGTCAGGGTCTGCAGGTTTTCGGGCTCGGTGCGCAGGGCCTTGCGCAGGGCATGCTCGGCGGCGGCGTAACGGCCGCGAGCCATTTCCACGGTGGCAATGCCATTCTGGGCGGCCACGAAATTGGGGTCGATGCCGGCGGCGGCGTGAAATGCCTGCTCGGCCGCACCCAGCTCGCGCCGGCGCAACTGCACCATGCCCAGCGAGTAATGCAGGGTCGGGTTACCGGGCTGCACCCCAATCGCCCGATTGAGCAATTCGACAGGCTCTTCGAGATCGTTCTGGCCCTGGCGGGTCAGCGACAACATGAACAGGACTTCGGGGTTGTCCGGCTCGTCCTCCAGCATCCTGCGATACAGGGTCTCGGCGGCGGCGTAGTTGCCGCTTTGCAGATGTTCGAGTGCTTCTTCGATCATGAGGCCAGGCTCCGGCCGGCCGCTTCGGCTTCACCGGTGGCGCGCAGCATGCGCTCCAGCAGCAGATCCTCGGCCAGGCTTTCCAGTTTCCAGTTCTTCAGAAATCCGCAATGACCACCGTACTTCGTCACGAGTACTTCGAGCCAGGGAATTTCGGGCAGGCGCGCGAAATCATCGACCGGCACCACCGGGTCATCTGCAGATGTAAGTATGGTCGCGGGCACTTTCAATGGCGCCAGCCGGTCACCGGCAATCGAATAGCCATCGAAATAGGCGATCTCGTCGGCGAATCCGGCATAACGCGTGGCGAGATAATGGGTGCGCGCACGCAAGCCGCGAATCCGGTGCCAGTCCTCATCGCCGTACAGATCCGGAAAACAGGCCTGTTTGATGCGCAAGGAACGCGACCATTTGTGCTCGAAATAGCGCTCGTAGAAGCGAATGCCCTGCTCCATGGCGAGCATGGCCCGGGCCGGGTCGATCACCGGGCAGACGCTGAACACCTGCTGCAGCCGCAGGCCCGCCCGCCCGGCCTGCAAGGCCACCCGCAAAGCGAAATTGCCGCCCAGCGAATAGCCGGCCAGGCACCACGGACGTTCGCCGATGCGTGCCTGCAGGTCGCGCAGCGCCAACACCACCTCGTCAAGGCGGCAGGAATGAAAGATTCCGGAATTGAGATGATGGGTCTCACCGTGGTCCCGAAAATTGAGCCGGAAGACATTGAACCCCGCATCGAACAGCCGAGCGCCGTTGGACAGGATGTAGTTTGAATTGACACTGCCTTCCCAACCGTGCAGCAACACCACCAACCCACGCTCACGCCCGTCGCGCTGTGCGGAATGAAACCCCTCCAGCCGGATGTCGTCGCCGCCGTTCAGTTCCCACGCCTCCTCGACCGCTCGCAGGCTCTCCGAACGCCGCCGCACCAGGCGCCGGCGGATGGGACTGCTGCTGAGCAACGACTGCGCATGCCGGCTGCGCAGGCCGGGAGGCGGCAGGAAGGTTTCGAGTCTGTCGGTCATGGCAGTGGCGCGCTCGCCCAGGCCTGCTCCACTGCTTTCTGGGCACGCAGGGCGATTTCGCGCCGCGGCAGATCCCCGGGCCGGAATCGCGGCAGTATCCAGACTTCGGCCGTACACGGCGACCGCGCCAGCAGACGAAAAAAATTGCCCAGGAACCCTTCGCCCGGCAAAAAAGTCACTTCCTCGTCGGCAGCGCCGGCGCGCACGTAGCGCACCATCACCGGCTGCACCCAGGCATTGGACTCCAGCGCCGCCGCGAACAGGCGGGCATGAAAACGCTTGATGCCCGGGCCGGGCAGGATGCCACCCTCGGCGAATATCGCCACCTTGCGTCCGTTCTTCAGGCGTTCGGCCATGGTGACGACCACGCCGCGCGAAGAATCATGGTTGCCACGCTGGTGAAACACGGTCTCGCCGATCCGGGCCAGCCAGCCGGCCAGCGGCCAGCGCTCGATTTCAGCCTTGGCGACGAAACCCATGGTGGACAGGCTGTGCAGCAACTGGATGTCCAGCCAGGAGATGTGATTCGCGGCCACCAGGTGCGGGCCCGGCTCAAAGCTGCCGCTCACCTTGCGCCGCAACCCGAAAATCCGGCACACCATGGCGGCCCACCACGCCTGCACGACTTCGTTGACACTGCGGCCACTGGCCGGAGGCCGATTGAATGGCGGCAGGAAGGTCAGCAAAGTCAGCGGCAACCCGATCAGCAGATGAGCCAGCAACCACGGCACGCGGTAGAACAATCGCCAACCGGACACGGCCGCTCAACCCCCGCTCGTGCCGTCCCCGCGAATGACGCGGACGGTCAACCGGGCGCTGCAGCACAATCGTCCGTCCTCATCGGAGATGTCGATGGTCCAGAAATGCATGCTGCGCCCGATTCTGAGCGCGCGGCAGACACCGGTCACCCGGCCGTCGCGAACCGACCTGAGGTGCGAACCACCGACATCGACGCCAACGACACGGGTGTCTGACTGATGGGCGACGAGCATCATGGACGCCGTGCTGCCCAGCTCTTCGGCCATCACGATGGACATGCCGCCGTGCAGCAGGCCGAGTGGCTGCCGGGTGCGTTCGTTGACCGGCATGGTGGCAATCAGGAAATCAGGCCCGATCACCTCGACTCGCAGGTCCAGGAACTCACTCGCGCTTCCGCGGGTCACCGCGCGGAGTCGCTTGAAGTCGTATGGCCCCTGAGAAATATATCGATGCACTGCACTCGATCCTTTGCCCGGTCAAACGCGCAGACTAGCACACGCACCGGTACCGCTGAACCGATACGCCGCCCCGCGACATCGATTTCCCGAGCGTGGGTTTTGCGGGAATTTCGGCCCTTTTGGATTCCACCCGGCGATGGGCCACAATAGCCACCGCGAAAAGGAGAAGGAAGTGAAGAAATTCCAGGTCACCATGGCCACCAACGGCCGGACTTTCACCGTGAAAGAAGGTGAGAGCGTGCTCACCGCCGCGCTGCGACAAGGCGTGATGTTGCCGTACTCGTGCAAGAACGGCACCTGCGGCAGTTGCAAGGGCAAGGTGCTCAAAGGCGAAGTCCATTATCCGTTCCACCCACCGTTGGCGCTGGAGCGGCGCGACCATGCCGAACGCTACGCTTTGATGTGCCAGGCGGAACCCCTCGAAGACCTGGAAATCAAGGTACGCGAGATCGAAGCCGTGCGGGATATCGAGGTGCGGCTGATGCCGGCCCGGGTGATGGAAAAGAATCTTCTCACCGACAACGTCATGCAGTTGTGGCTCAAGCTGCCGGCCGCGCAGCGGCTGCAGTTCCTGGCCGGCCAGTACGTGGACGTGCTGCTCAAGGGCGGCAAGCGCCGGGCCTTCTCCATCGCCAGCACTCCATCTCACGAGGACGCCATCGAACTGCACATCCGTCACGTCGACGGCGGCGATTTCACCGGCCACGTGTTCGACACCCTGCAGGTTCGCGACATCATCCGCCTGGAAGGCCCGCAGGGCAATTTCTTCGTGCGCAACGACCGGCCCGAACGCCCCCTCGTCCTGATCGGCGGCGGCACCGGTTTCGCTCCGCTCAAGTCGATGGTCGAACACCTGTTCGAGAATGGCGACAAACGGGACATCCACCTTTACTGGGGAGCGCGCTACTACGCCGACCTCTACATGAACGACTTACCCGGCACGTGGGAAGCCGAGCACGAAAATTTTCACTACCAGCGCGCGTTGTCGGAACAGGACGGCACCGACTTCACCGCGTACTGCGGCCTGGTCCACGAAGCGGTCGTCAAATACCAGACCAACCTGCCCGACTGTGATGTCTACATTGCCGGCCCACCCGCAATGATCGACACCGCCCGCCCCGCCCTGCTCGAAGCCGGCCTCACGCCGGACCGCCTGTTCTACGACTCCTTCGAATTCGGCGTCGATGTCCCCGTACGGGTGCTGGCGCGGCCGCATTGAGCGGTCCCAGGCCAGCGTAGCGACCTGTTGCACCACCATCGCGGCGGCACCCTCTTCCGACACGCGGCCCAACGACGGGACTCACCAGTCCTGCACACGGTAATTCGGATGAACCGCCGACGGTTCTGGAGTACCGACCCGGGTGCTATCCTACGCCGGAAACCGAACGGGCTGGATTGTCAGATGAGGAAAGCGCTTCCACTTAACGGCCTGCGCGCTTTCGAGGCCGCAGCACGGCACATGAGCTTTCAGAAAGCGGCTGACGAACTGGCCGTTACGCCCACGGCCATCTCCCACCAGATTCGACAACTGGAAGACCGGCTCGACATCGCCCTGTTCGTCCGCCGGCCCCGACCCATCACCTTGACCGACGCAGGCGCTTCCCTGTTCCCGGCGGTGCGCTCGGCGCTCGACGACCTGGACGTCGCCGTACAGGCCATCAAGCCGAATCCCGATCGTGAGCGCTTGACGGTGAGCATGACCAATGCGTTCGCCACTCACTGGATGCTGCCCCGACTCAACCGGTTCCAGGAACGCCACCCGGAAATCGCCGTCAACGTCCATGCCGGGGAAGCGGTCGTCAGCCTGGAAAAAGGTGAAGTCGATTGTGCGATCCGCTACACCAGCGAACTGCCTGAGGACATGATCTGTTTTCCCCTGTTCCGCGACAGCTATTTTCCGGTCTGCGCTCCGGAACTGCTCGAGGACGGAGCGCCCACTGCGGATCTGGCGCAACTGTGCCGGAACCGGTTGCTGCATTTCGAATGGAAACGGCGTAACGCAGACAACCCGACCTGGGTGAAGTGGTTTGACAGAATCAGCCAGCAGACGGAGGTGCCAGCAGTATGTTCTCCCAGTCGCGGCATCCGGTTCAGCGAAGAAACCCTCGCCATCCAGGGAGCGATCCAGGGGCAGGGTGTCACGCTCTGCAGCACCTTGATGACCGCCGACCACATACGGAAAAAGCGGCTCGGCATTGCGTTCGATTTCCGTATTCCGGGCTTCCTGAGCGCGCTCGTGTACCCCCCTGCCGCCAGACAGCGGAAATCCATCACCCTGTTTCGAAAATGGCTCCTTGCGGAGGCGGAGGCGTTTCGTGCCGAAAACCCTCCTGATTTCTTCTACGAAGTTGAATAACCGGCCCTGCACTCGCGCCTTTGCAGCGTCTCCGCGACCTGCCGGCTGACGCGATTCTTCACCCGGACCGCCTGGCCCGACCGGCGTCAGGCTTTGTATCCAGTCGTTCCAGCCTGGATGAGTTTTATTCAGCTTCGTGCTGAACAATCCCCTTTTGTCGTGACCGGAAGCAACGCCTAAAGTACTTGCCCAGCGGCGAGTGCACCACGATCCGACAACAACGACCTGAACGTCGGCTGTACCGGCACGAATCGACAACTCACGAATGGACAACTTGAACCAGGAGATATCTCGTGACAGACCAACACCCGGCACTGAACACCATTTCAGCAGGAAAACTCAGGCTGGCGAACCGCGCCGCCGTCGCGCCAATGAGTCGCGTCAGTACCCACGGAGACGGCGTTCCCACCGGAGCGATGACCGAGTACTACCGGCGTTTCGCAGCCGGTGGCTTCGGCCTCGTCATCACCGAGGGGACGTACACGGACCGCGAATTCGCCCAGGCCTACCCCAACCAGCCCGGCATGACCACCGAAACCCAGGAGCAGGCGTGGCGACGGATCGCCGAAGCGATCCACGCCGAAGGCGGCACGGTGTTCATGCAGCTCATGCATGGCGGCGCTCTGTCCCAGCACCTGTCCGGCACGCGTGCCGCCTCCGCCATTCAGCCTCTGCGCACGATGCTCGCCGGATACAGCCGCAAACAGGGACTGTTTCCCAAACCACAGGCCATGAACCTCGCTGAAATCGATGCGGCGATCGACGGCTTCGTCCAGGCGGCGCAGCGCGCCGAGCGTGCGGGGTTCGACGGTGTGGAGATCCACGCGGCGAATGGCTATCTGCTCGACCAGTTTCTGACCGACTATACGAACCTGCGCGAAGATCAGTACGGCGGCCCGGTCCGAAACCGCATTCGCCTGACAGCCGAGGTCATCACCGCGGTCACGCGTGCCGTCGGTTCGGACTTCGTCACCGGGGTACGCCTCTCCCAGGGCAAAGTGAATGATTTCGACTATCTGTGGGGCGGTGGCCTCGCGGATGGCGAAGTGATTTTTTCCGCGGTGCACGAAGCGGGCGCCGACTACATCCACTTCGCCAGCGAAGGTCAGGGCTTCGATCACGGGTGCCTGACCCGCGAGGGCGACAGCCTGACGAAACTCGCCCGTGACGTTACCGGCCTGCCACTCATCGCCAATGGCGGACTTCACAATCCCTCGGAAGCCCGCCGTATTCTCGACGAAGGCCATGGCGACCTCGTCGCGATCGGCACCGGTGCACTGGTCAATCCCGACTGGCCGAAAAAAATCGCCATGGGTCAGCGTCTGCTGGATTTCGATCCGGGAATGTTCGGAAACGGCGTCGATGTCGAATCGCAGTTCCGATGGGAGGCCAGCCGCGACGGCGACTCTCATGCCATGGCCGCCTGAAGTCGAGACGTATGACGTTCAAGCAACGAATCATCTCGCCGAATAAGCCACCGGCTCACCACCGCTCATGATTGAGCTCACGGTCAACATCGACGTACCCGACCTCGACCGGGGCATCGCCGAACTGTCCGACCCCTTCGGCAACGGCTTCTGACTGATCCAGTACACCGAAGCCGGCTACGACGCCATCGTGGACTGAGCGCTGCGCCCGTAGGCAAGGCCGTCGGATGTTTCTTTCGACCGACTCGGCAACGCTTTGCAGGATGCGACCTTCCATTCGTGTCGGCTATCGGCATTGCTTTCTTTACGAAGAGACTCGAAAGCGATTAGGCGGATACGGTAATTGCCTCGCGACTGACGTCGGACACCTCGGAGCGCACGACTTGCTGCACGACCCGCCCGAATCGAGCGTCTGGCATTGGGCAACCCCGGCCAGCACAGGACGCTCAAGCATGGGGTGATGGAAATGAAGGTCGACTTTGGACCAGGTTACAGGGTGTACTTCATTCGGCGTCGTGAAGTGACCGTGATTTTGCTATGTGGTGGTGACAAGTCGAGCCAGCGAGCCGATATTCTGCGCGCATACTCAATGGCGCGCGAATTGAAGCCTGGGTCAGGAGGCGGTCGAGATTGACCACGCAAACCCGCGATTACGATGTCGCACGACATCTCAGGAACGAAGAGGAGATGGCAGCGTACCTGGAAGCCTGCCTTGCCGAATGCGAGGGTGATCCGTCATTGGTCGCCAAAGCACTCGGCGACATCGCGCGCGCCAGGGGAATGAGCGATATCGCGCGAGAAACCGGCCTTGGACGCGAGAGCCTGTACAAGGCCTTGTCCATCGAGGGCAACCCGCAACTGGGAACGGTACTCAAGGTGATCCAGGCTCTGGGACTCAAGTGGTCCATACGCCCCTCGTACGCCAACCGGCTGACCACAAGTGGCGCGGAATCCACGAGCCAACAATCCGACTCTAGCCCTGTCGTAAACTCAACCGACTGACCCTGGCCGGCCTGGCAGCATGACTTAACCAGGAATTAACTCCTGATTGTTACTATTTCGGGATGACCCGACCCAGGCTGCTTCAGGCCGCCCGCCTCCGGCCACCCCCGATACTCGTCGCAGTGATACTGGCGTCGGTACTGCATGTTGTGCTGCTCGTAATTCCTTCTCGCCAACCGATGAATCCTGCGCACGCACCCCCGCTGCCGAGGGACTCGATCCGCCTGGTCATTTCGGCTGGTCCGGACAGACCACCCACTGCTGAGACTCCCCCTACGGCACACGAACCCGACGTACCATCAACGGATCGGATGGCCGTCTCCGATACCGGAGAGGCCGATCGCGCCGCCAACTCACCGGCAAGCGTCGACTCGCGGTCGAACGAGTCAGCCACACAGGCACCCGACGCCGCTGACCCGCCCATTACCGCCCGATCCTTGATCGCAAGACAATTTCTTCCCGAGAACCCCCATTCCACCGCCGATCTCACCCTGGCTCGCGCTGCCGCCTCCCGGCTGGACCCGGACTTCCAGTTTCCCGAACGCCAGAACATGTACGAGCTGCTCGATCGGCGACTGCCACACCTTCCGTTCGACTACGAACCGGGACTGGTCACGTTCAGCTACGAACCTGGCTGGCGCGGCGAAATCCAGCGCGCCTGGGATTTTCTGACGCCGGAGTTCGGCTGGATTACAAAAAACGGAACCCATGTCGAATGCCGGTTCGTGCTGGTCGTTGCAGGTTGCGGATGGGACTGAGACACCAATGGCACCTGGAACGCTGAGAGATTCCGGAGGATGGCGGCACTAATGGGGTGAGCCGCGGTCGAACCGGGGCGCACGGTCCATCCGTCCGACACAGGAGCGACGATTATGAAGCGAGTTGTGGTGGCATTGATGATTCTCGCGGGCATCCCGTCCGCGTGGGCGGCCGGTGACGGGTATGCCGTGGCTGTCGAGGTTGTCCGAAACGGCACCGTGATCGACGAACCGGTGTTCACCGTCCGGCCCGGGCACACCACCCGCATCGAGTCGGAGGGTGCCTACGCGCTCGCCCTGCTGCTGGAAGAAGACCCCGCCGGCACCGTGAGTGTCCAGGCCACCTTCAGCGACGGAACGAAGACGGTCGAACCGCGTCTCCGGGTCGAGCCCGGCCAGCGCTTCGGCATGCAGGCCGGTGATACCCACGCCTGGATGAGCCTGCGCCGCCCTGGCGGCTGATCGTTATTCGCCGAGGAACCTGCACACCCTGCAGAAACCGGATCGAGTTCCTGCACAGGCCGGCCGCACTCAGGAACCCGTGAGTCCGCCGGGTCAGTTCTGGAAACGAGGAGTGAAACACCATGCCCCGATACGAACTCGCCCAGCTGAACATCGCCCGCCTCGCCGCACCGCTGGATTCACCGCAGTTGGCGGATTTCGTCGCCAATCTCGATCGCATCAATACGCTGGCCGAGGCGTCTCCCGGTTTCGTCTGGCGCCTGCAAACCGAGGAGGGTGATGCCACCGGCATCCGCGACTTTGGTGAGGAATACATCGTCAACCTTTCCGTCTGGGAGGACGTGCAGTCGTTGCACGACTACGTCTACCGCACCGCGCACACCGAGGTGCTGGCCCGGCGCCGAGAATGGTTCGAACGCATGGACGAAGCCTACGCCGTGCTGTGGTGGGTGGAAGCCGGCCACCGGCCCGATACCGCCGAGGCCCGGGAACGGCTGGAGCAGTTGAGGGCCCACGGGCCGACACCGGCTGCCTTCACTTTCAAGCAGGCCTTTCCGCCACCGTCCGGCAGGCCCGGCGAGTCGGCGGACGGTTTCGCGGATCCCTGCCCCGCCACCTGAGGCCTGAACGGTGACGGCGCGGGTCATCGGCATAGGCGGCGTCTTCTTCCAGTGCGCCTACCGGGAAGCACTCTCCCGCTGCTACGCCGACGCCCTGGGCATGCGGGTCGAGGCAAAAGGCGGCCGCCTCGTCGGCGACATCGAATGCTACGACTACGGACGCTTCGGCTCGTTCCTCGATCCCGAGGGCAACAAGGTCGAGTTGTGGGAGCCCGCAAGCCAGCCCACCGCACGGTGAGAGATTTCCCGGCCTTCCGGCACTAAAGGGATATGCGAAGGCGCAACGGATTCAAACCTGCTTCGATTCTGATCACTCTCATGCTGTGCGCCAGTCCCGGCAGCTTCGCCGACGACGATTCGACTTTGGTAGTCGCCTATGGCACTGAGTTGTCGGACTGGTGGTTGCCCGCCAGGAAGGCGGCGCCCGAGTATCCTGCGCGGGCGCTCGCAAAGCGTACGGAAGGCTGCGTCTCGGTCGCGTTCGTCATCGAATCCGACGGAAGCACCAGTTCGCACCATCCCCTGATATCGTTTCCGTCGACCATCTTCAACCGGTCGGCAGTCAAGGCTGCACGACAGTTTCGCTATGAGCCTGCCGACAGCGAAACGCAGTCGCCCCCGGCGGTTTACACGTTCAACACCTTTACGTATCAGATCGGACCGTCACGCAAACCTTCGGAGAAACGCCGCCAGGAGCTCTTGGCAGTCTGCGAAAGCGCAGCCGCCGAGGCGATGAACGACAAGGTAACCTCGAAACCCACAGAGAGACTGCCCGATGCTCCTGATTGACCGGTCGCGCACCGCGAAGTCACCGTTCTCGGGAACGGATGCGCAAGGAAACGAGAAGGATTTTCAGTTTCTGGCGTTCATTGGAACCTAGTTTCAAGGTGCGGGCCTGCTGATGCTGGTGTTGGGACTGCCAGGCCTGGCTTTGTCACTGTTATCGGACGGGCGCGGCCTGAAGCTCAACCCGGGCGCCATGGTCATCACACTGATCTGGGGCGTGCCGCTGCTGGTCTTGGGACAGGCGCTTCATTGAATGGTGCGGGTCACGGACAACCAGCGACGAGTCATCGGATTGCTTTCCAGTCTTCAGGTGCAACGCACCAAGGCGTGTGAATCGGAAGGGTCCGCAGAATGAACGGTCTCTCGCAACGACAGATCGTCGCAGTGCTGCGCTGGACTATTTTTGCCTCCATGCCTGTCCAGGCCATTTCCCCACCGGATACTTCGGGACAGCGGGCGTACGTCAAAACGGACATCCGCCGCGACGATGATGCGCTGCGACTGAAATGGTGACCGCACTGCCCCGGGACGATGGCTCGATGCTCATGACGTTGCCTATCGGTGCCGCGCAAGCGGTCGACGGGGCACCGCTCGAGTACCTCAACCTCGCCATCACCGACGGCGTGGACAAGCCACTCGCCCTCAACGCGCCACTTCAGACCTGGACAGCGGACGGTGAGTTCGAGGCGACGGTGTTCATCAGCGAGGATCGTCTGGCCGGCCATCCGCTCATCGAGGAGCAGCTGGCCTGCCTGCGCGAGAAGTCGCCCATCGAATGCTGACGGAAGCCCTGCCTGTAGCGCTCGTCCGGCGTACACTGCCCCGTACCGACAGTCCGGACCGTGTTCATGACCGATCTCATCGACCGCATTCGCGCGGCATTCGCCAATGTGCCCTATCCGGGCGATGACCGGTTGACCGATTCGTTCGGCGACGAACCGGACGCGCTACGCGCCGCGTTCGCCGGCCGCACGGACTGGACCACCCTCGAGCCCGAGTTCCTTGACCCGGCCCCGGACGACTGGGGCTCCGCCCTGTCGTTCTTCTCCGCCGAGGCGCTGCAGTTCTATCTCCCCGCCTACCTGATCGCGGACCTCGGGGGCCACCTCGACACTGCCGACCCGTCATTTCGGCTCTGTCTGTTCGTCACGCCCCAGGGCGGAGCCCGCAGGTTGGCGAAGTTCTACGGCGGTGGCACCCTGGGTGACCACGCACGTAGTGAGTTCGCGCGATTCTCCCCCGGGCAGGTGGCGGTCATCGTCGACTACCTGTGGTGGAAACTGGACCAGGATGGCTACAACCCCACGATCGAGCAGGCGCTCGAACACTACTGGCTCCCGCGCGCGGCCGAAACGGAAGTAGACGAGTGACCCTGCGGAGAATCGTTTCGGGCGGCCAGACGGGCGTGGACCGCGGAGCGCTGGATGCGGCGTTGGCGGCGGGGGCCGGGTGTGGTGGCTGGTGTCCCGCCGGGCGGAAAGCCGAAGACGGCGACATCCCGGCGCGTTATCCGCTGGCGGAGATGGGCGGAGGCTACGCGGCGCGCACCGAGCGCAATGTGGTCGACAGCGATGCGACCTGGATCCTGGCCCCCGGGCCATTGCATGGCGGCACCGGTCTGACGGCCCGGCTGTGCACTCGCCACGGGCGGCCCTGTCTCGTTTCGGATGCGAACCGCCTCACGCCGGAAGCGGCGGCCCGGGAGGCGGCGGCGTTCGTTCGTGAACACCGCATCGCGGTGCTGAATGTCGCTGGCCCGCGGGCCAGCCATTGGGGCGAGGGCTGTACCTGGGCGCAAACCGCAGTCAGAGTCCTGCTGGACGAACTCGAATCTTCAGTCTGACTCCGGCATCGCCGCCGGCTCGCTGTCCGCAGCGAGGGACTGCGCCAGCTCCCGCTTCAGGACCTTGCCGGTAACGTTCCGTGGGAGCGCCTCCACGATTTCGAGCCGCTCGGGCTGCATGTAGCGTGCGATACCGGACTCGGCCAGCGCGGCGTTCAGGCCGTCGAGGTCCAGGCGGGCACCGGGTGCCGGCACGATGACCGCGCAGATCCGCTCGCCCAGGCGCTCGTCGGGAAAGCCGATGGCCGAAGCCTCGCGCACTTCCGGCAGCGCCTGAATCGCCGCTTCGAGCTCGCCCACCGGGATTTTCACCCCGCCGCGGTTGATGACGTCCTTGAGCCGGTCGATGTAGTGGAAGAAATCCGCTTCCTCGCCGTCTCCGGCGATCTCGAAAATTTCGCCGGTTCGAAAATACCCGTCGTCATCGAAATCCGAACGGTCCACATCACCGTCCCGGGTCCAGTAACCCGGGAACAGCGCGGTGCTGCGAAACGCGATTTCGCCCGGCGTGTTGGGTTTGCCGATGTGCTCGCCGCTGTCCGGGTCGATCAGCCGCATCTCGCAGGACTCCGCGATGCGCACATTCCAGGGCCGCCCGTCGGAAACCCGGCGCGTCCCCTGGAAGCGCGGATAGTAGCGGGCACGCCGTTGCGGATCGTCGGTGATGTCGGGGCTCGACAGCATGGTCATGCCTTCCGAAGAGCCGAAGGCATTGACCACCTCGATACCGTAGCGGCGTTTGAAATCGGCGATCATCCAGGCATCCAGAGGGGCCGAGCCGCACAGGATGCTGCGAATCGCGGACACGTCGAAATCATCCAGGATGTTCTCGCGCAGCAGCGCATTCATCATCGCCGGCGCCGTAACCGTGTGGTTGATGCGCAAGTCCTGGATCTGCCCCAAAAATACCGGCATGTCGAAAGGCTGGTGCAGCGCGAGCACGCCCTGCAGTTCCAGCCACGGCATGACCATGCCGCTGTAGCCGGCGGTATGGACCATCTGCATCGGCGCCAGGATGCGATCGCCCGGCTTCAGACCACCGGCATCCACGCAGGCGCCACCGGTCCCGTGCCAGTTGTTGTGGCTGCGCGGCACACACTTGGGCACGCCGGTGGTGCCGGAGGTCCAGTGCATGGTGACGATCTCGTTGGCATCGATGTCGGTGGTGTCGAGATGAGCCGCCAGCGCTCGGAGTTCGCCCGCACCGACTTCCGTGCTGAGCAGATCCAGCCCACCATCCGGCGGATCACCGAGTGCGAAAAGCTCGAATATGGGTGTATCGCCTTCCGCGAGAAGGCGCCGGAAGATATCGGCCGGGGCACCGTCCTTGAACTGGGCCAGGGTCATGACCGCGGCCGGCCGCAGATGCCGCACAATGCGCCGCAAGTCCGATTCGCCGTAAGCCAGCATCACCGGGGAAACGATGGCACCGATGCGCGCCAAGGCCAGAAAGGCGATTACGATCTCGACGATGTTCGGCAACTGCACGACAACGATGTCGTCCTTGCCAACCCCGCTCGCGACCAGCGAGGCCGCCAGGCGATCCACCGCTTCATCGGTTTCGCGAAAGCTCAGGCTGTGCGGAGTCCCGAAGGCGAAGTCGCCCCGGTTGGGCGCATCGAGCAAGGCCGGTTCATCCGGGTCGCGACCGCCCCCGGTCTCCACGCAGGCGCGGAACAGGTCATCGACCGTGGTCTGCCCCCACCATCCGGCATCGGCATAGCGGGCGATGGTCTCGGCATCGTGCAGGATCATCGTCAGGGGCGCCTCCGCGTCAGGGCTGCTCGTGCATCGTGTCCGCCACGTCCAACAGGTACTGGTTGGAATCGCCCTTCGTCATGTCCAGATAGCCCTTCATATCGAAGTAGTCCCGCCCGCGCCAGATACGGCCATCCTTGATCTGATAGATGCCCATGTACGGCATTTTGACGGTCGTGCCATCGGGCTGATCGTACTCGTCAATGCCCTCGAAGATGATCTTGTTGTCGTCTTCCACGTAGTTGACGATTCGCCAGCGGCTCGCCACCTGGTGCGGCCACAGGATGGTGATGCCCTTGCGCATGTAGTCCTTGCCGATGAATGGCCGCGTGCCCACGTGCAGGTAGTAGATGCAGTCGTCGGTGAAGCAGTCCAGGGTGGCTTCGAGGTCCTTGGCCTTCATTGAGTCGATGTAGCGCTGTACCGCGTCGTAGGCTTTTCCCATGGTGTACTCCTGATGCGTATGATTTAAAATCGAGCTTCCCGTGCCAGAGTTGATCTTTACTTACCCGACAGAATCTGATCGACCACCAGCCGCGCGCTCATTGCGGCGGCCGGCGTGGCCACGAAGCCGGCAGGCCCGCAGGCGTCTCCCACGTTGAACAGGTTGTTCACCGGTGTCTCCACCGGGATGTTGTAGCCGGGCCACGACCGGGCCACGACATCGGCATCGTTGAGGTCACGTATCTGCACATCGAGAATGCGACCGCCCCTGGCCTCGAAGTCCGGGAACAGGGTATGGACGTCCTCGATATTGGCGCGCCGTTCATCCTCGTGGTCCAGCGGCTTCAGGCAGCTTTTCGGTGTGCCGTAGAATGACATCAGGTGCTTGCCGTCGGGCGCCCATTCGGGGCAGATATTGGTCAACGGAACGCCGGTGACGATGCGCTGGAGCCCCGCCGCCAGGAAGGCGGCCTTGGCCTCGATCAGAGGCTCGTCGGAGACCACGTAGGTGGCCACGATCGGGGTCGGACGGATGCGCTGCCGCAAGCCGTTGACGTATTCCGCACCCAGTGTGCCCTCTCCGGCCAACTCGACGGTCAGCGACGGACCCGCGTTGCTGATGACAATGTCCGCCGGCAACGTCTCTCGCCCCCCGTCTCGTTCAATGACCACACCACTGGCGCGACCGTCGGTGAATTCGATCTCCCGCACCGGCGTTTCCAGGCGAACCTCGCCGCCGTGCCGCAGGATCACGTCGCGCAGCGCCTCGCTGACCGCGACGAACCCGCCCGGGACCAGCGCATACTTGTCCATGCGCGCCTTGCTGGCGGCGAAATGCGCGAACCAGTGGCGGGCCGGATATTCGAAATCGTTCACCGCCGACACCGCGGAGGTGATGGCGTGGAACAAGGCGATCAGATCTTCGTTGTCGGTATATCGCTCCAGCCATTCGCGGAACGTGGGCCCGTCGTCGCCGCCCACGGCCTGGCCGGGATCCTTGAACGCCTTGCCGATCTTGGCGATGGACAGCTCCAGACCGACCCGGGCCATGGCTTTTTTGCCTTCGCCGCCGTGAACCTTGAGGAACATTTCGATCATTTTGCCGATGCCACTTTTCGCGGGCAGTGGCACGAAGTCTCCGTCGCCCTTGATCCAGAACCACATTTCGCTGACCGGGCGCAGGTCGAATTCGGCGCCCACTTCCTTGCAGACTTCCGGCAGGATGCCGGCCAACTGGAACGAAACGGCACCGCGCGGCAGGCGGTAGCCATCGATGATCTGGGTACGCGTGCGGCCCCCGACGGTATCGATGCGGTCGCATACGGTGACGCGGTAGCCGTGGTGCGCCAGCAAGGCACCGGCGCACATACCGCCGACACCGGCTCCAACGATGACGACGCGGGGGGATTCAGACATGAGTCAAGGCTCCTGTGATGGATGGGTCGTGAAACGGGTTGGCATTCAAGTCAGGCGCGAGGCATCGGCCTGCAGCCCGCCGATGATGAAGTTCCAAAGCTGCCGGGTCAGTTCGTCCTGCTTCGGGCGGGGTCGCGCGGTCAGTGCCTGACCAATGGCGCTGCGCAGCCCCCCGCAGATCATCGCGCTGACCAGCATCGGGTTCAGTTCCGGCGGCAGCTGACCGCGGGCCTGGCCCTTGACGATATTGCTGGCCGCCAATTCCACCAGCCGGGTCCAGTACTCAGCCTCGCGGGCGGTTACCTCGGGATCGCGCGCCAGCCGGGAAATGACCACCGTGGCCAAATCATTGCGGTAGAGAAAGCGGATCAGGCGCGACAGCCGCAACTGCTCCCGTTCGGCCCAGTCGCGGGTCGCGACGTCGCTCAGCACCACGGTGGCGTGAACCTGCTCGTAGAACTGGCCCACGACCGCGGCGATCAGCCCGGCCTTGCTGCCGAAGTGGTGGTACGGCAGCCCCACCGACACCCCGGCGCGGCGCGCGACATCCTGCAGTTCGAAATCGCCGTCGCCGGCCACCAGCGCATCGGCCGCGGCGGCAATCAGGGCCGCTCGGCTGCGTTCGACTCGCTGGGTTTGTTCGGCCATAGGTCCGGTGATTTGCCCGAAATATTTACTTGACTGAATTCAATTCAATATATTCGAGCCAGGGTCGCGGGTCAACAGGCGTCTCGATGGTCTGCGCGAAGCGGTTGGATTTCACCGGCTGGCACGGCGCCCGGGCGAACCATCCGTATCCGGGACGGTACCGTGCGTTCCCGCAGGCGGCCCGGCTTTCGCTGCATTAGAATGCACGGCTTCGTCCCAACGGTTGACCGCCACCACTTAAGGCGGTCCGAATGGCCAGACCATGAACGAAATTACATTCGACGACTTTCTCGAAGTGGAACTGCGGGTTGGAACGGTGGTTTCCGCGGAGACGTTCGAGCAGGCCCGCAAGCCGGCCTATATTCTGCACATCGACTTCGGAGAAGAACTGGGAATCCGCAAGTCCAGCGCGCAGATCACCGCGCACTACCGCCCGCGGGAACTCGTCGGGCGCCAGGTCGTGGCCGTGGTGAACTTTCCGCCCAAACAGATCGGTCCGATCCGCTCACACTGCCTGGTGACCGGCTTCCACGATGACCGTGGCGACGTCGTGCTGTGCGTGCCCGACCGGCCCGTGCCGCCGGGTACCCGATTACTCTGAACCGGCGCTGGCAGTCGACCCTTCGGGTTGCGGCGCGTTCAGCCTTGCGGTCTCCGCCGGTAAAGGCAGGGGCGATTCACCCTGACTCACGCGCAGCGCGTTGCGGAAACAGGTCATTGCGACCTCCAGCTCGCCCTTTCGCTCCAGCAATTGCCCCAGCGAATCGTATCCGCCGATGGTGGGCTCCAGTTCCAGGCTGCGAATCATGTGGTGACGCGCTTTGCCCCACAGCTCGTCGCGCGCGCACAGCCGACCCAGGGCCAGGTGCAGCGCGGAATCGTCGGGATGGTCCTTGAGCCACTTTTCGCACTGCTTCATGCGCTTGTTAGTGTCGGTGGCGGCCGGGTCACCGTAGGCCAGCACCAGTGCCGGATCCCATTGCTGACCCAACGCGGTGCGCAGCACGCTTTCGGTCAGGTCGGGACTGCCCAGCCGGGAAGCACGCACGGCGTAGGCCCGAACCGGTACCGGTTGTTTGCGCATGGCCCGCGGCAGCGCCTGCCACGCCGATTGCAGGGTTTCGAGGTCGCCAGCCTGCTCCAGGCTGGCGGACGCGGCCCGTTCGCGCATCGCGGTGGCGCGTTCTTCGTCGAGCAGTCCGGATTTTTCCATCAACGGCAGCAGCTTGACCAGATCCTGCCAACGGCCGAGCTCGCGGTAACAGCGGGCCAGCAGTTCGAGCACCTGGCTATGGCGCTTGCGCCTTGCCTGCAGGGCTTCCAGCACGGTCACCGCCTCGTCATATCGCCCGTTCTCGACCATCAGCCGCGCGCGGGTCAGCTCCACCAGGAACCGGGTTTTCCGTCCTCCGGAATCGGCCTGCTCCAGGTAGTACTCGGCCCGCTCTTCGGCATCCTGGCCATCGGCCGCCTGCGCCGCCGCCAGGTAACGCGCCGTGGTGCGGCCTTCCTGGCTGGCGGATTTCTGCAGTGCCCGTTCGGCGGCCACCCAATCACCTTCCGTCAACGCCAGCAGGCCTTTTTCGAGCTGCTTCAGCCCACGCTGCTCACGCAGGCGCCGCGCGCTCTCGGCCGGCATCCGCCACAGGCGGGCGGCCAGCCAGAACACCATCCAGGTCACCAGCACCGCAAGCACCAGCACCAGCACGCTCATCTCCACGGTCCAGCCCCACACGCGGATGTGAACCATGCCGGGGTCGTTCAGGAACACCGGGGCCAGGGCGGCCCCCAGCAGAGCCAGACCGATGGCGACCAGCAGCAGAAACGCGTTCTTCATCGGCGACCGGCTCCGCGCCCTGCGGAATCCCCGGCATCACCGGGATCTCCGGCATGACCGGAATCCACCGAAGTTCCGGAGTCTGCAGGGTCTTCAACCGCGCCGTTCCCGGCCCCGGCTTCGCCCGGTCCCGCCCCCGGAGGCTGAGCCTGATTGACGGCCGGCGCCGCGACTCCGGCGCCGCGCATGGCCCGCAGGGCCGCCCAGGGCGCGCCGATGTCCGGCAACGGCGGATCGACATCCAGTTGCGCGGCCGACTCCAGTGCCTGGAGAACGGCTCGTGTGTGCCGGTCATCGGGCTCGAACCAGCGTTGGATGGTGGCGCGAGCGCGTTCCAGCGCGGACTCAAAAACCGCCGCGTCATGCCGCATGGCAGCCAGCCGCACCCGCTCGATCTCCAGCCAGGCGCGCTGACGGATCAGGGTCTGATCGGCCAATGCCGGCAGCAATTCGGATTCATCCGAGGTCCGGCGAACGGTGACGAGACCGGACAGTGCCGACTTCAGCCGCGCCCACCAGCCGTCCTCGTTCGCGGCGGACGAATCGCCGGACACGCCCGCCTCACCCCGGAACGGCAGACGGGCCAGCCGATCCTGCACACCGTCGAGTTCGCGATCCAGCACGGCGGGGTCCGGCAGATCGATCACCGCGATTTCGCGACGCGCCGCCGCGATTTCCCGGCGCAAACCGCTGAACAGGGGATTGTCGAAAGCCGCGACGTGCGCGTCGGCAAGCGCCAGCGCGCGGTCGGCGGTTCGCACATCGCGAAACAGTTCCAGGCGCTCCTGCGCCAGGCGCAACAGATAATCGAGTTCAGCCAGGTCGGCCTCCGCCTGGGCATCGAGCCCGCGGGCTGCGACGGCATCCAGCCGGGATTCCAGTCCCGACAGGCGGGCGTTGGTGCCCTCCAGCGACGCCTGCAATGTGCGCGCCCATGCCGTACGCTCGGCGCGAAACGCCCGGGCCTCGGAAGCGTCTTCCTCGAGGCGGCGAAGCCGGCCATCGAGTGCCGCGAGCTGCGCGGAGCCATCCGAGTCGGACGCCGCCGCCAGATCGCTTTGCAAGCGCTGCAAACGCTGGTCGAGACGGGCCTCGAGCTCCCCGATGCGATCGGCCTCATCCGCCTGGCGCCGGGCGCCCTCTCCGGCGGCCTGGAAATCGGTCCACCACAACCAGCCGCTGGCGGCCGCGGCGCCAAGCGCCAGCAGCAAGGCCAAAACGGCCAGCCCTCGCCCTGGGGACTTACGCCGGGCCCCGTCCGAAGACCCGCTCGCAGCGGATTCCTTCGCGGTATCGGGCTCGGTGGCGTCCGGCGAGTCCGGCCGGGTCGGCTCCAGTGGATTCTCGACATTCATGGCTGCAGCCTTTCAGGCAACAACCGATACGGTTTGGGGCATCGGTACATGTCGTGACGCTCGCAATTGAGATACTGGCCAAGGATAAGGTTAGTGTACTGTCCTGGAAATACCTTGCCTAATTCGACACGGCCGCGCACGTGTCTGGGTCAACTGAGTGCGTTTATCGTTTTGACCAGATCGTCGTTGGTCGGACCGGCCGCCAGGTGAACCCGTTGCGGTTGACACGAATGCGCAACCCGGGCCAGCCGATCCGAAACGACAATCCATTCGCCCGCGCAAATGCGTTTCCAGACGGGCTCCGGCAGGCGCTGTGACAATCCGCGCAGGGTATCGGCGCTGGTGAACACCGACAAAATCGATTCGGCCCGTCCCAGCGCTGCGACCACGTCCGGGTCAAGGTCCGCGGGCTGGCGCTGGTACACCAGCAGCAGGTTCGGCCGATACCCCCGCTGCCGCATGCCTTCGGCCAAGACTTTGCGCCCACCGGGAGCGGTGACGATGAACGCTTCGGACGTTACCTGCCCGGGTGCGTCGGGAATCAGTTCCAGCAGATCTTCACTGGTATGACCCTGGCCGGGCCGGGCAGCCACCACGATACCGGCCTCTTCCAGGCGACTGGCCGTCGTCGGGCCGATGGCCGCGACCCGGCACTGTGACAGTGGGGAGTGTTGCAGGCGCACAAGCCCGTGTTCGACCGCTCTGGGGCTGGTGAAAATCACCCATGGCCGTGTGCCGGAAGCAGTGCAGTCCGCCAGGCGTCGAACGGGCTCGGCATCGGGCTCACGCCCGCGAAACGCGTGAGCCGGCAGGACCAGGACCTGCGCCGGGTGGGAAGCCAGCATGGACGCCAGTTCCGCGCCGTCTTCCGCCGGACGGGTGATCAGGATATGGGAAAACGCCATGCATCAGAACCCGGAACTCGGGGGCGACAGTCTACCATGTCCGGGTGGACGCTTCGGTGCCCCGGATCCGTTCGGGCAGGCCCGCACCGATGCTGACGAGGCAACGCAGAATGCCCGGACCAGGCTGGCATGTGCCGAATGTGCATGAGGGGCTTGCGTGTTGGCGTTGGCAGTAGGTATGCACACCGCAAACGCATGCGCCTGGGCTTCGGTCCGGACCACACAGCCCGCCACACCGGTCGAGGAAGCCCGCACGAACACCCCGGTGTATCACGAACTGCTTAGTACGAACTATATCGTAATCATTTGGAGGGGTCAATGCGCAGCGGACTCGGAAAGTGCGGAGATGATTTCCCTCGCCCCCTGATCGAGCAGATCTCCGGCCACTTCACTGGCCACCCGGTCCGCATCGGACGGCGCGCCGGAAGCGGTGCAACGCAGGACCCGGCGGCCATCGGGACTCCCTACCAGCGCATCGACGGCGAGGTGGTCACCCTCGAAGCGGGCGAATACGGCCAGCGGGACCTGACAACTGCCCTCCAGCCGCCGGGCGATGGTCCGTTCGACCCGGGTCACCGCTGCGGTTTCAGGGTGTTGCAAGGGCGCGAGCAGACGGGCGGCCGAACCATCGTCAGCCCGACGCTGCACCCCGATCGTCCCCTGGGTCGGCGCTGGCAGCCAATCGGGGGCGGCCAGCACTTCGGTGACGCGCTGCTGCAGACCCAGACGTTCCAGGCCGGCACAGGCCAGCACGATGGCGTCGTAATCGCCAGCGTCCAGCCGGCCGATGCGGGTGTTGATATTGCCCCGCAGATCGGCGATTTCCAGGTCTGGCCGCAGGGCGCGCAACTGACACTGGCGGCGCAAACTGCTGGTACCGACCCGCGCCCCGGAAGCCAGACCGGCCAGACGGTCCGCGGTCCGGCCCAGCAGGCCATCGAACGGATTCGCGCGTTGCAACACGGTATCGACCGGCAGTCCTTCGGTTTCCACCACCGGCACATCCTTCATGGAATGAACCGCCAGGTCCGCCCGGCCATCCAGCAGAGCCGTCTCGAGTTCTTTCAGGAACAGGCCTTTACCACCAATTTGGGCCAGGGGGCGGTCAAGCACGCGGTCACCCTGGGTCACGAGCGGCAGCAATTCGACTTCCAGACCGTCGTGCAACTCACGCAGCAGCGCGGCCACGTGATTGGCCTGCCACAGCGCGAGTTCGCTGCGGCGGGTGGCGATGACCAGGCGGGCGGAGTCAGTCAAAGCTCGACCAGCAACTTGCGCAGAGCGGAAACATTGCGGCGGCTGACTTCGGGCCGCTCGTCCGTGCCGCTGAGCACGACGACGGCATGCCCTTCCGGACTGCGTTCCAGCCCGCGCACATGCCGGCGAGACACCAGGGCATTGCGATGGATGCGAAAGAAGGCATCGGGAAAACGCTGTTCCAGAACCGTCAGTGAATCGTCGATCACGGTTTTCCCTTTCTCGTGCAACACCGTGGTGTATTTGTCTTCGGCCATCAGGCAGATCACGCGGTGAATCGGAGTCAGAAGAACCTTGCCGCCCACGGTGGAGCGCAGGTACTCGACCTCGCTGTTGGCCCGGTCGCCGATATAGCGGCGTGCCCGCTCCAGCGCCTGGGACAGCCGCTCGGCACGCACCGGCTTGACCAGGTAGTCAACGGCCTCGGCCTCGAAAGCATCCAACGCCTGGTTCTGAAACGCGGTGCAGAAAATAATGGCGGGCTGCACGCCGCCACGCTGCAGAGCACGGGCCAGACTCATCCCGTCCATTCCCGGCATGGATATATCCAGCAGCACGATGTCCGGCTGCAGGTCGATGATCGCGTCCATCGCCTGGTTGCCAGTAGCAGCCTCGCCGACGATCACATACGCCGGCAATTTCTCGAGCATGCGCCGCAACCGGTCCCGCGCGGGCGCTTCGTCATCAACGATCAGTATGCTTGACATACGGAAGGCTCAACACGACATAGAACTGTTCGTCATTATTGTACGTTACCAGACTCGCGCGCGAACCAAATGCCAGTTTAAGGCGTTCGCTGATGTTGTCGAGGGCGATGCCGTGCCCACCGCGGTGCGATTCGGGTGGCGCCACCGGATTGGCTATGGTCACCACCACCTGGTCGCCTTCCGCCCGGCCGTAGACGGTCAGGCGGCCGCCCTGGGGACGCGGCTGAATGCCGTGACCCACGGCGTTTTCCAGCAACGGCTGCAGAATCAGCGGCAACACCGACGCGTCACCCGGCAATTCCTCGACCCGCCAGTCCACATCGAGCCGCTCACCAAGCCGACGCCGTTCCATGTCCAGGTATTGCCGGGCGAGTTGAAGTTCCTGCTCCAGCGGTATCGGCTCATCGGCGCGGCGCATGCTGCCGCGAAAAATATCGGCGAGGTCTTCAATCGCAGTTTCAGCATTTTCCGGGTCAACCGGAATCAGGCTGGCAATGGTGTTCAGGCTGTTGAACAGAAAGTGTGGCTGGATTCGGGCCTGCAGTGCCTGAACGCGCGCCTCCGACTGGGCCAGCAGTTCGGCCCGCCAGCGCGCCCGCATCAGCAGATAGCGAAAAAAGGCCAGTGCCATCAGCCCGACGGCACAACCGGTCTCCAGAATGAATTCTCCCGGATCCTTCAGCGACAGGTCCAGGTCCAGGATCACCGCCGCCCTCCAGGCCGCGTGGCTGAAGGCCACCGCCAGCAATACCGTAAGCAGCCAGATTCCGATCCAGGCCCCGCGCGGAGACAGGCGGGCGATCCATCCGCTGGTCACGCAAAGCCCGGACGCACAGAACAGGGAAAGCCACTGGGCATACAATGAAGCCAGCCCTAACCAGGCCAGCCCGGGAATGCCGGGTTTGCCGAAACCGACCAGCAGTACGGCCAGTTCGGTGATGCCCATTACCGCCAGCAGCAGGCGCCAACCACAGAACGAGGGGGGATAAACGCCGGCGGCATCACGGCGCGAATCCAGCCCTCGCGTAAGGCTCACCTTGCCGCGTCCCCGTCCAGCCGCCGTCGCATCCAGTCAGCGACGTGCGCCAGTTCATCAGCGCTCACCGAGTGTGGGATCGGATAGGCGCGCCACTCGACGGCGTAGCCAAGGGATCGCAGCGCGGCGGCCGCCTGCTCGCCCATTGCGAACGGCACCACCGGATCGGCCTGACCGTGCCCCATGAACACCGGCAGGTCACGATTTGCCGCATGCACCCGGGCACCGAGACGGTCGCCCTGCAGCAGATAGGTGGAAAGCGCGACCAGGCCAGCCAGTCGCTGTGGATAACGCAGGGCCAACTGGATCGCGATGGCGCCGCCCTGGGAAAAGCCGGCCACGATCACCCGCTCGGACGGGATGCCGCGCTCGCCCTCCCGGACCACCAGATCGGCAACCTGGCCAATGCTGGCTTCGATGCCCGCCTCATCCTGGTCGCGCGCCGCGCCCCCGAGCGAGACGATGTCGTACCATGCCCGCATGCGCATGCCGGCATTCACCGTCACCGCCCGTTCGGGCGAGTGCGGGAACACGAAACGCAGGGGTGGCGCGCCGCGCCACGCCAGATGCGGAACCGCCGGCTCGAAATCATGTCCGTCGGCACCCAGCCCGTGCAGCCAGATGATGCTGGCCACGGGGTCCGGTCCGGTCTCGACCTCGACGGTCTCCAGCGCCGGCAGGCCTGCGGTTCCGGGCCGCGAGAGCCCGGCTGAATCGTCCTCAGTCATGACGTATAGTGTATCAGCCTCGTATTCCGATCCGCGCCGTAAATCGTAGCAGGAGCCATCGCCCATGAGCGGACCATTCCGACCCGCGGCCCGTGCCGTAACGCTGACCGTACTTCTCGCCCTGATCAGCATTCCGGCCCTCACGGCCTGTGGCCAGCGCGGCCCCCTGTACCTGCCCGGGGACGGCACACCGGCACGGCCGGTTTCCCGGCCGGAACGCACGCCGCCCCCGTTGGAAAGCGAGTCCGAATCGGGCAGCGACGAATCCATGCCGCAGGCAGGCGAATCGCACGCGGACGAAGTCTTCACCGACGACTTTGCCACCGAAGACGATGATGGCTGAACTGCGTTTCGACAAGATGCATGGCGCGGGCAACGATTTCGTCGTGCTCGACCTGCGTGCCGTGGAACGCGACATCGATGCCGGCACCGCGCGCCACCTGGCCGACCGTCGGCGGGGGGTCGGTTGTGACCAGCTACTGATCGTGCGCCGGCCGCAAGCCGCGAACTCCCTGGCACGGTACGAGATCCGCAATGCCGACGGCAGCGCCGCCGGGCAATGCGGTAACGGCGCACGCTGCATCGCACTCTACCTCGCCATGCGGGGAGAGACGCCCGGCGACCCGTTCATCCTGGAAAGCCCCGCCGGGCCGGTCGAAACGGTGCGGTGCGCCGACGGCGAATTCGAGATCGACATGGGTGAACCGGTGTTCGAACCCGAACGCATTCCGCTGGCGCTCGAGGCAACCGGCACCCGCTATCGCATCGACTCACCCTGGGGCGAACTCGCCTTCGATGCGGCCTCGATGGGTAATCCCCACGCGCTGATTCAGGTCGAAGACATCGAACAGGCCCCGCTGGAAACCACCGGCGCCTGGCTGGGCCGCAATCCCGTTTTTCCCGAGGGCTGCAACGTGGGTTTCACCCAGATCATCGACCGGCAGAACATCCGCCTGCGCGTGTTCGAACGCGGCGCCGGAGAAACCCCGGCCTGCGGCTCCGGCGCCTGTGCCGCGGTTGCGATGCTGCGCAGAAAAAACCTCGTCGATGACACGGTCAACGTTTTTCTACCCGGCGGACATCTTGTGATAAAGTGGCGCGAAAGGGACCGGGTGAAGATGAAAGGGCCGGCCGTTCATGTCTTTAGCGGAAGTCTTCGTTGGAACGATGAAACATGAGTGACGATCAGGTATCTCTCAAGGACGTTGTCGCCCGCTTCCTGCGGCGCAACCCCGGATTCCTCGATGACTATCCCGACGTACTCGAAGTTCTGCAACTCCAGCACCAGTCCGGCGCCGCCGCTTCACTGATCGAACGGCAGGTCGAACAACTGCGCCAGAAGAACGAGGAACTCAACCGTCAACTGAACCGGTTGGTCCACGTGGCCTCCGAGAACGAACAGTTGATGTCGCGGTTGCACCAACTCACCCTGGAGTTGATGGCCATCCACGATCCCACCGCATTTTTCGAACACCTCGGGCGCAGCCTGCTGGAAGACTTCAAGGCCGACATCCTGCGCATCTGCCTGTTCGATCGCGAAACGGCCGCCCTCGCCGGCGGCGACGTGCGCTGGGTGGATCCCGAGGACGAAGCGCTGCAGCAATTCCAGGTCCACCTGGAAAAAAACCACACCGTGTGTGGACGGCTCAGCGAAAACAAACTGGGGTTCCTGTTCGACAACCGCGCCCAGTGGGTGCAGTCCACCGCCCTGGTACCGCTGGGAGACAACGGAAGCCTGGGCATGATGGCCATCGGCAGCAGCGACCCGGCGCGATTCTATCCCGGCATGGGCACCCTGTTTCTCGATTTGCTGGCCGACGTCATCGCCAGCAGCCTCGCCAACGTTCAACCCCAGGCGCAACGCCGCTCTGCCTGAACGCCCGCCCGGGCGAAGCACACAACCGCATTGGCTGAGTGCGCCAGGCGCGAACCTGCAACCACGCCCGGCTGCATCACGACAACCGATGTATTTTCCTGTTACCGCGGTGGCACCAGCAGGGTGTTGTAAAGCCACTGTGTGGTGGCCGGCCACTGGCCACGAAACGCCGGTGCGATTCCAAACAACATGACCTGCCCCGCGCCGTGTCGCGCATGAACGATGGCGGCATGACCGCTTGCCGCGGATAGAACGCGGGTGTCGGTGAACGACTGTTCCGCAGGCCACTCGCGGGCGCCCGCGTAGCGGGCCACGGCCTCGGCGCTACCCGCGCCCACGTCGAACGCAAAGCCTTCTTCGGGGCCACCCGGCGGTGCGGCGAAAAAAGCCACCAGCGGCGCCTGGACATCGACACCCGTCCACAGCGGCGATGCCGGCGCGACCGGCTGCAGGCTCACCTGCCCCATTCCGACCGCCGCGGGCACGGCGGCGGCGTCGCTGATCGCCAGGTAATCTGCGCCCGCCAGGGCCGCGCCACCGTTGCCGAGACCGACATACAGGCCGCCGGCGGAAACGAATTCACGAATCGCGGCCAGGCCGGCGTCGCCGAGGCCGGCCGGATCCTGCGCCCGTTCCCACGGCGTACTGCGTACCCGGTCATCTCCGCTCCAGCCCGCGACGATTTCCGCGGCCGACCCGGACGGCACCAGCAATGCTGTCACGCCGCGCAGCCCTGCTCCCGATCGAAGCGCCGGTCCATCGACCAGCCGATAGCGAAATCCGCCCTGCTCCAGCACCCATGCCAACTCACCCCAATCCGCCCGTGGCACACCCTGGCCGGCGTAGAGCGCCACCGTCCCGGCACGCACCGGCACACCGGGTCCGGCCAGCTCCGAAACACCCATCAGGTCGGCGCCGTTCACCCGCGCCAGCCAGGCCAGTGCGCCGCGGTCACCCTCCAGAAGATACCGCCCGGCGACGGCCCGGGCCGAAGTTGCCGCGCCACTGTGGATCGCGGCATTGATCACCCGGGTACCGGCCACGGACGGGGCCACCGAGAAAACACCACCCTGCGCCGGCGGGGCCATCGGGGGCAGCAGTGCCGCCGACAACCTGGCCTCGCGGTATGCCGCCCGTTCCCCGTCGCTCATGGCATCGGAAACCACAGCCTGCAAGCCCAGGGCCGGCGGAACGGCATTGAGCACCGACCGCACGGGCGCCAGCAGATGCCGGGCCATTTCACCCTCATCCTGGGCCAACGGCACCACCAGGGCCGGCCGCGGGGTGTCCACCCGGTACGCCTCGATCGCGTGCAGATCCAGCAGTTCGAGCAGCCGCTCGATGCGGTCGCGCGGCTGTCCGTCCAGGGGCACGGCGACGAAGCGGTCACCGATTTCCACCAACCGGTCGCGGCGGCGCTCGTACACCGCACGCGCGAACCGTTGCCGGTCTCCCGCCACCGCCTCCAGGGTCGCCAGCACCGCACTGGTTTTCTGCGCGACCCGGTCCTCCCAGGACTGCGCCCCCGGGGTGCGGGCGCTTTCCGTGATGAACGAAGCGACGCCGTGAAGACTGGCCATCAGGTTGAGGCGCCCGGCCGAGCCCACCACCGGATTGAGGCCTTCACCGCGCGCCGGCAGCGGGGCGAAACGGTTGTCTCCTGTCGAATCGAACAGGGTTTTGAACCCCAGTTCCCGCCAGCGCGCGGCGATTGCCGTTCCCGCCACCGCGATCGCATCGCGTGACGCCGGATGCTCTTCGACGTCGAAACCGGCGATGAAGGGCTCGACGAAGGCCACTTCGTCCAACCGCACCCCCAGGCTGTAGACGTCCTCGTGGTGATCCACGGCGACCACGGGACGGTAGCGCAGCAGGGTTTCCACCACCGCGCGCGATTCCGGCTGCGTCGCGTGCACGAAGTCCCGGTTGATCAGGAAGCCCCGGGCATTTCCGATTCCGGAGTTGCCGTTGGAAAGCGGCGTGCGCCGCCATTCACGCATCGCCGCCGCGCGGCCGTCGGGATTCATCAACGGTACGATCAGGGCGATGGTGCCCGCCAGTGCGCGTTTGACAGCCGGACCTTCATCGAGGGCCAGCGTGCGCGCGGCCGCCACCAGACCTTCCACCGTCGAGGCCTCGTTGCCCCACGAAGCGCCCGCGAAAAGGACCGGCAGACGTGCATTGTCCAGCAGTTCCGCGAGGTTCCGCTCCACCAGCCGGGCCGGCCCGATGCCGGCACGGTCGATCCGCGGCCCGGCCCGTTCCTTCGCGGCCGCCCGGTGAACCTCCAGGTGCTCAAGCACGTCCGGCTCGGCGATGATGACCAGGGGTATCGGCCGTCCTTCGTGACTGGTGCCGATGATCTCGACACGCGCACGCGGACTCTGCTCGATCACCGCCAACTCGCGCGCCAAAGCGGCATCGTCGAGCAGGGCATCGGCCGGTGGTTGCGTGACCGGTGTCAGGGCGAGAAGCGCGGTGGCGACGAGATGAAGCATGGCGGGTTCTCCCAGAGTTGTTGTTCGATGTCCGCGTTGTTGTTTGGCGTTCGCAGGCGGGTCGGGTCACCGAAGCCTACCCGGATACTTGCCGGCGTGAAAGCGCACCCTCGGGTTCCCTGCCCCGGGCCGTTCCCGCCCGGCCCGGGTCCGGGCGGTGTATGCTCGGGGCATGGAATCACTGCGACGCCGGTTTCTCGATCACCTGCGGGACGAACGCGGCCTGTCGAGCCGAACCATTGACGCCTACGCCCGCGACCTGGGGCGCCTGCAGGCCGAACTGGCAGAACATGGCATCGACGACCCCGCGCGGGTTGGCGAGCACGAGGTGCGCGCCTTCGTCGCCCGCCTGCACCGTCGCGGACTGGGACCCCGGTCGTTGCAGCGCCTGCTGGCGGCCATCCGCAGCTTCTATCGCTGGCTGATTCGCGAAGGCCACGCACGCGCCAATCCGGCCGCCGGCATCCGCGCACCCAAAGCCCCGCGCAAACTGCCGGCGACCCTGGACGCCGACATGATCACCCGCCTGCTGGATTTCGAAGCGCAAACTCCACTGGAAAAGCGCGACAAGGCCATGATGGAGTTGTTCTACTCATCCGGGCTGCGCCTCGCCGAACTGGCCGGATTGACCTGGGACCGGATCGATTTCGCGTCGGGCATGGTCACCGTGACCGGCAAGGGCAACAAGACCCGCGTCGTGCCCCTCGGCCGCATGGCGGCGCAGGCCTTGACGGCATGGCGCCAGGAACGCGCGAGCCTGTGCGGCTTCAGTGAGCCGGCGGTCTTCGTCTCCAACCGCGGCAGGCCGATCGCGCCGCGCAGCATCCAGTCGCGGATTCGTCACTGGGCGCAAAGGCAGGGGCTGCCACAGAACGTCCATCCGCACCTGTTGAGGCACAGTTTCGCCAGCCACTTGCTGGAATCATCCGGCGACCTGAGGGCGGTGCAGGAGTTGCTCGGCCACAGCGACATCTCGACCACGCAGATCTACACCCATCTGGACTTTCAGCACCTGGCCCGGGTTTACGACAAGGCACACCCCAGGGCGCGGAAAAAATAAGCCTTCAGACGATACGCAGGCGGTTCCAGTCGAAATCCGGCTGCCGGAATCGCTCCAGCGCCTGCTCCGCGGTGAGTGCCTGGCCGGCGCGAGCGCGCACATCGGCCTGGTGCTTGCGCCATCCGGCCTGTTCTTCGTCCGTGAGCCGCGGCGGCCGTTCGGTCGGCACTTTCATGCCCAGCAACATGTTCATGTAGCCGTCGAAGCCGAAAATGCTGCGGTCGCCGACCATGCCCAGCGACAGGATGGTCGGGCCGGCTTCGCGGTAGTAATCCACGAAGTCCCGGGCACCGCCCAGCGAGGTTTCCGCTCGGGCATGCCGCCAGAACGCCGAGTCGCTCTGCCGGTTGAACTTGTAATGCAGGGCCAGGAAATCCCGCACGTCGTCCCAGCGTGCGCGATACCGGTGATTCTCGAACTCGCGCATGGCCGGAGACGGATCGCCGCCGCTGTCGATCAGGGCCTTGGTCACGAAACGCAGCTGCTCGACGATGAGTTGCAGGGCAGTGGCTTCCAGCGGCTCGACGAACCCCGAGGCGTTGCCGATGCCGATGACGTTGCGCACCCAGAAATTCTCGTAGCGTCCCGACGGGAACCGGATCGTGCGCAGATCGTCACCGAGTTTCGGGTTTTTCTCGCGCAATTCGCGCACGGCTACGTCGTCGGAACAGAAAGCCGAGGAGAACACGTAGCCGCGCGTGATGTGTTCGGTGAACTCGATGTTCCAGCACCAGCCGTGTTCCATCGTGTTCGCCTTGGTATAGGGAATGATCGGCGTGTCGCGCCGCCAGGAACCGACCACGGCCGAATCGGCGAACAGGGCATCGGCGTAGGACACGTATTTTTCGCCCATGGCCTCCTTGAGCAGAACCGAACGGAAACCCGAGCAGTCGACGAACACGTCGGCGCCCATCTCGCCACCGCCTTCCAGGCGCAGGGTCTCGACGTCACCGTTTTCGGCCTGGACCACTTCACGCACGCGGCCGTCGATGATCTCCACCCCCCGGTCGGCCGCTGTCTGCTCGAGAAAGTTCAGAAAGCGCTGATTCTCGATGTGATAGCCGAATCGCTCAACCAGCGTGACGCGCCCCGCGGGGTCGACGAAAACCGGTGCGCGATGCTGGTCCATCAGGCTGTAACTGAGACCCGAATCCTGCATGTCGTGCAGGCAGTAATACAGGTTGGGCTGGGGCAGTTCGGGACGCTTGTTGGTCAGAAAGGAATCAAACGGATAATTGAAATGCGCCCGGTCGGGCGATCCCCAGTCCAGCCGCTGACCGACTTTCCAGATCGGCCGGACCGCGTCGTAAAACGCCTTCCGCTCGAGCCCGAGCGGCCCATGGAGAAAGGCGGGCAGCGCCCGGGTGGTCGACTCGCCCACACCGATGGCTGGAATGCCCGAGGAATGCAGTACGGTCACCTGCACACCGGGCAGGGTTGCGCGAAAAGCGAGCGCGGACAGGAAGCCCGCCGAACCACCGCCCAGTACCACCACGCTTTTGATTTGTGTTGTCATTGTCCTGTTGAGGTGCCGCAGTGGCCGCCATTCTAGCGCAGCCGATTCACGCCGCGGGCGGGCGGCGGCGGATCGCCAGGGCGGCAAGGCGGATCCCCAGCCAGTAACCGGCATAAGCCGTGATCAGCCACAACAACGCGGACTGGCCGCGCAGTTCGCCCAGCCAGTAAACCGGCCAGGTGATCGCGGCGACGAAATTCATGATGGACTGGATGATCACGTTGACCAGCAGCCCGATATCGAGCCGCGCCAGAACGTCGAACGGCGAGCCGGACCGGAACAACCAGTCAGTCACCTCGGAAACCTCGATGCGAACGAAAGTGATCAGGGCCACGACACCGTAGAATCCCCCACCGAACTCGAGCCACTTTTCGTGCGCCGGAGAAATCTTGCCGGTACCGGACTTGCCGGACCCGTTTTTGCGGGCCGCCTTTTTCCCCTGTTTGCGCTTCTGGCTGAATTCATCCACCTCGTGATGGAAGCGCCCCAGGTCCTCCGGACTGCGCAGATGCCCCGTGCGCAGCAACCCGTAAACCAGCGCGAAGCTGGCCAGCCCGACGGACAGACCGGAATGCAGAACCGCGTTGAACATCTCCGGCAACACGAATTCAGCACCCGGGCCCAACGGCCCCGGCGCACCGCGCAGGACGGGGTTCGGCCATGGCCGAAGACAGTAAAGGCACGGCCTGCAGACAGCCTGGATTCATGGTTTCACGGTGCGGCAGCGAATTCCGGGCCATTCTAGCGGCAACCGCGGCCGAACGCCGCCCCCGGCTTGCAAACCCGCAGCCACGTCCCCACGTTTGCCGAACCACGAGAGCGGTCGTCACTCGGCCCCAACGCAGCCAGGAAAACCCATGGAACAGTATCGCGGCACCACCATTTGCTCCGTGCGGCGCGGCAACCTCGTCGTCATGGGCGGCGACGGCCAGGTCACCCTGGGCAACACGGTCATGAAAGCCAATGCCCGCAAGGTCCGGCGCCTGTACAAAAATCAGGTCATCGCCGGATTCGCCGGCGCGACTGCCGACGCCTTCACCCTGTTCGAGCGCTTCGAGGGCAAGCTGGAGAAACATTCCGGACAACTGGTTCGCGCCGCGGTGGAGATGGCCAAGGACTGGCGCACCGATCGCATGCTGCGCCGCCTCGAAGCCCTGCTCGCCATCGCCGACAAGGACAATTCCCTGCTCATTTCCGGCAACGGCGATGTGATCGAACCCGAGCACGGTCTCATCGCCATCGGATCGGGCGGTCCGTTCGCCCAGTCGGCCGCGACGGCCCTGCTCGAACACACCGAAATGGACGCCGAGGCCATCACCCGCAGCGCACTGGAAATCGCGGCCGGCATCTGCATCTACTCGAACACCAACCTGACCATCGAGAAGCTCGAGGCGAACCCCGGAGAATCGGCCTGACATGTCGCAGATGACCCCCCGTGAGATCGTCCAGGAACTGGACCGGCACATCATCGGCCAGTCGGACGCAAAACGCGCCGTCGCGATCGCGCTGCGCAATCGCTGGCGCCGCATGCAGGTGGACGAAAACCTGCGCGCCGAAATCACGCCCAAGAACATCCTGATGATCGGGCCGACCGGCGTGGGCAAAACCGAAATCGCACGCCGCCTGGCGCACCTGGCCAATGCCCCGTTCATCAAGGTCGAGGCCACCAAATTCACCGAGGTCGGCTATGTCGGCAAGGACGTGGAATCCATTATCCGCGACCTGGTCGACACATCGGTCAAGATGACCCGCGAGCAGGCCATGGCCAGGGTGCGGTCGCGCGCGCAGGATGCCGCCTACGACCGCGTGCTGGACGTGTTGCTGCCGCAGCCGAAAAGCCGCGTGGGTTTTGCCAACGAACCCGAACAGGAAGACCCTTCACTGGACAAGACCCGGCAGAAACTGCGCTACCAGCTGGTCCACGGTGAACTGGACGACCGCGAAATCGAATTCGATGTCAGCGCCCAGGTCGGCGTGGAAATCATGACCCCGCCCGGTATGGAGGAAATGGCCAGTCAGTTGCAAGGCATGTTCGCCAACCTCGGCGGCCAGAAGCAGCAGAAACGCAAGATGAAGATCCGCGACGCCCTGCCCATCCTGGTCGAGGACGAAGCGGCCCGGATGGTTAACGAAGAGGAAATCAAGCAACAGGGCGTGGACAACGCGGAGCAGAACGGGATCGTATTCATCGACGAACTCGACAAGGTCGCCAAACGGTCCGAGCACGCCGGCGCCGACGTTTCCCGCGAAGGGGTTCAGCGCGACCTGCTGCCCCTGGTCGAAGGCTGCACGGTATCCACCCGCCACGGATCGGTTAAAACCGACCACATGCTGTTCATCGCCTCCGGTGCATTTCATTTGTCCAAACCCTCGGACCTGATTCCCGAACTGCAGGGCCGCCTGCCCATACGCGTCGAATTGCGCGCCCTGGAAGTCGAAGACTTCACCCGCATCCTGACCGAGCCGGACGCGTCGCTGACCGAACAATACCGCGCTCTGATGGAAACCGAAGGCGTGAATCTGGAATTCACCGGGGACGGGGTCGAGCGCATCGCGCAGATATCCTGGCAGGTGAACGAGTCGACCGAGAATATCGGCGCACGCAGGCTGCACACCGTGCTGGAACGGCTGCTCGACGTGATCTCGTATGAAGCGCCGGATCGCTCGGGCGAAAATTTCCGGATCGACGCCGCTTACGTTGACGAGCATCTCGAAGCGCTGGCCGGTAACGAGGATCTTTCGCGCTACATTCTCTGAAGGTCTTCCGGCGTATCGAGGTCGAAGGCCGCGTTTGGCGTCGGCACCACGATCTGCCGGCCACGGAATTTGCGCAGGACCGGGCGTGCGCCGCTGTCGCCGCCCAGTCGCGCCAGTGCCCCGAACAAGGCGCGGGGAAACAGCGTCGGCGGTCCACGCTGATCATCCCAGCCCGCCAGGGCCACCGCAGCCGGATCGTCAGACCAGGCCGCCGCGATGGCCTGCAGGTCATCGCGCCCGATCCGGTATTGGTCGACCAGCAACAGCAACATTCCCCGCACCCGCTCCGGCATGGCCGCGGCACCACGCGCGATCGACCCGCCCATGCCCAGGGACCAGTCCGGGTTAGGCACGATATCCACGTTCAGGCCTTCCAGCGCGGCATCGACTTCCGGCGCTCCCGCGCCGGTGACCACCGTGACGCAGACCGGATCGAGTGCGAGCAGCATCCGCGCCTGGCGGCGCACCAGCGGCTCACCGTCGTATTCGACCAGTTGTTTGGGCTGACCCAGCCGGGACGAACCGCCGGCGGCGACCAGCAAGGTTCCCAGGGAATCAAACAATGGGGGAAAATCGGGCACGGCCGGCAGCGGCCCGGATCACTTGCGGCCTTTGCCGGTCAGCGCGAGCCCGTCACGCAGGTTCAGCACCGCATGAATTTCAGCGGCGATGGACAGCGCGATGCCCTCGGGCAGTTCGGCACCGATATCCAGCCCCACCGGGCCGCGCACCGGCAGCTCCTGGCATTCCGCCATGTCGCGCAACCGGTCCCGCCGGGTGGTCGGACCCAGCACACCGAGGTAGGCGAGGCCGCCGGAGGCCGAGACCGGCGCGAGTTGGCGCAGGTAGTCGGCATCGTTATCCAGGTTGTGCGACATGATGACCGCCGCGTCCAGACCTTCGAGCTCGACGTGCTCTTGCAGTTGTGGCGGCCGCGTCTGCACCACCTCGCAACCAGCGGGGAACCGGTCCGGACGCGCATAGGCCGGCCGGTGGTCCACCACCGTGCAGTGCCAGCCGAGAGCGTCGAACTGGCGGGCGACGGGAACGGCATCCGGCCCGGCGCCGCACAGCAGCACACGAGGCTGCGGCGGCACGTTGATCAGCATCGCGCCGGCGCCGTCGTGCTCCGCTTCCCGGTAGCGCCAGCCGGGCCAGGTTTCGGCGGCATGGGAACGGCACAGTTCCGCCAGTGATTCATGCCCGAATTGCCGGCCCGCGGCATCGATCAAACCGATATCCCCCAACGAAAAGCCGGTCTCGCCGGGACGGCACACCAATCCGATCAACACCGAATCACCCGCCTCCAGGCTGGAACGGATCCAGTCCAGCATGGCGCAATCCCCGGGGGGATCGAGGCGCTGCAGCAGAAGGTGTATGACACCGTCGCAGCCAATGCCCAGCCCCCAGACCAGGTCTTCACCGGCGTGCATGTCGTACGTGACGGATTTTGGTTCGCCCGAAGCGAAAACCTCGTCGGCATGATGCAGCAGGTCACCTTCCAGGCAGCCGCCGGAAATCATGCCTTCGTATTCATGATCGGGAGCGATCAGCATCATCGCTCCGGGCTTGCGGTAAGTCGAGCCGACGATACCGGTGATCGTCACCAGGACCAGTGACTCGTCGTCGCGGTGACGGTTGTAGAATTCCAACAGGGCAGTGGTGCCGAGATGCATGGGGGATACAGCTCCAGAAGAGGGCAAATACGGTCAGCGGCCAATTGTACCGCGCCGACCGGCACCATGACGAGAGGCGCCGCCCCGTTTGGGGCAGCGCCGTTTCGTGAGCCGCCAGGCAGACGAATTCAGCTCATCGCGCGTTTGAGCTGATCGAGCAGGGGCAGTTTGCGGATGCGCACACCGCTGGCGGCGAATATGGCGTTGGCCAGGGCCGGCGCCAGGGTCGGAATGCCGATCTCACCCATGCCCGTGGGCGTGTCGCCATAGGGAAGAATGTGGGTCTCGACCGTCCTGGGAACATCCGCCAGGCGCAGCAACGGATAGTCGTCGAAATTGCTCTGCACGATCTGCCCGTTCCGCACGGTGATTTGCTGGTTCAGTGCCGTACTGAGACCGTCGCAGGTACCGCCCTGCAACTGCGCCTCGACGCCCCGCGGGTTTACCACCAGTCCGCAATCCACCGCCGCGACGATGCGGTCGATTCGGAGATCCCCCCGGTCACCCACGGTGACCTCCACGGCATGGGCCGCATAACCGCCGAAGGTGAAATGGGAAGCCAGGCCCACACCACGGCCTGCCGGACGCGTGTCGCCGTAACCGATTTCATCCGCGATGTGCCGCAGCAGGCGTGACAACCGCCACGGATTGAACGTCGGGCCGCCATGCTGGCCGTAGGGCAGTTCGCGGTTGGCGCCATACAGATCCAGCCGCAACTGCAGGGGATCCTGCCCCGTGGCATGCGCGACCTCGTCGATGAACGACTGCAGCACGAATGCGTTGGCGGTATGCGCCGGTGCACGCCACGAACCGCGGGGCACCCCGGACTGCACATCGAACCACTCCAGCCGCAGGTTTTCCACGATCCCGGCCGGAAAGTCGTCCACGTAAAGCTCGGCCTCGAACAGCTTGTCCGGCTCCACGCCGGAGCGCCGGTAGTACTTGCTGGCGCTGGCCAGTCGCTGGGTCCAGGCGGTAATCCGGCCGTTCGCGTCCACCCCGGCCTTCATTTCGTGCAGGCCCGAGGGACGATAGAAGTCGTGCTGCACGTCATCCTCGCGGGTCCAGACCAATTGGATCGGCAAACCCGTTTTCTGCGAAATGACGGTCGCTTCAGCCACGTAGTCATTGGTTAGCCTGCGCCCAAAACCGCCACCGACCCGCGTCATGTCGACCGAGATGTTCTCGCGCGGAAATCCCGTGACGCCGTGCGCGGCCCGATTGGCACCGCTGGGCATCTGGGTGGGAGCGATGATACGCACCCGGTCGCCGCTGACATGCGCGAAACAATTCTGCGGCTCCAACGGCGCGTGATTGACGTACGGAAGTTCATAACGGGCTTCCACCACGGTAGCCGCCGCCCCGAGTGCGGCGTCCAGATCTCCGTCATTCCGCACCACCTGTCCCGGCTTGTCCAGCAGGTTCCGGCACTGCGCCCAGAAACCCTCGGTGCTCTCGGCGGTATGGGGTCCGCGTTCCCACTCGATTTCCAGCGCTTCACGACCCTTGAAGGCCGCCCAGGTCGAGGTCGCGACGACGGCGACACCGGTGGCCAGGATGTGAAACGGCGCACCGGGCTCCGGACCCTCGACGACAACCACGTCGACCACACCCGGAACGGCCCGGGCGGCACTGTCATCCAGGGACGCCACGGTTCCATCCAGCCAGGGCGAGCGCTCGATGGAGGCGTAACGCATGCCCTCCACGTGGGTATCAATGCCGTAGCGGGCTTTGCCGGTGACGATGTCGCGCGCATCAATCACGGATTGCGGCGTGCCGACGATGCGGTACTCGGCGGGATTCTTGAACGTCGGCGGTGATTCTGGCACGGGCAGTTCGGCGGCCTCCGCCGCCAGTTCCGCGTAGCCGAATCGCTGCCCCAGCGATTCACAGACCACGAATCCCGGCTCGGTCCGGCACTGCGCGGGCTCTATCTGCCAGCGATTGGCGGCGGCCTGGATCAGCAGGCGCCGTGCCGTCGCTCCCACTTCGCGCAGGTAGGGCCAGGCGTCCGTGATGCTGGTGCTGCCGCCAACGCCCTGCCCGCCGTATTTCCAACTTGCGCCGTCCGGCGTCACCACGATCCCCAGCGGCATCTGCTCGATGCGCACCCGGCTCCACTCCACGTCCAGTTCCTCCGCCACCAGCATGGGTAGCGAGGTTCGCACACCCTGGCCGATTTCGGGCTGTGCCACGCCGATGATCACATCACCATCCGGCAGAAGCTCGATGTAATGACCGATTTTCGCCGCGCCCCCACCGGCTGCGCTTGCCATCGCATGGAGGGCCGGCGAGCCCACCAGCAGTCCGCCGGCGGCCGTCGCCCCACTGATCAAAAACCGTCGGCGCCCCAGATCCACTTCGGTCAGGCATTCATTCCGTTCACTCGCGGCCATGTCAAACCCCCTCCCTGACCAGTTCAGCGGCGCGCCGCACGGCTTTGCGGATGCGGACGTAGGTGCCACAACGGCAGATGTTGGTCATGCCGGCATCGATGTCGTCGTCGCTGGGATCCGGCTGGCGCGACAACAGGTCGGCTGCGGCCATGATCTGGCCCGCCTGGCAGTATCCGCATTGCGGGACATCCTCCTCGATCCAGGCCTGTTGCACCGGATGCAGTCTTTCATCATCGGGCGCCAGCCCTTCGATGGTGGTGACGGTCTTATCCGATACGGCGGATACCGGGGTAACGCAGGAACGCCGCACGCGGCCGTCGATGTGCACCGAACAGGCGCCGCACTGGCCGATTCCGCAGCCGAACTTCGAACCGCGCAGATGCAGATGATCGCGCAACACCCAAAGCAGCGGGGTGTCGCCCTCGCCGTCGAACGTGACCGGATTACCGTTTACCTGGAAGGAAACCATTGCAAAAACCTCCTGATGTCACTGACCGGAGAAAGTATACGAAGACGTATCCACGAGCCGGCAAGCACCGGGTCCAGCAGAAACTCTGGCGCGATAAACCGGGCACCGGCTTCACATCCGGGCCGAAGACAGGTCGATCTGTGCATGGGCCTAACGGTGTGTTCGTGCTTCAATACCCTTTTGCCTGACGAACAATCCGGAGCCGAAACCCGATGGACAAACCCATGGAAACCCTGGACCCGCGTGACTGGGATGACATGCGTGAACTGGCGCACCAGATGGTGGATGACGCTGTCGACCTGCTGAAATCCGCTGGTGAGGGTCCGGTATGGCAACCCGTGCCCGGCGAAGTGCGCGAGCGTCTGCGCGGGCCGGCTCCTCGCCAGCCCGAATCCCTCGAGGCCATCTACCGGCAGTACCTCGACGACATCCTGCCTTACCGCATGGGCAATATTCATCCTCGATTCTGGGCCTGGTACATGGGGAACGGGACCCTGACCGGAGCCCTGGGAGATTTTCTCGCCTCGGTGATGAACTCCAATGTGGGCGGCGGCAATCACTCGGCGCCACTGGTCGAGGCCCAGGTGATCGACTGGATGCGCGAAATCGTCGGATTTCCGCCGGGCTCGAGCGGACTGCTGACCAGCGGCGCATCGGCCGCCAACCTGATCGGACTCACGGTGGCGCGCAACACGGCCGCGGGCTACGACGTACGTCACGAAGGGGTGCGGGCGGCGCCGGGCCCGCTGGTCGCGTACGCTTCCACGGAAGTCCACAGTTGCAACAAGAAAGCCGTCGAGACTCTGGGGCTGGGCAGCGACGGCCTGCGTGGTATTCCGGTGAACGACGATTTCAAGATCGACCTCGACGCCCTGCGCCACAGTATCGATGCCGACCGCAAGGCGGGCGCCGTGCCGTTCTGCGTGATCGGCTCCGCCGGCACGATCAACACCGGCGCGATCGACGACCTCGAAGCACTGGCGGATTTATGCGAGTCGGAAGGCTTGTGGTTTCACATCGACGGGGCCATCGGCGCGGTCGCCGCCCTGGCCGACAACGTACGCCCCCTGCTCCGGGGCATGGAACGGGCCGATTCCATCGCTCTGGATCTGCACAAGTGGATGCACATTCCTTTCGAGGCCGGTTGCGCACTGGTGCGCAGCGAAACCGCCCACCGCGAATCGTTCAGCCTCACCCCGGAATACCTGGCGCACGAAGCCGAGGGCCGCGGACTGGCTTCGGGCAAATACTGGCCCAGCGATTACGGACTGCAACTGTCGCGGCAGTTTCGTGCCCTGAAAGTCTGGATGTCGATTCGGGAACACGGGCTGGACCGGTATGGCCGCATGATCGCCCGCAATGTCGAACAGGCTCACTATCTCGATCGGCTCATCGAAGCCGACCCGGCACTGGAACACATGGCCCCGACCGGGCTGGACATCGTCTGCTTCCGCTTCAATCCGGGAGGCATGGCCGAGGAGGCACTCGACCGCCTGAACCAGGACATTCTGACCGAATTGCATGAACAGGGTATCGCCGTACCGTCCTATTCGACCCTCAATGGACGCTACTGTCTGCGCGTCGCGATCGCCAATCACCGCAGCCGCGACGAAGACTTCGACCTGTTCGTCCGCGAACTGCTCCGTATCGGGCGGGAGCTCAGCTCAGACCCGCCACACGGTTCGACCTGACCGGACGGCAGGCTATTCGCCGTCGTCATCCTCTTCGGACTCGTCGTCGCCGCCGAGCAGGCCGCGCAGCTTGCCGCTGACTTTTTCCTGCACGTCACCCAGCCGTTTACGGGCTTCGGCCTCGAGCAGCGCGCCCGCGGCTTCCGAGCTCAATTCACCAACCACTTCACGGGCGATCTGTTCGGCAAGTTCAGTGGGGGTGCCGCGCAGGTTGTGCATTTCGATCGCATCCACTTCAACGTCCGTGAAACGGTCGAAACTGTGGGACTCCAGCGCGGCGCGCGTTTTGTCGATGCGGAAATGCCGGATCACGATTTCCGGCTCATCGGCCGCGTCGGGGTCCACGGGCGGCGCGTTCTGCTCGATGGTTTCGAGCATCTGCCCGAAATTCGTCTTGCCGCCACGTTCCTCGATGAAGAAATCGGGATTGTCGATGACGACCCGCTTGATCTCCAGGTTTTCGTAATCCACCGATGCTTCGATTCCATTGAACCGGACCGCGTGCGGATTTTCAAAACCCGGCGGATTGGCCACGGATATCTGGCTGACCCGCAAGGTGCCGCCGCGGATGTCCGTGCTCACGCCGCCGACCTCGACCCGGCTGCCCATCGCGACCGTCGCCGCCTTTTCAATCTCCGTTTCGATCAGCCCGTCCAACCGGTAAGTCACGAAATACCAGGCAGCACCGGCTCCGATCAGCACGATCAGTCCCAGCGTCAGGAATACCTTTTTCATTCAATCCTCCTCCGGATCCCTGCCGTTCTGGCGCAGGGCCTTTTCTTCCGGGCTTTCAGTGGTCAATGATATGACGGTCCAACCCGGCTCCGGGTTCAGTTCCTCGAAATTCGAGAATACTTTCAGCCGCCCACGTTCGTTCAAACCGAACAGGTTGATCGACGGCGCTTTCTGGGTCGCATTGAACGCTTCATAGTCGAATTCCTCGGTCAGACTCGTGGCCTTGATTCGCGCACCCTGCCCCAGCAGGCTGGCCAGTTTTTTCCATGTTGCATCGCGCGTGAACAGCAGGTTTGCCCGCAGGCCCTGCGCCAGTTCCTTGCGCAGATTGTCCTCCTCGCCGGCGTAGGGCACGATGCTGAAGACGTGTTTGTGACCGAAATCGTGCCGCAGTCGCGCGCACACCATGGCATTGGCTTCGGTATTGCGTGACAGTGCCAGCAACTCCGTGTAGCCGGTCAGATCCATGTAGCGGTCGGCGTGTTCCGACAACGGGCTGCCGTAGTAGGTTTCCAGGCCTTTCATGCGGGCCTGCTGCAGGCCCTCGCGGGTCGTATCCGCCACCAGCACCTTGATACCCGCCTCATGCAGGGCTTCGCCGATTGCCAGCGACACCTTGTTCGCACCGGTAATCAGCACGCCCTGTTCGCCGCGGCTCGAAAGCCCCAGACGCCGCGCCAGCCAGCCGGCCGTGAGGCTTTGCACCAGCACGGTACCGATGATGACGGCGAAGGTCAGCGGCACGATCAGGTCGGCATTCTCGGCCTTTCCCTCCAGGCGCAGTGCGAACAGCGAAGAAATCGCCGCCGCCACGATGCCGCGCGGCGCGATCCACGACAGCAACAGTCCTTCCCGGAATTTGAGGCTGCTGCCAATACTCGAAACCAGCACCGACAGGGGCCGCGCCACGAACAACGCGACCGCCAGAATCAGCAGTGCGGGCACCCCGACCGACGCCAGGTGTTCCACGTTCAATCGTGCCGCCAGGAGGATGAACAGCATGGAAATCAACACGATCGTGAGGTGTTCCTTGAACGACAGCAATTCCTCCACGTCGAGGTCTTTGGTGTTGGCCAATACGATGCCCATGACGGTCACGGCGATCAGGCCGGACTCATGCCCCAGCGCATTGGACGCCGTGAACACCAGCAGCAACCAGGCCAGAGCCGCATAATTTTCCAGGTAGTCGGGGAACAGATGACGCTTGAGCAGATGACCGAGCACCACACCGCCCGCAAGCCCCCACACCGAGCCCAGCATGATCACCTTGCCGAACTCCAGCAGGGACTCCGCATCCTGCCCGCTCAGGATCAGTTCGAACACCAGTACGGCCAGAACCGCCCCGATCGGATCTACCAGGATGCCTTCCCAGCGCAGGATGTTCGCGATGCGCGCCGTGGGCTGTATGCTGCGCAGCATCGGCATGATGACCGTCGGCCCGGTCACCGAAACCAAGGCGCCGAACAACAGCGACAGGTAGAGATCCAGCCCCGCCAGGTAATATGCAGCCGCGGCCATGACACCGCAGGTTACGAGCACGCCCACACTGGTCAGGTTGCGAATGATCCGTGTCACGCTGTGAATGTCGGATATCCGCAGGGTCAGGCTGCCCTCGAACAGAATGATGGCAACTCCCAGGGAAATCACCGGGAACAGCAGGTCGCCGAGAAATTCGTCCGGGTTCAGAACGCCCAGCGCGGGCCCCAGCAGCAGACCGGCCAGCAGCAGCGGCAGAATCGCGGCGATCCGCAGGCGCCAGGCGAGCCATTGGCAGAACGCACCGAGGGCCAGCACCAGTGATATCTGCAGTGCCAGGTCGACACCGTGTTCCATGGGCCGCTCTCCCCGCTCGGTCAGGCCATTCGTCTTCGATTCTAACACCCGGCCGGCCCTCACCGGTGAGCGCTCCGGCCGGTGGGTAAGCGGCCGCGGGAACGGTACAATGGAGGCTGCCGTGATCCAGAAACCGAAGCAGCCATGACCGAATCCAGCACCGAACGGCCCGACACCACCCATTTCGGCTACCGCGAAGTGCCTGCGGAAGAGAAGACCGCCCTGGTGGGTGGCGTGTTCTCGTCGGTGGCGGCCCGCTACGACGTCATGAACGACCTGATGTCGCTCGGCATACACCGCCTGTGGAAACGGGATTTCATCGCCAACAGCGGTATCCGCCTCGGCGACCAGCTGCTGGATCTGGCCGGCGGCACCGGCGACATTGCGCGCGCCGCCAGCCGTCGGGTCGGCGCCCGTGGCCGCGTGCTGCTCACCGACATCAACGAGGACATGCTGCGCATCGGCCGGGCCCGCTGCGAAGACGAAGGCATGATCTCCAATATCGATTTCGCTCTGGTCAACGCGGAGCAACTGCCGTTCCCCGACCGCAGCTTCAATGCCGTCACCATCGCGTTCGGACTGCGCAACGTAACCGACCAGGCGGCCGCGCTGGCGGAAATGAAGCGCGTTCTCAAGCCCGGCGGGCGCGCACTGATCCTTGAATTTTCCCGGGTGCGCATCGAAACACTGCAGAAAGCCTACGACCGCTACTCATTTTCCGTGCTGCCGCTGCTCGGAAGGCTGGTCGCCGATGATGCGGACAGCTACCGCTACCTGGCGGAGAGTATCCGGCGTCACCCACCGCAGGAAGAACTGGCCGACATGATGCAGGACGCCGGCCTCGAACAGGTCCGGTTTCGCGATCTCACCGGCGGCATTGTCGCCATTCACAGCGGCTTGCGGGCCTGAGGCGGCAAGGTGGCGGCTCCGTACCGAACCCCGCTTCCCGGCCTGCTGGCCGGCTTGCTGGAAACCGCGGTCAACCGCCTGCTGGCCACGGACGAGGACAGCGGCATGCGCCTGCGACGTCTCGCCGGGCGCCTGGTCAAGCTCGAACTGGACGGACTCGGCATCGAACTGTGGTTTTCCTTCACCGAATACCGCGTCGCGGTTTCACTGGATGCCGACGGTGAACCCGACACGGTGATCAGCGGCAGTCCGCCGGCTCTGTTCGCCATGGCCCTGCCGGATGACGACGGCGGCTGGGGCCGCCCTGGTGCGCGGGTGAGTATCGCCGGCGACGCCACCCTGGCGCGTGACCTGGAACGGCTGTTCTCCCGCCTGGACCCCGACTGGGACGGGCAGATCGCCGCCGTTTTCGGGGATGTGGCCGGCCATCAACTCGCCTCCGGCGCCCGTGGCGCCCTGCGGCAATTGCGCCAGACCGCCGCGACCCTGGAAGAGTGGACCGGCGACTACCTAAGGCAGAGCGAAGGCCCTCTGGCCCAGCCCCCCGAAATCCGCGAATTCAGCGCGGCTGTCGACACACTGCGTGATGCCACCGACCGGCTCGAGGCGCGATTGCGCATACTGCGTGAACAACGGGATGGTGAAACGGAGGACGAGGCGTGATCCAGGGCCTGCGGCAGTTCGGCCGCCTGTTGAAGATCAGCGCCATCCTGGCGCGTTACCGGCTGGATGAATTTCTGCAGGCCACCCACCTGTACCGCCCCATGCGTTTTCTCACCGGCATCCTGCCCATCGGGCGCATTCCCGGGGTGGAGGACATGCCACGCGGTGAGCGGCTGCGGCGCGCGCTGCAGGACATGGGACCGATTTACGTCAAGTTCGGCCAGATTGTCTCCACCCGGCGCGACCTGGTTCCGCCGGACATCGCCGATGAGCTGGCCCTGTTGCAGGACCGGGTACCCCCGTTCCCGGGCGAGGAGGCCCGCGCCATCGTCGAGCGGGCACTGGAGCGCCCGGTCACCGAACTGTTTGCCGAATTCGACACCGAACCCATGGCCTCGGCGTCGATCGCCCAGGTCCATGCCGCCACCCTGCCGGACGGACAGGAAGTGGTGGTCAAGGTCGTGCGCCCCGGCATTCGGCGTCAGCTCAAACAGGATCTCGATCTGCTGTACACCATCGCCCGGCTGGCCGAAAAGTACTGGGAGAGCGGGCCACGGGTGCGCCCCCCGCAGTTCGTCCGCGAATTCGAAACCTTCATCTACGACGAACTGGATATGGTGCGTGAAGCCGCCAACGCGTCTGTTCTTCGCAGCAATTTCGAGGGTTCAAGTGACCTGTACATCCCGCGTATCCACTGGCAGTACACCCGGGAGCCGGTGCTGGTGATGGAGCGGGTCCGCGGGATTCCGGTGAGCGACATCGCCGCGCTGCGGGAACGCGGCGTGAACATGGAAAAGCTGGCCAAACGGGGAATTCGGGTTTTTTACACCCAGGTATTCCGCGACAACCTGTTTCACGCCGACATGCACCCCGGCAATATTCTGATCGACGCCACCGACCCGGAAGACGCGACCTTCATCGCACTCGATTTCGGCATTGTCGCCAGCCTCACGCCCAGGGACCTCTACTACATCTCGGAGAATTTCATCGCGCTGTTCAACCGCGACTATCTGCGAGTCGCCCAGTTGCACGTGGATGCCGGCTGGGTGCCGCCCGACACGAGAATCGATGAACTGGAGGCCGCGGTGCGAGCCGTGGGCGAGCCCAATTTCACGCGGCCGCTCAACGAAGTCTCCTTCGGGCAGTTGATGCTGAAGCTGTTTCAGGTGGCTTACCGCTTCAAGCTGAATATCCAGCCGCAGCTCATCATGCTGCAGAAAACCCTGTTGAACATCGAAGGCCTCGGCCGGCAACTGTACCCGGAACTCGACGTGCTGGCCGTCGCCAAACCCGAACTCGAAACCATCATGCGCGAAAAACACGGATTGGATCAGACCGCCAGGGAACTCCGTGAGCGCCTGCCCGGCTGGCTGAGCAAGGCGCCCGACATGCCGGGATTGCTGCACGACTACCTGCAACAGGCAACCACCGGCCGCCTGTCGAACCGGATCGATTCGGCCGAGCTCACCCGCCTCAATGCCGGCATCGAGCGCTCCCGCCGCCGCACGGTCGGCGCGCTGTCCGGCTCGGCCCTGGTGATCACCGGCGCACTGCTGCTGGGCCTGGACGCCGGCCCGTGGCAATGGTTCGGGGAGTCCGCCCTCGCCATCATCGCGCTGGTGGCCGGCGGCTGGCTGATACTGCGCGCCAATCGCGATGCCCCCTGAAGGGCCTGCACCGCCGTTGCCGGAACTGGCCGGCACCGCCCACTGGCACCTGTTCGACATCGACGCCGACGCCGAAAAGGCGGCGCTGATCAGGCTGGACGAGCCGGACTACCGGCAGGCCGGTTTTCTCGATCAACGCATCCTGCCGGCCGCACCGGAACGCCGGATGACAAGCCTGGCCGAACTGGACGAAGCGCTGTCGGAGGGCCCGGCCACCGCGGCCGACCCCGCGTTCATATTTCACATCGGCCACTGCGGCTCCACCTTGCTATCGCGTGCCTTCGATGCCAGCGCGCACACGCTTCCGTTGCGCGAACCGCTGACCCTGAGGCGCCTGCCGCTGCTCGACGCCGCCCGGCGGGAATCCTTGCTGAAGCTGGTGCTGCGTGCCCACGGCCGCGCCTTTCACCCGCGGCAAATTCCCGTGATCAAGGCGACCAGCATCTGCAACGGCCTGATCGAACCCGTCCTGAACCACCGTCCCGCCTCACGCGCCCTGTTGATGTATGTCGACCTGGACACTTACCTGGCCGGGATGCTCGGCAAGCACCAGCCGGCGCGGGATCTGCGTGGACACATCGAAGCACGGCTGGCCGACTGGCAATCACTGCCAGGAGCGCCCGTGCTCGACCCGGGCTCCCTGGACGAAGCCCGGCTGGCGGCCCTGGCCTGGCTTACCGGCATGCGCCACCTGGCCACCGCCGGCGCGGCAACGGGGGGACGTGTCCGCCTGCTGCATTTCGAGACATTCCTGGAATCGCCCGAACAGCACCTGAAATCTCTGGCCGCCTGGTTCGGGCTCGACGATGATTTGCCTGATCTGCTCGAAGCATGGCCGGCAGTGTCCACCGGATACTCCAAGAAACCCGACGAACCCTATTCGGCCTTCAATCGGCGCCGTACGCTGCATCGCGGCCGGCTGGAACGCGCTTCCGACATTCAGGCCGGCCTGCGCTGGGCGGAATCCATGATTGATCAGACCGCCGGCCTTTCGGTCTGCAGCCCGTACCTGCGACCCTGACGACAATCCCGGCCCGGTTTCAGCCGGGCGGCTCGAAAACGATATCGAGCGAAAACATCAGGCGCTCCTCGTCCGCGGCGAAATGCGGATGCGCGAAGTGCTGCAGCCAGCCCGGAAACACCAGGCAGGTGCCATCCATCGGAAAATAGTGCTTGTCGTAAGGCCAGTTCTTCTTCGCCGGAAACGTGGATTCCACGTGCGGGTTGATGAAGGTAATCGCGCCTTCCGGACGGGGCCGGACCGGCACCCGGGCGTAATAGGTGAGCACGCACGAGATGTCGCGATGCAGGTGCGGGGCCTGGTAGGCGGAGGCCGGATAAAGCACTGCCCAACTGGCCGTGATGCGCCAGCGGGTTCCCGTTACGGGCCAGCCGCTGACTTGCTGGTGCGCGGCCATGTAGGCGCCGACCGAAGGTTCCGCGATCTCCGTCAAAAATCGCGTCCAGACCGCATCGTCACGGCAATGCTCGTGCAGGACCACATCCGGTTGGTAGCCACCGACGGTCGTGATCGAATCCACCGAAACACGATTGGCCACGGACCGGTCGGCCTGCAGGTTTTTGACCAGGTCGAACAAGCCCTGGTTCAGATCGCTCGAACCGTACTCGCGATGGTGCACGACAACGGGGAACAGTGTTTCTGTAACTTCGGAATGCGGCTGACGCATGTTTGAAAGACCGGGCTGTTTTGCCGCCCAGCTTAACCCAGGAGTGGCCGAAAAACCGCACTGCGGCCGGGATCGGCAAAATTTTGGAAAAATGGTGAGAGAAACTGCATGTTTGTAACACTATAAAGGCAGAGTCGGTGATCGGCTCGTAGACACGGAAGTGGCTCGACAGCGTCGCGAACAGGGAACTTTGCGCGAGCGCCTTCGAGCAAGTCAAGGACGACACAAAGGGGGAGACCATGTGTGCCACGGATTCGCAGCACATGGAACCGAAGGTTCGGCCTTCGGGAAATGTGAGCACTACCCATGCCCGGCAGACCGGCGCAACGCTGGTCGAAATGCTTGTTGCCTCGCTACTCAGCATCGTCGTTTCATCCACCGCCATCGTGTTGATCAGTGACGGTCTGGGAAACAACGCACGCATCCTCGAAGATACCCGCCTGTCGAATGAAATGCGCCGGACGATGCAGATCATGTCTCGCGACGTGCGCCGGGCGGGCTATACGGCGGCCGCGATGTGGTGTCTCGCCAACACGGTGTGCCTGCCGGACGCGAGCATCAATCTGCCCGTGGATGCCGATCTGCCATTGCTCGGATCATTCGATCTTCCGGCTGGCATCCAGATCGCCGAATCCAATGACTGTTTCATCTTCGAAGTGGACCGCAACCGGGACGGCACCATCTCCGCAGATGAATACGGCGCCTACCGCAGCCGGACAGTGAACGGCGCCCGCCGCATGGAAGCCTGGACGGGAAGCACTGTGCCCGACTGCGCCGCGGACGACAGCGCTTGGATTGGCCTGACCAGCTCGCAACTGGTCGACATCGTCAATTTTCGGGTCGACGACGATCAGTCCGTTCAGGAAGTGGTCGCCACCGATTTGCTCGGCAACACGACCAACCAACGCCTCCGGCGGGTGCGGCTGGTTCTGCAGGGCCGCCTGCGCAATGCGCCCGAATTCCAGCAAACGCTGGAAACGACAATCGACGTTCGCAACGACATACTGCTTTGAATTCGTGCGGCCGGAAGCCGCGCCAGGGAATACGCCATGCAAGGGATTGCACCCAGTGAATCTGAAGGCCCGGCACGGATGCCGGGGGGCGTTGGTACCCAGCGAGGAATGATCACCACCCTCACTTGCGTTTTCGCCCTGGTGCTGCTGCTGATTCTGCTCGCCTACTCCACCCGCGCCGGGGTCACCGACCAGAGGATTTCCGCCGACAGCTTGCGCCAGAAGCAGGCATTTTTCGCCGCGGAGGCGGGCATCGGGCTGGCCCGCGAATGGTTCAACGCCAACCGGACGCTGATCAATGCCGACCTCGAGGACATGCTGGGCGCCGGAATCGATGGCTGGCTCGTGGCAGGCTCGGAGCGCTGGGTTCGTTGCGGTGATGTTGATTACGCTTCGGACCCCACCCATCCGTGCTGGGGTGACCCTGTGCCGGACCGGCGCGATCACAGTTACTTTTACTACTGGAACGGCTCGACCGAACTGCCCATCGGGGCACCGGGCATACTTGCCGGCACCGGCACCGAAGTAAAAGTGGAGGCCTTGATGTGCCTGCTCCACCTGGACCTGGGCCTCGACCCGGCCCTGGGTTCCATCATCGAGGGCTGCCACACCAATCCGGCACTGCTCGACGGTTCCAAGCTCATGGTCACGCTGCTGGCCACCGGCGGCGCCGACTGTGCCGCGGGCACCTGTGCGGCACAGTCGAGCATCAGCGAGCAGATCGCCAGTTTCAGCGTATCGGCATTCGCTCAGTTACCCGGCTTCCCGCTGGTGACCAAATCGGATCTGCCCACCGGCGGGCTGACCGAGATCGTCGCCAACATCAACGGTGGTGGCGCCGGCATTCCGGCGTCCATCTGGGGCAGCGCCAATCCTGGCTGCACCGGCCACGATGACATTGATCCCCGCAACGCTCCGCTCATCACCTGCGACGCGGAGGACTGGTATGGAGGACTGGGCATTCCCCTGGACCTGGGCTGTGGCCTGGCGCTGTGCGAGTGCCCGCTGGGTTCTGCATTGACCCTGACCACGCTGCTGCTCGACCAGGTCGGGGCGGACATTGTGCTCGACGATCTGTTTCCCTGCGATCTGTTCCAGTTTTACTTCGGCATGGCCCGCTCAGAGGCCGATAAACTCCGCGACTCGATACGGGTGATCAACGACTGTTCGACCCTGGATTCCGAGTCTGCCGGCGCCTATTGGGTGACCGGGGCGAGTTGTGAAATCGCCGCCAACACGACCATCGGATCTCCCGAGCATCCCGTCATGCTGATCAGTGCCTCGGGCGAAACACTCATGCACTCGGGTTCCGAACTCTACGGCATGTTGTTCGTTACCGATGTCGAGAACGGCGACGCCGAACTGAGCACGACCGGGGATGCGACCGTGTTCGGCTCGGTCGTGATGGACGGGGTTTTCGGCGAGCACAGCGGAACGTTCCAGGTGATCTACAACGAAGACATCATGGCCGACGTTTCGGCCGTGGGCGGTTTGGGCAGCCTGACGGGAAGCTGGACCGATCAACCCTGGTATTGAACCGCCAACCGCAACATCAGAGGGGATAGAACATGCACGAACGGCAATCAATTTCGGCGCGGCAACTCGGTTTCAGTCTCATCGACGTACTGGTGGCAGTCGCCATGTTCTCCGGAGGTCTGTTGGCCCTCGCGCAGCTGGAAATCAACCTGAGCCGGGTCGGAACCGACGCGCAGATCCGCACGCTGGCCGCCAGCCTCGCCGAGGAGCAGATCGAGGTACAACGGCGATTCACTCGGACCGGCAGCGATCCGAACGGCCTGCAGCACAGCTACGCGGACATTGTCGACAGCAGTTCGGCACGGACCGTGGGCAGCGTCGAACTCACCGTCTCGCAGACCGTCACCGACTATTACTGGGACCGGAGCACCGCTCAATTCACGACCACGGCGCCTCAGGGCGCCACGATATCCGATTTCAAGCGCCTGCACGTGGTGGTCAGCTGGAGCCACGCCCTGGAGCATCCCATCGACGAGGATACGTCGACATCGGGGCATCTCGGCAGCGGTTCGGTCGCGCTGGACACCCTCATTTCTTCGGAGGTGTCCGCGACCCGCCGGCTGGCCCTGATCGACGACCTCAACGGAGACGGACTGAGCCTGCCCCTTGGCGAGGCGGTAAGCCTGCCACCGTTGTTGCCGGGCCTGCCGCTGGGACTTTGAACCCGGGACGAGGCTTACAGGATGGGCTCGAGAAAAAAGAAAATCGAGCCCAGTAACAGGACCAGGTACTGGCGGCGGGTTCGCACCACGTCGGGAAAACTGCCCACCGGGTAGTAGTGCAGGTAGAAATCCGGATGGTTTGGCGGCAGCGGCTCGTGGCCGGGAATCAGTTCGTAAGCGGAAGTCGGGCCGCGCGACCAGTAATCCGCCGCCGTATCCTCGTCGATGAACGGCAGATCATCCGCTACCGGGTCCCCGTCATCCGGTTTCATGGCCACCACCCAGCTGTTCCCGGGTTCGATGTCGCGCCGGATCACCGCTTCCAGCCGGCCCGCGAATGCCTCGTCCCACACGATCAGTCCGTTTTCGGTGTTGAAGTCCTCCGAGCGGGGATCGAAGTTGTGCGACCCGATCATCGCCACTTTGCCGTCAACGACGAAAGACTTTGAATGCAGGCCGGCGCGAGGAGCCGGCATATCGATGGTCGAACCGTCGCCCGACACCACGGAATCACTTTTCAACCCGGCCCTTTTTTCCTCCATCAGTGCCGGCAGTCGCGGAAAGAACTCCGGCGCATCGGCCGGAAACGGCTTGAATTCGTACATCTGGAATCCAAGGCTGTCGATGTACCGTTTTTTGTGCCGGTGAGTATTTCCGTACACCGTGTCGGCATCGGTCGAAGCCAGGGAATTGGTGGAAAAAACCAGTTCGATTTCGGGATTCCGTTCGCGTAATTCACGGAACACATCACGAGCCTGTGGTGACAGCACGAGGTAGGGAGACTGGATCACGATCGACTCATGCGCCGCCGCCAGCACGTCATGCAACTCCCGGGTGATGTCCTTTTCCGGTGCGTTCTCCGGAGCCGCCTGTTTGCGCGGCCAGTCGGAGAAAAATTCGACCCTCTCCACCCGGTACACGGGATCGACGAATCGCGCACGAACATGGGAGGTATTCGCGACCCGCTCCAGCAATGGCAGCAGGCGCAGCGGCGGATGGTAGGTTTCGAGCGACGGATCGGCGCCATTGAGCAGTTCTTCGGCAACGTCCCGCAGATACTGCACCGGAACCGTATCGGGGCTCTTCCAGAAGCGATCGAACGAGACACGCATGTCACGCGCCGCAGGGCCGTACACGGCCGCATCACGATCCTTGAAGTTGTAGTTGGTGTCGAAATCGAAATAGCGATCCGCGATGTTCCGGCCACCGACGATGCCGGCCAATTCATCGACGACCATCAACTTGTTGTGCATGCGCTGGTTGAACCGCCGGAAACAGCAGGCAACCCCGCTGATCCAGTCGTGTTTTTCGGTACGCGCCTTGTGGAAGGACGGATTGTAGAAGCGAATCTCGAAGTTGACGTGGGCCATGGTGAGCTTCACCAGGTAATCCAGGTCCGCCACCGTGAACATCTGGTCCAGCAACAGGCGTACTCGCACGCCCCGGCGCGCTGCATCGAGCAGTTCATTGAGCACTAGCGTCCCGGTTTGATCGGCTCGCAGAATGAAGTTTTGCAGGTCGATCGTGTCCCGCGCCGCGCGGATGAGATGAACCCGAAGTTCCAGAGCTTCCCCGCCGGTTTCCAGCAGCAACACCCGGTTGCGACCATCACCGGCCGCCCGTGCCGCCATCTCCATGACTGGCGAATTCGCACTGCACCGGTCGCGCTCCGTCGCCGGACAACTGAGGGCCTGCTCACGGGCCTGCTCGACAGCCTGGTCCACCCGCTCGACCCGCGCGGGGCTGAGCTGGCAACCGGAAAGCAGGGCGCAAAGCAGGAGCACGACCGCTCCGGGGCGGCGACAGTCGCGCCAATGTACGAAACGGAGCGGAATCATGCAGCCGGCAGAAGTCGGTGGCAATGCAACTCCAGGCGCGGGTGCTGTACGGCCACCGCACCGACAAACCCGGCCTCGGGACGCAGCAGGGTCAGTGCCCAGCCTTCCGCATCGTCCCCCTCCATGGCGTGAATGGCGGCCGGCCGGTCCGGACTCATTTCGATACGGAATCGGCATAACTGGTTGGCGATGCCCTGACCGGAAGCTTTCACGACCGCTTCCTTGCAGGCCCAGGCACGCACGAAGGCGGCATCGCGACCGGCCGCCGGCATGGCCGTCAGATCATCGGCCTCGTCCGGATGAAAATAACGGCGCGCCACCCGCATGGCGTTGTGGGCGCGCCGATCCGCGGGCTCCAGATCCACTCCGATGGGATTGAACGAGCACACGCCGACCAGAACCTTGTCACCGCTTTTGGCCATGCTGAACTGCAAACCGGTCTGATGCACCGCGGCGTCCAGCACCGGCTTGCCTTTGACGCTTCGGACCAGGCTGACATCCTTGCCGGACAAGCCCAGGTAGGCACCCAGCAGCAAGCGCAGATAAAACCGTCGTGCAAAACGCCGCTGGCCGGCTGTCAGCGCAGCCCCCGAGTCGGGAGATTCGCCGGCCAGCGCCTGGCGCAACGGTGCACCGAGCAGGCCCAGGTCGAGAAACCAGGCATGAACCTCGCCTTCCGCCGGGGCGCCAAGCCGCGACAGCGGCATGTGCTGCGGCTTGAAGTCTTTCGGACCGGGCGAGACTGTGGTCTGCTGGCTGTCCGTTCCCTGCGCCAACGCGATACCCCTGTTGTGTTGATCGATTCGCCGTTTCGGCAAGTGTAGCCCAGCAATCGTCGCGTTTGAACGCCGCACTGCTGAATGCACACCCAAGCAGCTATAATAAAAGGTCTGATCCCTTCCGATGATCCCCCATGAACTTCAAGAACGTCGTGATACAGGCCATTGCAGCGGTCGAACCCCCCATTCGCGTCACCTCGGCCGAAATATCGCTGCGCCTGGCACCGACCCTGGAACGCCTCGGAATTCGTGGCGACCTGCTGGAAGAGATTTCCGGCATTACCGCCCGCCGATTCTGGCCAGATGGCACCCAGCCGTCCGACGCGGCCACCCAGGCGGCGGAGAAAGTGCTGCGCCAGGCAGGCATAGACCGCGACCGGGTCGGTGTGCTGATCAATACCTCGGTTTGCCGGGACTACCTGGAACCCTCCACCGCCTGCATCGTGCACGGCAACCTGGGCCTTGGCGATGACTGCCTGAATTTCGACGTCGGAAACGCCTGCCTGGCGTTCATGAACGGCATGGACATCGCCGCGCGCATGCTGGAGCGGGACGAGGTCGACTACGCCCTCATCGTGGACGGTGAATCCAGCGGGCCGATCACCGAAGCGACCATCGAGCGCATGCTCGACCCGTCGATGAGCGAAGAACAGTTTCGCGCCGAGTTCGCCTCGCTGACCCTGGGCTCGGGCTCGGCGGCCATGCTGATGGCGCGCGAAACCGTCGCTCCGGACGGCCATCGCTATCGCGGCAGCATCACGCGCAGCGCCACCCAGTTCAATTCGCTGTGCCGCGGTCAGATGGACCGCATGGTCACCGACACCAAGGTGCTGCTCGGCGAGGGCCTGAAACTGGCGACCGGAACGTTCCGCGCCGCATGCAGCGCCCTCGGCTGGGTCGCCTCCGAACTCGACCAGTTCGTAATCCACCAGGTCAGCAAGGTACACACCGAATCGCTGGTCAAGCTGCTGGGACTCGACCCCGAAAAGGTGCATGCGATCTATCCGGAAATGGGTAACGTGGGTCCGGCTTCGGTTCCCATCGTGCTCGCCCGCGCATTCGAGAGCGGGCGCCTCAACAAGGGCGACCGGGTGGCGCTGCTCGGCATCGGCTCCGGCCTGAATTGCTCGATGGCCGAGATCGTCTGGTAAGCCGCGGGAGGGCGCCGGTGAGTCAGCCCTGGTCACCACCGCCGGATCTGTATCCGTTCGACAGCCACTGGCTGCAGCGCCCGGCGGGCCGCATGCACTACCTGGACGAGGGGCCCGCGGATGCACCGCCCGTGCTGATGCTGCACGGCAACCCGACCTGGTCGTTCTATTACCGCAAGCTGGTGCTCGGCTTGCGCGGCACCCACCGCTGCATTGTCCCGGATCACCTCGGTTGCGGGCTGTCCGACAAGCCCCCGGCCTCCGCCTACGATTACAGGCTCGCCAGCCGCATCGACGACCTGGATACACTGATCCGCCACGTGGCCCCGGACCGGCCCCTGACCCTGGTCGTGCACGACTGGGGCGGCATGATCGGATTCGCATGGGCCGTTCGAAATCCCCACCGAATCGCCCGGCTGGTCATCCTCAACACGGCGGCTTTTCCCCTGCCGGAAGACAAACCCATGCCGTGGGCCCTGTCACTGGTGCGCAACACGCGCCTCGGAGCCTGGCTGGTGCTGCGCATGAATGCCTTCGCGGGTTCCGCGGCCCGGGTGGCCTTCAAAAAACCCGTCGACCCGCGAGTCCGGTCGGCCTACGTCGGACCCTACGACACCCCGGCCAATCGCATCGCCACCCTGCGTTTCGTGCAGGACATCCCGCTGGCTGAATCCGACCCGGGTTTTGACATTTTGACCGAGACGGCGGAGCATCTGGGTCAGTTCGCGGATCGACCCTGCCTCATTGCCTGGGGCGGCAGGGATTTCGTCTTCGACCGCAGTTTTCTGCGGCGCTGGCGCGAAATCTACCCGCACGCCAGGCTGGAGTCGCTGGATGACTGCGGTCACTATGTGCTCGAAGACGGGGGTGAGGGATTGGTTCGCACGCTATGCGACTTTATCGACGTCAAGGATGATTCGAACCATGGACACAACGGTGAATGACGCGGCGGCAACCCGGCCCTGGAATACGGGTTCCGTATGCAACGTCGCGGGCGCCCTGGCCTGGCAGGCCAGCCAGCAGCCCGCCGCCATCGCGATGCATTACCCCCATCGAAATACGCTGGGGCGGGTTTCCGGTTACCGGTCGTGCACCTATCGCGAACTGAACGATCTGGCCAACGCCTACGCCGGCGGTCTCGAAGCGCTCGGCATTACAGCCGGCACCCGAACCGCGCTGATGCTGCGACCCGGGCTGAATTTCGTCGCGGTTTTCTTCGCCCTGTTCAAGGCCGGCGCCGTGCCGGTTCTGATCGATCCCGGAATCGACCGGAAATCCCTGAAACAGTGTCTTGGCGAAGCCGCGCCCGAAGCCTTCATCGGTGTGACCCGGGCGCAGTTCGCGCGGCGTTTCCTGGGTTGGGCCAGGAACAGCCTGGAGATTCTGGTCACCGATGGCTGGGCACCCGGTACGGGTGGCACTCCGCTGAAGAAACTGGCCCGCACCGATACCGTCGTCGAGCCCGTGCAACACCCCACCCAGGCCGATGACCTCGCGGCCATCCTGTTCACTTCGGGCAGCACCGGAGCACCCAAGGGCGTGGTCTACCGGCACCGGCATTTCGTGGCCCAGGTGGAAATGCTGCGCGACACGTTCGCCATCGAAGAAGGCGAAGTGAGCCTGCAGACTTTTCCGCCGTTCGCGTTGTTCGACCCGGCCCTGGGCATGACCACGGTCATACCGGACATGGACCCCACCCGGCCCGCCGAGGCCGATCCCGCGGCGCTTGTCGAACTGATCGAAAAACACGAGGTCACCACCGTGTTCGGTTCGCCGGCACTGCTCGATACCCTGAGCCGGCACACCGAGCAGACCGGTCACCGCATGTGGAGCATACGCCGCGTGATTTCCGCCGGCGCCGCCGTGCCGCTGCGGGTGATCCGCCGGCTGGAAGGCTCGCTGGCCAACGACACCCTGATACACACGCCTTACGGTGCGACCGAATGCCTGCCGGTGAGCAACGTCACCAACCAGGAACTCGATGCCCGAGTCCAGGATCTGACCGAATCCGGCGAAGGATTTCTGGTGGGCCAGCCCGTGACCGGCAACGAGGTCCGTGTGATCCGGATCACCGACGACGCAATCGACGACATCGACGATGCGACTCCCATGCCACCGGGCATGCCGGGCGAAATCATCGTGCGCGGACCGAGCTGTACCGATACGTACTGGGCGCGCGACACCGATACGGCACTCGGCAGAATTCCCGACGGTAGCGGCGGCTTCTGGCACCGCATGGGTGATGTCGGCATTCTCGATGGTCAGGGCCGCCTGTGGTACTGCGGCCGGGTCGCTCAGCGGATCGAAACCGGCAAGGAAACCCTGTTCGCCGAACAATGCGAGGGCGTGTTCAATCAGCATCCCGACGCCGCGCGCACCGCGGTGGTCGGCGTGGGTCCACGGGGAAGACAGATTCCGGTGCTGTGCGTGGAAGTAACAGGCAAGCTCGAACCGGTCGATCGCGAGCGCGTGCATTACGATCTGCTGCAACTGGCGCAGGCCCACCCACTCACGCGCAGCGTGCGCACGGTACTGTTCCACCCGGGTTTTCCCGTCGACATCCGACACAACGCGAAGATCGGCCGCGAGGAACTCGCCCGTTGGGCAGCCGGCCAAATGCAGACCTGAATGAGAGTGCTGGTAACCGGCGGCGGTGGCTTTCTGGGCTCTGCCATCTGCCGCCAGTTGCTGCAGCGTGACTTTCGAACAGTCGCGTTCCAGCGCAGCGAGGCGGACGGACTCGCTGCGGCCGGCGTCGAAGTGAGAAGGGGTGATATCACCGATCCCGATGCACTCGGCGCGGCCGCCACCGGTTGCGACGCCATTATCCACACTGCCGGAAAAGCCGGGGTGTGGGGAGATTTCGAAGACTACCGGCGGGTGAACGTGGAGGGTACCCAGGCGGTAATCGACACCTGCCTGCAGCAACGCATTCCCATCCTGGTACACACCAGTTCACCCAGCATCGTTCATGCCGGCGACGATATCGAAGGCGCGAACGAATTCCTGCCGCTGCCCGACCATTACACGGCGCCCTACCCGGCCACCAAGGCACTGGCGGAACAAGCCGTACTCGCGGCCGACAGTGATTCGCTGGCGACCACCGCCCTGCGCCCGCACCTGATCTGGGGTCCGGACGATCCGCACATCCTGCCGCGCCTGGCGGCACGCGTGCGCCGTGGCCGGCTGGCACTGCCCGGTGCCGACAAGAAAATCGATACGGTTTACGTGGACAACGCAGCCCAGGCTCACGTCAATGCGCTGTTGAATCTCGCCGACGAACGCACCTGCGCCGGCCGCGCCTACTTCATCAGTAACGGCGAGCCGCTGCCTCAGCGCGATATCATCGCCAGGCTGCTGGCCGCGATCGGCATCGACGTGCGCATTCGGCCCGTTCCGGCCTGGGTGGCCCGCGCGGCCGGAGCAACCTGTGAATCACTGTGGCGCGCCTTCCGGATTGAGAGCGAGCCTCCGCTGACCCGCTTTTCAGCGGAGCAACTGTCCACGGCTCACTGGTTTGATATCTCGGCGGCGCGGCGGGACCTGGCCTGGCGGCCGAGCATCAGCATCGAGGAAGGCCTGCGCCGGTTGGCGGAGTTCACCGCAGCCGGTCCATCGGCCGTCCGCTCAGACGTCTGACCACGCGTTCGATCCAGCTGTAATCCAGCAGTGCGCTGTCCTCTTCCGACGCATCACGGTAAAAGCCCCGGTACTTGTGCTTGACCCAGGCGTTACGGTCCATGCGCCGCGCCGTCCGGAAGAACCAGTTGTTCACCGGATGAAAACCGGTGCGGTGGACGAACGCCGTGCCGAAGTCCACCACGCACGGCTCCCCCGACGCCGTAACCAGCAGATTGCCTTTTGACTTGAGATCACCATGGGCGACTCCGCGCGCATGAATGGCATGGAGGATTTCAAGCAGCTTTTCGAACCACGCCTCGCGATCATCCAGGGTCGCCTCGCGGTAGGACGTACCGGCAACGTATTCGAGCAGCAGGTAGCGCCGGTCGATCATGCCGTAGCAGGCAGGAACACCGACGACGCCCTCCAGGCGCCGGTACGCGGCATACTCCCGCAACAGGGTCTGGCGCCGGGCGCGCAATACCACGCCGCGCCCCATCGCGGTCTTGACGATCAGCGGCCTGGGTCCCTGCTGGTACAGCAGAATGGTGCCCTGGTTGCTGCGCGCCAGAACATGCTCGCCGTGACACAGGCTGTGCCCGATCCAGCTGCGCAGTTCGTCCACCCCTGGCAGGTCCATCCCCTGAAGCGCTTTCATGTTGCGATGATAGCCGTTCTGCTAGACTTCCGCTCCTATGGCCTGCGTGCGTTTCATTGTCCTTCTAACCGCACTCGTGTGCAGTACGCTGCTGCGCGCGGAGGCGCCGTATCCTTCGACCTACCAACCGTTGCCGTCGCAATCCCTGCTCATCACCAATGCGACCGTCCTGACCGGAACCGGGGATCGACTGGACCAGGCCAGCGTGCTGCTGGCCGACGGCCGAATCCAGGCGGTTTCCAGCCGCGCCATCCGCGCGCCGGGTGACGCCAACCGCCTCGATGCCGAAGGCCGCTGGGTCACGCCGGGGCTGATCGACGTGCATTCCCACCTGGGTGTATACGCCAGCCCGGGCATCGCGGCGCATTCGGACGGCAACGAGGCGACATCCCCGACAACGGCGCACGTCTGGGCCGAGCACGGTATCTGGCCCCAGGACCCGGGATTCAACCGGGCCCGGGCCGGCGGGGTGACAACCCTGCAGGTTCTTCCGGGCTCGGCCAATCTGATCGGCGGTCGGGGCGTTACGCTGAAGAACGTGCCCGCGGTCAGCTACCAGGCCATGAAGTTTCCGGGCGCGCCGCACGGACTGAAAATGGCCTGCGGCGAAAACCCCAAGCGAGTCTATGGCCAGCGCAACCAGGAACCTTCGACCCGGATGGGCAATGTGGCGGGCTTTCGTGCCCGGTGGATCGAGGCACAGAAATACCTCGACGACTGGGCCCGTTACGAACAGCGTGTCGCCGACGGTGAGACCGGCCTGGACGCGCCGGCGCGTGACCTGCGTCTGGAGACCCTGGCCGGCGTGCTGCGCGGGGAAATCCTGGTGCACAACCATTGCTATCGCGCCGACGAAATGATGACCATGCTGGACGTGGCCGCCGAGTTCGGATACTCCATCAGCGCCTTCCACCACGGCGTGGAAGCCTACAAGATCGCCGACGAACTCGCCGCCGCCGGCGTGTGCGGCGCGTTGTGGGCGGACTGGTGGGGGTTCAAGGCCGAAGCCTACGACGGCATTCCCGAGAACATCGCACTGGTCGACCGCCCCGAAGGCAGTTGCGCCATCGTCCATTCCGATTCCAGCGAGGGCATTCAGCGGCTCAATCAGGAAGCCGCCAAGGCCATGGCGCGCGGCCGCGCGGCCGGCATGAACATCCCACCGGAACAGGCCATTCGCTGGCTGACCGCCAATGCCGCCCGGTCGCTGGGCATCCTCGACCGGACCGGCACCCTGGAGCCCGGCAAGATGGCCGATGTGGTTATCTGGAACGGCAATCCGTTCAGTGTTTACGCGAAAGCCGACCAGGTATTCATCGACGGCGCGCTGATTTTCGATCGCGCGGATCTCGAACGGCAGCCGCTCTCGGATTTCGAACTGGGCCAGTCGCTGGGAGACCGGCCATGAGGCGATGGCCCGTCCGCACCCTTCTGGCCAGCGCCGTCGGCGTGCTGTGGCTGTTGCCGGCCGCCTCGGCGGTGCGGGCGCAAACCCTGTTCATCCACGATGCCACCGTGTATACGATGAGCACGCCGCCCGTGGTGCAGGAAGCCGACATCGTCGTTCTGGACGGCCGCGTTTCCGCGGTCGGCCACGGCCTGGAAGCACCAGACAACGCGACCGTGATCGAAGCCAACCGGCGCCCGGTCACACCCGCGCTCTTTGCCGGCATCACCGCCCTGGGACTGACCGAGCTCTCCGGCGAGGCCACCACCGTTGACCAGACCCTGCAGCCACCCGCGCCACCACCGCTCGACCGGCTGGCCCCACGACCCGAATTCGACGTAACGCCAGCCTACAATCCCGACTCTACGGCCATCCCGGTCACCCGCATCGAAGGCTACGGATGGACCCTGCTCGGTGCCGGGCGCGGCGGCGGGTTCATCGGCGGCCAGGGCCGTGCCGTATCGTTGGACGGCGCGTACGATTCCTTCCTGTCCGAACCCGTGCTGTTCATCGGCATCGGCGCATCGACCAGCGCGCTGACCGGCCAGTCGCGCGCGGCCCAGTACATGTTGCTGGAGCAGGCCGTGGCGGAATCCCGGGACACCGGAGCCTCGCAGCCCGGGGCATTGCTCACTCCGCTGGGGCGGCAGGCCATCGCCCGCTTCGCAGAATCCGGGCACGTCGTTTTCTCGTCGGACCGCGCGAGCGATATCCTGCAGATCATCCGTTTGGCCGAGCGCAACGGCTGGCGCGCGGTGATCAGCGGCGGAGCCGAGGCCTGGAAGGTCGCCGACACACTGGCCGAGGCGGGTGTGCCGGTACTGGTGGATCCGCTGCGCAACCTGCCCGGCGATTTCGATCAGATCGGCGCCCGGCTGGACAACGCGGCCATTCTGCATGAAGCCGGGGTCACCGTGAGTTTCACCGGAGGCGAAGAGGCACCACACAATGCCCGCAAGCTGCGTCAGGCCGCCGGCGTGGCCGTGGCCAACGGATTGCCGCACGAGGTCGGCGTGGCCGGCCTGACATCGGCTCCCGCCGCGATTTTCGGCTTGCCCGACGGTCACGGTACCGTCACGCCCGGCGCGCCCGCCAATCTGGTGCTGTGGACCGGCGATCCGCTGGAAGTGACCACCCTGGCCGAAACCGTGATCCTGAATGGCCGGCGCATCCCGATGGTGTCCCGCCAGACCCTGCTGCGCGACCGCTACCTGCCGGCCGATTCCGACCGTCCGCGGGCCTATATCCGGCCCTGACCCCGGGTCAGTCGCCCTGCCCCTCCAGATAATCCACCACCAGGTGCGCGAAGGCGCGCACGCCCACCTCCATGTTCGGCTCGTGGGTCGTGAACAGCGGCGAGTGATTGGACGGCTGCGTGGCGGGATCGACGCCGGGCGGTGAGTTGCCGAGAAAAATGAACACGCCAGGCGTCTCGTTGGCGAAGAAGGAGAAGTCTTCGGCCACGGTTTGTGGATTCAGTGAATTCACCGGGGCGACGCGCTCCAGGGTCGGCATCATCCGCGCCACCAGGTCGGCATCGTTGACCACCGGTGGGTAGCCGTAGTCGATCTCGAATTCGATCTCCGCGCCGGCGCTTTCCGCGATACCACGGGCGGTGCGTTCCATGGCTGCGTGAATGTCCTCGCGCATGGCCTGATCGAAGGTCCGGATCGTGCCTTCCAGTTCAACCGAATCGGGAATCACATTGTTGCGGATGCCCCCGGTGATGCGGCCGACGCTGATGATCGACGGCGCCTGGGTGACGTCGACCTGGCGGCTGGCGATGGTCTGCAGCCCGAGTACGATCTGCGAAGCGACGACGATCGGGTCGACTCCGTTCCAGGGGCGCGCGCCGTGGGTCTGTTTGCCCAGCACGCGAATTTCGTAACGGTCGGAAGCCGCCATCAGCGGACCGGGTTTGACCGACAATTCGCCGCCCGGCTGGTTGATGCCGACGTGAATGCCGAACACGGCCTCGGGCTTGCGCTCGTCCCAGATGCCCTCCTTGAGCATCAGTTCGGCGCCGCCTTCCTCACCCGCAGGCGCGCCTTCCTCGGCCGGCTGGAAAATCAGCATCACCGAACCGGGCAGCTCGTCACGCACCGCGAGCAGCACCTGCGCCGCACCCAGCAACATCGCCATGTGCGCATCGTGCCCGCAGGCATGCATGACACCGACCTCCTGGCCGTTGTACTCAGCGCGTTGCTTCGAAGCGAAAGGCAAGCCGGTTTCCTCGGTCACGGGCAAGCCGTCCATGTCCGTGCGAATCGCCACCATCGGTCCCGGTTTGCCGCCCTCGATCACGGCCGTGATCCCCGTATGCGCGATCCCTGTCTTCGGCTCCAGCCCCATGCCACGCAGAATCTCCGCGACACGCTCGGCGGTGTTGACCTCGCGGTTGCTCAGCTCGGGATGTTCGTGGAACCAGCGCCGCCATTGGACCACCTGGTCCTGCGCGTCGGCGGCCAGCCGGTCCAGCTCGTCCGGCTCGATGGCCTGGGCCGGCACGACCGTGGCGGCGAGCAACAGGGTGAAGGCCTGCAAGGCAAAGGTATTCCTCATGTCGTCTCTCCTATCGAACGCCTATTTGACGATGGCGCGGCCCGACGGCCCGCGCGGGTCGGAACCCGCACTCAACTCGCCGTTCTGCAGATCCCACATCACTCCGTGCATGTTGCCCCAGGTGTCGCGCACCTGCACATCGTGACCCAACGCTTTGAGGGCCTCGATTTCCTCGGCAGTGAACGTGGCCTCTTCGGCCGAAATCTGGTCGGGCTCGTACTGGTGGTGAAAACGCGGCAGCGACACCCAGGATTCGGGTTCGTTGCCGCGCATGAAGTCGAGAATGCCCAGCAAGACCATCGTGATGATGCGGCTACCGCCCGGGGTGCCGAGCACGGCGCGGCGGTCCTCGCCGAGAATGAACGTCGGACTCATGCTCGACAGCGGCCGTTTATAGGGCTGAATCTCATTGGCCGCGAAACCGATCAGGCCGAACGCATTGGGTACGCCCGGCTTGGCCGAGAAATCGTCCATTTCGTTGTTGACCAGAAAACCGGTGCCCGGCGCCATGAACGCCGAGCCGAACGGCAGATTCACGGTCAGGGTGGCCGCGACCATGTTGCCCTCGGAATCGATCAACGAGAAATGGGTGGTGTCGGTGCCCTCGGTGAGCTGCACGTTGCCGGGCAACATGCTGCTCGGCGTCGCCCGGTCCGGCCGGATGGAAGCACGCAGCCCGTCGGCGTAATGCTGGCTGGTCAGCATGTCCACCGGTACCTCGGTGAAATCGGGATCACCCAGGTAAATGGCCCGGTCACGGTAGGCACGGCGCATCGCCTCGGCGATCAGGTGGGTGCGGGTCACCCTGGGCAGGTCATTGATCGGCCACGCCTCGAGAATGTTCAGCATTTCGGCGATGGCGATGCCACCGGACGACGGCGGCGGCGCGGTGACCAGTTCGTAGTCTCCGTAATCGGTGCGGATCGGCTCGCGTTCCTTCACCCGGTAGGCCTGCAGGTCTTCCAGGGTCCAGATACCGCCGGCATCGCGCACCCCTTTGACAATGCGCTCCGCCACCTCGCCGCTGTAAAAGCCCTCCGCGCCTTTCTCGGCGACCTGTTCCAGCACCCAGGCCAGATCCGGCTGCCGAATGACATGCCCGACAGGTGGGATCGAGCCGCCCGGAAGAAACACCTCGGACGCGGCCGGCCAGCGTTTCATCGTGACCGCCCGCCACATCAGCATGCGGTGGAACTTCTCGTCGATCGGAAAGCCTTCCCGCGCCAGCCGGATGGCCGGCTGCAGGCTGGCGGAAAGGGGCAGGCGCCCGTAATTCTCAGCCAGGTGCTCCAGGCCGGCGATCTCCCCCGGGATGGCGCCCGCCAGCGGCCCGTTGACCGCAAGGTCACGATTCACGTTGCCTTCTTCAGCCAGGTACATGTCGCGGTGCGCGGCCGCCGGTGCCTGTTCCCGCGCATCCACCATCACCTGGTGGCCGTCGCTGGCGCGGTGCAGCAACCAGAAGGCACCCCCGCCGATGCCCGAACTGGTGGGTTCGACCACGGCCAGCGCCGCGCTCACCGCGATCGCGGCATCAAACGCGTTACCGCCCTGTTCCAGGATTTCATGACCGGCTTCGGTGGCCAGATAATGTGCGCTGGCAATCGCCGCCTTGCCCGGCCCCGGTTGGCCGTGGGCGAGGGTAGCGACCAGCACCAGCAATCCGGTGAGCAGGCGAACCCATTTGCGCGCGCGAGCGACGGGCCTGTATTCAGGTTCGCTCAAACCGTGGCTCCGGCAATCAGACGCTCGTATTTCTTCCATAATTCGTCCTGGGTTTCGGGGTGGTTATCGTCTTTGGGAATGCATTCGACGGGACACACCTCAACACACTGCGGCGTGTCGAAATGACCGACGCACTCGGTGCACTTGGCGGGATCGATAACGTAGTATTCCACGCCCTGCGAAATCGCCTCGTTCGGGCACTCGGGCTCGCAGACATCACAGTTGATGCATTCCTCGGTAATCTTCAGTGCCACGTGATTTCTCCCGGCCGCGCCGGTCTCAGCTCATTTCGCCGAAGCGCTGACCGAGGGCCTGCCTGACCCGGGCACCGACGAACTCGGACACATCGCCGTTCAGGCGTGCGATTTCCTTGACCAGCGACGAGGAGATGAAGCCATAGCGTTCGTCCGGCGTCATGAACAGGGTTTCGACCTCGGGCGCGAGATGCCGGTTCATGCTGGCCAACTGAAATTCGTACTCGAAATCCGACACCGCCCGCAGCCCGCGCACGATGACCCCGGCTCCGCATTGCTGCACGAATTCCACCAGCAGGTTGCTGAATCCGACCACCTCCACGTTTCCGACATCACTGAGTTCCTCGCGCGCCAGCGCGATGCGCTCGTCAAGCGCGAACATGGGAGCCTTGTGAGGACTCTCGGCGATGGCGACCACCACGCGCTCGAAAACCCGTGCGGCGCGCGTTACAAGATCGGTGTGCCCCTTGGTGATGGGGTCGAAAGTGCCCGGATAAACCGCGGATTTGTGCGAAATCATGAAATGAAGCCCGGTGCGGGTAAAACCCACATTCTAGCTGATGTGCCCCGGTGTTTTTACCGTCCGCATGCGCACGGCCGGAGTCCGGGAAGGATGCCGCGCGGAATAAAAAAAACGGGCGACCCGAAGGCCGCCCGTCAGCAGGGACTGAGGAGTCTTCTGACAGGTTTCGCAACCTGCGATGATGTGACCCGGGCGACCCGAAAAGACTTACAGAAAATTTCAGATTTTTTGCAGCAACTGCATTCGCACCTCACCCAGCACCTTCTCCCGCACCACCTCCCAGCCCCGGGGCAAGCCCTGCAGGCCCGCATCACGGGCGGTCTCCAGGTAGACGAGGCCACCCGTTCGCAAGGCCGGGCAAGTCCGCAGGGCTTCCAGCACGGGTCTCGCCAATCCGGCGCCGAAGGGCGGATCCGCGAACACGATGTCGAGCGACCCGGCTGCCCGGTTCTTTAGCCAGGCCAGGGCGTCTCCCTCGCTGACCTCGACCCGCGACTGCGCATCGAGCGCCGCAACACTTCCACTCAGAACGCGGACAGCGTCCCGGTCCTGCTCAATCAACACGGCGCCCGCGGCGCCCCGTGAGACCGCCTCGAAGCCCAGCACGCCGGTACCGGCAAACAGGTCGGCCACTCGCGCGCCGGGCAGTTCCGCCTGCAGCCAGTTGAACAGGGTCTCGCGGCTGCGGTCTCCCGACGGCCGCAGCCCGGGAACGTCGGCGACCGGCAGTCTGCGGCCGCGCCAGCTTCCACCGATGATCCGCACCATGCCGGACTTGCCGCTCCGGCCCCGCGCCTTCGACTGTTTCCGGCTCACTGCCCCATTTCCGCTTCGCTCCGGTGACTTTTGATGCCCGCGCATCGACCCCACCTGCTAGCATACCGTCCCGGCTTCAGACGATCTCGCTCTCATGTTCCGTATCTTCCGCAAAAACAGGAAAACTCCCGGCGCCGTGGAAGGCGTTCAGCTTCGTCCGGCGGAAAAGGCCGGCGAAGAAGCGCTGGACCAGCGGCTGGAGGACACCCGCCGTCAACTCGGCAACCGCCTGCGTGGCCTGTTCTCCGGGCGCACCGAAATCGACCAGGCCCTGCTGGAGGAGATCGAGGACACCCTGATCACTTCCGACATCGGCGCGCAGACCGCCATCGACATTGTCGAGAACCTGCGCACGGCGGTTGCCAACGGCGTCATCACGGACCCCGCCGGACTGCTGCCCGCCGTGCAGGCCGAACTGTTCGAACTCATCGAGCCCTGCGAGGAGTTTCTGGTGGTCGACGAGTCGAAGAAGCCGTTCGTCATCCTGATGGTGGGGGTGAACGGGGCCGGCAAGACAACCACCATCGGCAAGCTGGCCCAGCGTTACAAGGAAGACGGACTCCAGGTCATGCTGGCCGCTGGCGACACCTTTCGTGCAGCGGCGGTGGAGCAGTTGAAATCCTGGGGCGAGCGCAACGAGGTGCCGGTGATCGCCCAGGGCACGGGTGCCGACTCGGCGGCGGTGATCTTCGATGCCATTTCGGCCGCCCGTGCACGCGGTATCGATGTGCTGATTGCCGACACCGCCGGCCGCCTGCACACGCAGTCGAACCTGATGGAAGAATTGAAGAAGATTCACCGGGTGATCCGCAGGCAGGACGAAGCGGCACCCCACGAGGTGATGCTGGTGGTCGACGCCAACACCGGCCAGAACGCTCTGAACCAGGCCCGGCAGTTCAATGAGGCCATCGGGCTGACCGGCGTCACCGTGACCAAGCTCGACGGCACCGCCCGGGGCGGCGTGCTGTTCGCCATCGCCTCGGACCTGAAACTGCCGATTCGATTCATCGGCGTCGGTGAAGCCGCCAAGGATCTGCGCCCGTTCGACGCGGGCGCTTTCGTCAACGCCATTCTGCCGATCGACTGATGATTTCATCGCCGGCGCTTCCATGAGTTCCCGCCAGGCACGCCACACCGCCGGATGCCGCGAGCCATTCGCGTCGCGGCTGCTGGCCTGGTGGGAACGTCACGGCCGCCACGACCTGCCCTGGCAGCACCCGCGCACGCCCTACCGGGTCTGGGTTTCCGAGATCATGCTGCAGCAGACCCAGGTGGCGACAGTTATCCCTTACTTCGAACGCTGGATGGAGCGCTTCCCCGCCCTGCCCGATCTGGCCGGCGCTGCGCTGGACGATGTGCTGTCCCACTGGTCGGGCCTGGGCTATTACGCACGCGCCCGCAACCTGCACAAGGCGGCAGTGAACTGCATGGCTCAATTCGGTGGTGAGCTTCCAACGACTCCGGAGCAATTGCAGGAATTGCCCGGCATCGGCGCCAGCACCGCCAACGCCATCGTCTCGCAATCGCAGGATGTACCGGCCGCCGTACTCGACGGCAACGTGCGCCGCGTGCTGGCGCGTCACGCCTGTGTCGAGGAATGGACCGGATCCACCGCCGCCCAGAAAACTCTCTGGGCCGAAGCTGAAAAACGCCTGCCCAACCGTCGCGGCGCGGATTACACCCAGGCCGTGATGGACCTGGGCGCCATCGTGTGCACACGCTCCCGCCCGGCCTGTGGCGACTGCCCGGTCAACGGCGACTGCCGGGCCCTCGCCGCGAATGCCGTCAACCGCCTGCCCGCTCCGAAGCCCGCGACGCGGGTGAGAGAACGTACGATTTACCTGCTGGTGCTGCTGGACCGGGCCGGGCACGTGCTGCTCGAGCGCCGGCCGCCGGCCGGCATCTGGGGTGGGTTGTGGTCGCTGCCGGAGGCGGATACGAGCGAAGGATTCACCGACACGCTGGGCATCCGGATCGACGAGGACAACCTGCTCGCGCCCCGGGAGCATCGCCTCAGCCATCGCAAATTGTCCCTTCATCCCGTCCTTGCCCACACCGGCCAGCCGGGACAGGTAAAATGTTCGGCGCAACAGGACTGGTTCCCGCTGGCCGGTTTCGCCACCGGCGGGCCCGATCAACCGGGGCTGCCGCGCCCGGTGGCGGACCTGCTGCGGGAAATCGCCCTGCAACGGGCGGACACCAGGACCGCCGGAACCGAATGACCCACGGAGTGAATGCATGACGCGCACAGTGCACTGCCAACTGCTCGACGAGGAACTGGACGGCCTGGCCTTTCAGCCCTGGCCGGGCGAGCTCGGCAAGCGTATTTTCGAGAACATTTCACAAAAAGGCTGGCAGCAATGGCTGGAACTGCAGACCATGCTGATCAACGAAAACCGCCTCTCGCCCCTGAACCCGGACCACCGCGCCTACCTGGAGCGGGAAATGGAAAAGTACTTCTTCGGCGGCGGCGCCGAGAAACCGGCCGGCTACGTACCGCCCGAGGATTGAGTACGCGCTCATGCATCTGGCGGGCAGACTGTTCCGGTTTCGGACGCCCGGCCAGACCTTTTCGCGCGCCTGCCGCGACCTGTCGTTTGAAACGCCACAGGGGCTTTGGAACCAGATCGAAGCCCGGCCCGCGCCCGACCTGGCCGACGCCATCGAATGCTACTGGGAAGGCTGGGGCGACATCCCGCCGCTGAAGGAGAAAATCCTTCCGCGCACCAACATCGAATTGATGTTCAACCTCCAGGGGCGGCACAGCGTTCTGGAACTGGACGGCAAACCGCTCGGCTCCAACCACACCGGCGGCTGGCTGTCCGGCCTGCAGCGCCGCCACATGCTGATCGAGACCCACGAGGGCTCCCATTTCGTGGCGGTCCGACTGCGGCCCTGGGGCGCCTGGCGGCTGCTGCGTCAGCCGATGAAGGACGTTAGCTGCCGGGTTCCGCTGCTGGACGACATCTGGGGCGACTCCATCCACGAACTCACCGCACGGCTGCACGAGTTACCCAATCCTTTCGCCCGATTCGATCTGCTGGAAGACCACTTTCGCCGCCGGCTGGACTCGCGCGCCAGGCCCGATCCGGGCGTCATCCATGCCGTGGAGCGGCTGCACCACAGCATCGGCATGCAGCGCATCGAGTCCCTGTGCCGCGAGCTGGGTACCAGCCGCGCCACGCTCAGCCGCAGGTTCAACGAACAGGTCGGCCTCACGCCCAAGACCTATTCCCGGGTGGTTCGCATCTCGTCACTGATGGCCCGGCTCGGCAACCGGCAACCCGAAGACTGGGCCATGCTGGCCGCTGAATTCGGCTATCACGACCAGGCCCACCTGAATCACGACTTCCGTGATTTCTGTGGCACGACGCCGGGGGAATACCTCAAACGCGCCGCCCCCGGTGGTGGCGCGACCATCGAGAACCCACCGACCTGATCGGCCGGTAACCCTCAACTCCCAACTCCGATCTCCCGCAGCAATCCATTACTGAGACCTGCCAGCTTCCTCACCACGCCGTCATTTCACGCACCGACCCACTTCATCACCTCGTCATTCCGGGCCACCGATCCACTCCACCACGCCGTCATTCCGGGCCACCGATCCGCTCCACCACGCCGTCATTCCGGGCCACCGATCCACTCCACCACCCCGTCATTCCGCGCCACCGATCCGCTCCACCACGCCGTCATTCCAGGCCACCGATCCGCTCCACCACGCCGTCATTCCGGGGCGCCGATCCGCTCCACCACGCCGTCATTCCGGGGCGCCGATCCGCTCCACCACGCCGTCATTCCGGGGCGCCGCCAGGCGAACCCGGAATCCATCCTGCAACATTTCTACAAGACGCGCCCCGCCCCTGGAACTAAAGTAAACAGCGAACCCACACGAAAGGAGGACAAAAACCATGCCCCCCGTAGACTGGATCGCATCCCTAGTCGCCGCCGTCTCCGCCTTCGTTCTCGGCGGCCTGTGGTACTCCCCCGCCCTGTTCGCCAAAGCCTGGCAGCAAGACACCGGCCTGTCGGACGAACAGCTCAATGCAGCCAGCAAGGGTAAAATCTTCGGCGGCGCGTTCTTGCTGTGCTTCCTGGGCGCGATCGTCTTTTCGATGTTCCTGGGGCCCGACCCGTCCGTGGCCTTCGGCGTAGGCGCAGGCGCGGCGGCAGGCATTTTCTGGGTGGCCGGCTCCTTCGGCGTGAACTACCTGTTCGAACTCAAGCCGGTGCGGTTGTGGCTGATCAACGGCGGGTACCACGCCATCCAGTTCACCCTTTACGGGCTGGTACTCGGCCTGATGTGAAACCTGTGCCGGTGTGGCGAACGCGTGCTCGAGGCTCGCCTCACCCGCTAACCGCTCCTGCGTCCGCGGGGGCGGTTACTGTTCGATCGCCGCCACCCAGTCGCGGATCAGCTTGCGGCCCCTGGGGGTCAGATGCACCCGCTTGATACGCAGGTTCATCGGATCGGTGCGCAGTTCCAGCAGCCCCGGCCCCGTGGTCTTGCGCGTGGTGAAGGCCGACAGGTCCGCCAGGTTGCGGGACAGGGCCGTGATCGATGTGGAATCGAGCTGTTCCAGCAATTCGCGCTGGCTCATGCCCTCATTGAAGTAGACGTTGATCAGGATCAGCAGCCGCTGGGCGCTGATGTCGGGGTTCAGTCGGGCCCGCGCGAAGCGCAGCGCACGGTCGAGTTGCTCGAGCCGCGGCCGGGCGGCACCCGTGCGGGCACGGCCGTCATCCGAACCGTCTTCGTCGCCTGCGGGGTGCTTCAACTGTGCTCCCTCCGGACGTGAATATTCATGATAGCTGCAACAATTGCGATCGCGCAATTAAATGACTTCAAGCCTCCCGCCCCATAAACGGCAGGGTGCGAAGGAGGCGAAGAATGATTCCCGCGGGGGCGCGTGCCCCCGCGGGCGTGATCCGGAAAAGACATCAGCCGTGCCGGGCACGGGTGAACCGGATCGTTCCAGTCCGCCCGGGACGAAGGATCATCACCGGGCGGACAGCGGGCTTACTTGAGGTTGCCGCCCGCGAATTCCCAGTTGACCAGGTGGTCGAGGAAGGTATCGACATAACCGCCGCGATCGTTCTGGTAATCCAGGTAGTAGGCATGCTCCCACACGTCCAGGGTCAGCAGCGGCTGTGCTTCGCCGGTCAGCGGCGTCTCCGCATTGGCCGTGGTGACAATCGCCAGTGAGCCGTCTTTTTCCTGTACCAGCCAGGCCCAGCCACTGCCGAACTGCCCGACCGCGGCTTCCTTGAAGCGCTTGCGGAAGGTATCGACATCACCGAAGCTGCCATTGATCCGCTCGAGCAGCGCGCCCGACGGTTCGCCGCCGCCGTCCGGTGCCATGCTTTTCCACAGGAAGTCATGGTTCCAGGCCTGGGCCGCGTTATTGAACACACCCGAGTCACCGGCCTGGGCCGAACGCCTGATCACGTCTTCCAGGGAGGCGCCGGCGTAGTCCGTGCCTTCGACGGCCGCATTCAGTTTGTCCACGTAGGCGCGGTGATGCTTGCCCCAGTGAAATTCGAAAGTACGCGCGGAAACGTGCGGCTCGAGCGCGTCCAGCTTGTAGGGTAATCCGGGTAGTTCAAAGCTCATGATGGCTCTCCTTGCTGATGCAGTATTCAGATGCAGGGTTGAAAGGGTAATTCGGTGCGGATATCAATCAGGTTCGTGGACTTTAAAGCGTTATACGCGAGCCGATGTCAGGACCTCGTGAATGCCTCGTCGACAACGATGGCCGGCAGCGCCGGATCGGATTGGGCGGCCCGGAGCATGGCCCGTGCGGGCCGGGGCTCGCGTGTGCAGAAATTCATTTGATCTATGCTAACGTAATTATTGCGGTAACGCAAAGGTTACACTTGCATTACAAGCCGGAATAGCGCTGCACTTTCAGCACATCGGTGACGGTGTGACCATCCCAGACGAAATCAAAGTGGGGTCCCTGGGTGACGGGTGCAACCAGTTTCGGACGAAAAATTCCAACGCAGCTGCCACCGGGCCGCCGCACACTGGGATAAACCAGCCCCCCACTACCGCGTGAACGCAGTTCACGGGCCAGGGACTGGCCGGCGCCATAGCGCTCCGGATCCGGGTCGAACACGTCTTCCGCCCGCGACTTCCAGCCGTGCACCGCACCCAGCCCGCGCAGATCGTGCAGTTCCGCGCGAATGCGAGCGTAGTAGGCGCGCATGCCAATACGCATGGGCGCCTCGGACGAGTAAGCCAGAAAGCGCTCCCGGTGGTAGCGGCTTTCCGCCAGCGCGGTATCCAGGTCATTGGCGGCGTAATAAACACCGAAACTGCCGTCCGAAAAACGGCTGCCTTCGCGGTTCGGGTGTGTAAACGCCGCCATGATGGGCGTGGTGCCGGGGCCGCTGACTCGCTCGCCGAGCGGAACCAGCCGGATATCGCCGGCTTCGTCTCGCAGACGGTCGTTGGTCAGCGCCTCGACCGCGAAAACGTCATCCAGATCGGCCGGATCCGCGACCCGATCGAACACGCCGACCGGAGGGAATCGGCTCGGCACCACACGCACCGAGCGCTTCCAGTCGATGCTCGCCAATGGGGGCTCGTAGAACCGCCGGGCGGCAGCCCTGGTCATCAGGCCGTGCCGCGCTGACCGTCGAGCCAGCGCCGGACCTCGTAAAGGTCCGCGACATGCCCGCCCAGAATCCGCTGCAGCGGAGTCGCGCCGCCAAACAGTGGCGCCGCATTGGGGCGGCGAATCCAGCTGTCCGCGGCCCGCGCATCGGGCAGCAGAATCTGCAATGCCTTGTAGATCCCCAGAATGTATGAAAGCCGCTCCAGCAGATCAGCCGAATGAGAGCGCTCCGCCGCATCGGGATCGGCTTTCCACCGATGCACCGTCGGCTGCGACACGCCGAGCAGGCGCCCCCAGTCCTTAACCGGAATCGCCCAGGCCTGCAGGATATTGAACACCGCCCGCAAGGCGGGGGCGATTCGTATATCGGACGTTTCCGCTGAAACCGCCTGACCTCGCATTATCCACTCATATACTATTTATTTACTGTAATACTATCATATGAAATCCCTAAGGCCCAAACAGGTCTCCCACGGCGCAATCCATCCGAAACCGCACCCGAAAACCAAAGCGGAAGACCCGCCCTCGGGGCGCAGCCGGCCAACCCTGGGATTTGTTGACTTGGCGCGCCCCAGCGGGTTTAATACCCGGCCTCACCCCGCGTGGCCAGGTAGCTCAGTTGGTAGAGCAGCGGATTGAAAATCCGCGTGTCGGTGGTTCGATTCCGCCCCTGGCCACCATTTTGGTGGGCTTCCACCCCACCAAAACGATGACCACGGGGGGATCACCACTCGCTAGCCGTGCGAGCGGCCTCTGCTTCAGCACTTCGGATCGGGTTTCGTCCATCCCATAGATCAGCGGCAAACCGCCGATCCGGGTTCGATTCCGCCCCTGGCCAGCACATGTCCTCGCCAGGCTACGAGTCTTTGCTGGTTACGACCCGATAGGCTTCGTCGATTTCGGCTGGATTGGTCGTTGTAACACCGAGGTCCCGGATCAGACCGTCCTGGACGGCGTAGATCCATCCGTGCACCGACAATTCCTGGCCCCGCTCCCAGGCCTCTTGCACGACCGTTGTGTGACACACGTTGCGTACCTGCTCGATCACGTTGAGTTCACACAACCGGTCCGCGCGGGCACTCTCATCGGCGATTGCGGACAGGATCGCGTCGTGCTTTTGCCTCACATCGCGGATATGCCTCAGCCAGTTGTCGATCAATCCGAGGTGGTTGTTTTCTCCCGCTGCCTTGACCCCGCCGCAGCCGTAATGCCCGCAAACGATCACGTGCTTCACTTTCAGTACGTCGACAGCGAACTCGAGGACACTCAGGCAATTGAAGTCGCTGTGCACGACCACGTTGGCGATGTTGCGATGCACGAAGACTTCGCCGGGTTCGAGACCGACAATCTGATTGGCGGGGACCCGGCTGTCGGAACAACCGATCCAGAGAAATTGGGGCTTTTGATGGTCAGCGAGCCGCGCAAAATAGCCGGCGTCCCGCTCGACCATATCCTGCGCCCAGCGGCGGTTGTTCTCAATCAACTCAGGCAGAATTCTCATCGCCTTCGAAACTCCTCGCACCCATTGCCAGCCATCGGTTCATTCTCTCAATTCGCAGTATCCCGGGCAAACCCGGATGGACTTATTTCCGGGGAAGAATCGCTCTCATCCCACCGCAGGATGGTGACGGCCTGAGCGGCGGGGTAACCGTTCAAGCCCTGTTCACACTCACCGCAACGCGATCCTTCACAACGTCGCCCTGCCCGGCCCCGACAGCGATTCGATGATCCGGCAGCAACCGATGACGCCACCACCCTGGCACGACGCGCCGAGTTGCTCCAGTTCGGATTCCAGCGCACGCAGGCGGCGAATTCGACCACGCACCGCTTCGAGTTGCTCGGCGACCTTGGCATCCACTTCTTCGCACGACGCATCGCTGCGATCGGCCAGGGTCAGCAGGCTGCGGATGTCCTCCAGCGAAAAACCCAGCCGCCGGCTGCGGCGGATGAACAACAGCCGGTCGCGGTCGGCGTCGCTGAACAACCGGTAACCACCGGGCGTGCGCGCCGGGGCCGGCAGCAGCCCCTCCTTTTCGTAGTAGCGGATAGTAACGGCCTTGGTGCCGGTGGCGCGCGCCAGTTGTCCAATGGTGTGTCGTGAGGTTTTCATGATGTTCGTGCGGCCGTGCCGCGTTTGACCCTATAGCCACTATAGGGTTGATCATAACGGCAATACCCGCTGCGGGCGAACCATGAATTCATGGATCATTGCTGCCATCACGCGCCAACCGAACTCAACGCCTTGCGCGAGCGACACCGCCGCGTTCTCTGGGCGGTACTGCTGATCAACGCGGTGATGTTCGTGGCTGAATTCGTCAGCGGCTGGCTGGCGCACTCGACGGCGTTGCTGGGAGATTCGCTCGACATGCTGGGCGATGCGTCCATCTACGCCGTCACCCTGGTCGCACTCCACGGCTCCGTCCGCACCCGGGCGGGCATCGCGCTGCTCAAGGGCATCGCAATGATGGCACTGGGACTGCTCGTACTCGTCAAGGCGGTTCACGCGAGCCTGTCGGGTACCCTCCCTTGGGCGGGATGGATGGGCCTCGTCGCCAGCGCCGCGCTGGTGGCGAACTCAGTGTGTTTCGGTCTGCTGTACCGTCACCGAGCGGATGACCTGAACATGCGTTCGACATGGTTGTGCTCGCGCAATGATCTCGTCGCCAACCTCGGCGTCATTGTGGCCGCCGCGCTGGTCATGCTCACACAAACACGCTGGCCCGACATCGTCGTGGGTGTGGCCATCGCGCTGCTCTTCCTGTTATCCGCACGGCAGGTCCTGTCCGAAGCCTGGCGGGATTTCCGGGCGCCCCCTTCGGAGCAAGCCGGCTCATGTTGAGATTCCTCATTGTCTGCTTTGCACTGACGGCACCCTGGTCCGCCCTGGCCGCCACACTGACTCTGGAAGATGCGCTCGAGCGCGCCCTGACCTCCCATCCCGACCTGCAGAGCCGGCAAGCCGAGACCGACGCCCTGGCCGCCGACCGCGACCACCGGGCACTGCCGACGCACTGGTCGGCCGGCGTGGAATACGAATCGGCGCCCGCACCCGGTGGCGGGTCCGGTCTCGATGACGGCGAGTTGACACTGCGCCTCTCGCGGCTGATCGAGCGCGGCGGCAAGCGCGACCTGCGCCAGGCGGCGGGTCAGGCGCGGGTGGATTACGCGGCGCTGGAAATGCGCCTGCGACGGCTTGAACTGGCTGCGGAAACCGTTCGCCGGTTCACCGCCGCAATCGCGGCCCATGACCGACTGGCGCTGGCCGGAGAACAGCTTGAACTGGCCACCCACCTGCTGCGCCAGGTGGAACACCGAGTCGCAGCCGCCCGCTCCCCGGCCGCGGAGGAATACAGCGCTCGGGCCGAACTGGGCCGGGCGCGGGCAAGCCTGGCGCATCAGGAAGGCGCTCGAGCGGCCGCATGGGCCGGATTGGCCGCGCTCTGGGGTGGAGAAGGTCCGGAAATCGACACGCTGGAAGGCGACCTGTTCGCCCTGCCGACAGTGCCGGACGCGACCGCCGTGCGCCAGTCACTGCAACGCAATCCCGATGTGTTGCGCCAGGTCGCGGCAACGGCCGTGGCCAGCGCGGAGTCCGCCCTCGCCCGCGCCACCCAAACCCCGGACATCTCGGCCTCGGCCGGGCTGCGTTACTTTGGTGAAACCGACGATGCCGGCTTCGTGCTCGAATTCAGCCTGCCGCTCGGAACCGCATCGCGGGCCGAACCTGCGGTGCGCGCCGCCGAGCAGCGCACGACGGCGTCGCACCTGGCGCAGACAGCGCGACTGCGCGAAGTGAATGGCGTGGCCATGCGCCTGCTGGCGGAACTCGAAGCCCGCCGCAACGAACTGCAGATCTACCAGGAGTCCGTCATACCCGAGGCACGGGCGGCGGTGGAAGCCTACCGCCTGGGTTTCGAAGCCGGGCGCCATTCCTTTCTCACCGTGGCCGACGCACAGCGGCGGCTCAGTGAAGCGCGCGCCCAGGCCATCGCCACGGCCGCCGCGTTTCATCGGCTGATGACCGAACTCGAACAACTGACCTATACCGTACAGGGAGAACAACCGTGAACCCATGGTTGAGAGGCTGGTGGCTGACCGTGCCCGTATTGCTCGCGGGCATCATTGTCGCGGTGGGGCTGATGGCCACCGAACCACGTGGCGCAACGGACGAACATCACGAATCATCGAGCGGGGATTCCCATGCCGAAAGCAGCCACGCGGATGAAGACCCGCATGATAAGGGACATGGTGATGGACACGAAGATGAACACGGCGCGCGAGTGACGCGTATCCGGGCGGAATCCGCCCGGCGTGCCGGAATCCGGGTCGAAACCGCCGGCCCGGCAACGCTGACCCGCACCGTCGCGCTGACCGGCACGGTGCAGGCCGACCCGAACCGACTGGCCGAAGTCCGGCCGCGCTACACCGGGCTGGTGCATACGGTGGCGGCGCGCATCGGCGACCGCGTCGCGGCCGGCGACACCCTGGCCGTGGTCGAAAGCAACGACAGCCTGCAACGATTCGAGGTGCGGGCACCGATCGGTGGCCTGGTGGTGTCTCGCGACGTGCAGGTCGGCCAGGTGGTCGGCGATGCACCGCTGTTTCGGATCGTCGATACCACCGAGGTCTGGATTCAGCTCGATGTGTTCGGGCGCGACCTCGCACGGGTCGAAGAAGGCCAGGTCGTCAACATCGAAACCATCGACGGCTACCGGCTGGAGGGTGAGATCGACTGGCTTTCACCGCTGGTCGCGCACGGCAGCCAGAGCATTCGCGCCCGGGTCATCGCGGCCAACCCGGAGGAGCGATTGCGGCCGGGTCAGTTCGTCACCGCAGACGTGGTGGTCGACCGTTTCGATGTACCGCTGGCCATCGACCGCCGCGCGATACAGACCATGGAGGACCGGCCCGTGGTTTTCGTTCGCGAGGGTGAGTCCTTCGAGGCGCGCAACCTGGAACCAGGCCGCGAAGACCCCGGGCGGGTTGAGGTTGTCTCGGGTCTCGAGGCCGGCGAGGAATACGTCGTCGAAGGCAGTTACGTAATCAAGGCGGACCTGGAGAAAGCCAGCGCCGCGCACGTGCACTGAGCCAATTTCCCATGTTGCTCGAATCCATTCTGCGCTTTTCGATCCGTCACCGCTGGCTGATGCTCGCCCTGGCCACCGGAGCCGCCGCTCTGGGCGTGTACAACTTCTCGCACCTGAACATCGACGCCGTCCCCGACATCACCAACGTACAGGTTCAGATCAATACCGACGCGCCGGGCTACACGCCACTGGAGACCGAACAGCGTATTACCTTTCCGCTGGAGACCGCGCTGGCCGGCCTGCCGCGCATGGAATACACGCGCTCGATGTCACGTTACGGCCTGTCGCAGATCACCGTGGTGTTCGAAGATGACACCGATATCTATTTCGCCCGACAGAGAGTGGCGGAACGGCTGGCCGGTGTGCGCTCGCGCCTGCCCGAAGGCCTGCAGCCGGAGCTGGGTCCCATCGCCACCGGCCTGGGCGAGATTTTCATGTACACGGTCTCCGCCCTGCCCGGCGCCAACGTCAGCCCGATGTTCCTGCGCACGGTGCAGGACTGGATCGTGCGCCCCCAGTTGCGCACCACGCCGGGCGTGGTGGAGGTCGACACGCTCGGCGGCTACCTCAAGCAGTACCACGTACAACCCGACCCCCAGCGCCTGCTGGCCCATGACCTGACCCTGCGCGACCTGATGCGTGCGCTGGCCCGCAACAACGACAACACCGGGGCCGGCTACATCGAAAACAACGGCGCCCAGTGGCTGGTGCGCTCGCCCGGGCAGGTGAGCACCATCGAGGAAATCGGCGATATCGTGGTCGCCCAACGCAATGGCGTGCCCATCCGCATCAACGAAGTCGCCGAGGTGACCACGGGCTCTGCGCTGCGCTCCGGTGCGGCCACCCGTGACGGCTCCGAAGTGGTGCTCGGCATCGTCTTCATGCTGATCGGCGAGAACAGCCGCGAAGTGGCTGCCGCAGCGGGACAGCGCCTGGAGGATATCCGCGCCTCGCTTCCACCCGGCGTGGCGCTCGACGCGATGTATGACCGCACGACCCTGGTCGACAAAACCATCGCCACCGTCCGCACCAATCTGCTCGAGGGGGCCCTGCTGGTCATCGTCGTGCTGTTTGTGCTGCTCGGCAACTGGCGCGGAGCCCTGATCACCGCGTCGGTGATTCCGTTGTCCATGCTGATCACGATCACCGGCATGGTGCAGGCCGGCGTGTCGGCCAACCTGATGAGCCTGGGCGCACTGGATTTTGGCCTGATCGTCGATGGCGCGGTGATCATCGTGGAAAATTGCCTGGCTCGACTGGCACTGGCCAGCCGCAGCGGCACCCTCGATCTCGGTGACCGCCTGCGCACCGTGTTCGAGGCCACCCGCGAGGTGCTGCGGCCCAGCGTGTTCGGCGTCACTATCATCCTCATCGTCTATCTGCCGATTCTCGCCCTCGAAGGTGTGGAAGGCCGGATGTTTCATCCGATGGCCATCACCGTGATGATGGCCTTGCTCGCGGCCCTGGTTCTGTCGCTGACAGCTGTGCCTGCCGCTGTCGCCCTGTTCGTGAAACGGCCGACGGAGGCCGCACGCAACCCCATCATGTCGCGTGCCCTGAACGGCTACCGGCGCGGCCTCGCCATCGCGTTGCGGTATCCGGGCCCGGTCATAGCCGCCGCGGCAGTACTGGTCCTGATCGCATCCGTCCAGGCCACGCGCCTGGGTGCCGAGTTCGTGCCCCAGCTCGACGAGGGCGACGTGACGATGCAGGCCCTGCGCATTCCGGGCACCAGTCTCAGCCAGTCGGTCGACATGCAACTTCAGGTCGAGGCGGCAATCAGGGAGGTGCCGGAAATCTCGCACGTGTTCAGCAAAATCGGCACGCCCGAGACCGCCAACGACCCGATGCCGCCGAATATCGCCGACACTTTCCTGATCCTCAAACCCCGCACGGAGTGGCCGGACCCGCGCAAGCCGAAATCCGAACTGCTCGAGGAACTCGAAGCCCTGGCCCGCGCCGTACCGGGCAACAATTACGAATTCACCCAACCGATCGAAATGCGCTTCAACGAACTCATCTCCGGCGTGCGCACCGACCTGGCCGTCAAGATCTACGGCGACGATCTCGCCGTACTGGCCCGCCTCGCCGGGCGCCTCGAAACGCTGATCAGCGCGGTGCCCGGAGCCGCCGATGTCCGCACCGAACAGGTGGACGGTCTGCCGATGCTGGAAGTGCGGCCGGACCGTGCCCGGCTGGCCCGTTACGGGCTGGATGTAGGCGACGTGCAGGACGCCTTGCGCATCGCCATCGGCGGCGGCCTCGCCGGCACCGTGTTCGAGGGCGACCGGCGTTTCGACCTGGTGGTGCGCTGGCCGGGCGACCTGCGCACCGACATCGAGGCCCTGCACCGGCTGCCGATCGCCCTGCCGCCGCGTCAGGACCGGGTCACCGGCGACGCCGACGCCCTCGACCCGGTCACTCTGCCACCGGAAACCCTGCCGCTGGGTGAAGTGGCCACCGTGGTCCTGGACACCGGCCCGAATCAGATCAGCCGCGAGAACGGCAAGCGCCGGGTATTCGTCACGGCCAACGTTCGCGGACGCGACCTGGGCTCTTTCGTCAGCGAAGTCCAGGATGCGGTGCGCAACCGCATCGACATGCCACCCGGGTACTGGGTGGATTACGGCGGCACCTTCGAGCAGCTCCTGTCGGCCGGCAAACGACTCGCGGTCATCGTTCCGTTGACCCTGTTGATCATCTTTGGCCTGCTGTTCACGGCCTTCGGGTCGGCTCGTGCATCGCTGATCGTGTTTTCCGGCGTGCCGCTGGCACTGACCGGCGGTGTCGCCGCCCTCGCGCTGCGCGGCATGCCCCTGTCGATTTCCGCCGGAGTCGGCTTTATCGCGCTGTCGGGCGTTGCGGTGCTGAACGGCGTGGTCATGCTGTCGTTCATGCAGGAACTTCAACGCCGGGGTAACGCACTGCAAACGGCGGTCATGGACGGTGCCGTCGGCCGCTTGAGGCCGGTACTGATGACCGCGCTCGTCGCCAGTCTCGGATTTTTGCCGATGGCGCTCAATGTCGGGATCGGTTCGGAAGTTCAGAGGCCGCTGGCCACGGTCGTCGTTGGCGGCATCCTGTCGTCCACCTTGCTGACTTTGTTCGTGCTGCCGGTGCTGTACCGAAGATTTTGCGGCGATGCCCGGAACGCAAACTGACAGAACGCAACCGGTATCGTCCACTGCGCCGGGAAACCCGCGCCGAAAACCCTCAGATCCGCATGGTGCCGGCGACCGGCCGGGTGCAAATTCTGCAATCGCAGGTAATTTTTCCCATCAATTTTCGACCGGCACACGGGAAATTGCCGCCCGGACAGGGGCTTACGAACTGGCACGGACATTGCTCCCATTCTTCCGCATCCAACAATAATCGTCGCGATTGCGGCGGATGGGAGGAAGAATGTTGAAAGACCCGAACCGAAATATGCGCAACCCGGTCAAGCCGGACAAGCATGCCCTGCATCACCGCGCTAAGGCGTTGCTCATACTGCTCGCCCTGTTGCTCACGTGCTCATTCACAACAGCCCACGCCCAGGAATTCAGCGTGCGCGGAGCCGTGAGCGGCAACTGGTACGGCCCTGATCAAAGCGGACACGGCGTGCAGATCGAAGTGATCGACGAGCACCGCGCCGTCGTGGCCTGGTATGTCTACGATGCCGACGGAAACCTGCTGTGGCTGTTCGGCACCGGCGACATCGACGGTGACAGTATTCATGTCACGCTGGAAATGTTCAGCGGTGGCGCATTTCCGCCAGCGTTCGACCCGGCCATGGTCCAGACCGAAGTCTGGGGCGAAATGACCCTGACCTTCCAGGACTGCGAGAACGGCCAGATGAGCTGGACACCGGTCATGGCCGGATTTTCGGCGGGTTCGATGGCCCTGGTTCGCCTGACCGCCATTGACGGCCACGCTTGCGGCCGGGACGAAGACTTCGAATCCACCGTGCATTTCAGCATGGACGCGGGACCGGGCCAGTGGACGGCCCTTTTCGCCGATTACACGGTCGGCGCGCTGATCGAAGCGGAAGCCGAATGGACCAGCCTTCCGGCGCCACTGGCGCACCTCGACGGCTGGTTCATGGCCGGCACCAACGTGTCGGATGATCTCGCGATGTTCCTGAAGACATCGGTGGGCGGCTTGCAGGCCGATACCGAATACCACGTCGAAATGGACGTGGAATACGCCACCAACGTGCAACAGGGTTGCGCGGGCATCGGCGGATCGCCCGGCGAATCGGTATACGTCAAGCTCGGCGCTGCGGACGAGGAGCCCATGAGCCTGGATGTCAGCGGCAACCTGGAGCTGAACATCGACAAGGGCAATCAGGCCAGCGGTGGTGCCAATGCCGTGGTTGCCGGCAACATGGCCAACCGCCAGACGGACTGTTCCGGCGAGGGCGAATGGCAGCTCAAGACGGCAACGACCGCGGACACTGATTTCACCGCACGCACCGATGCCGATGGCCGCCTGTGGCTGTTCTGCGGAACCGATTCGGGCTTCGAGGGCCGTTCGGAAATCTACGTGACCGCCTTCACCGCCCGGATGACACCGGTGCAGTAAGGCGAAACGAAACTGACGGCGAAGGACTCGCCCGATGATCGAGGCTGATGAACCGCCGGCCGGGGAAACCCGGCCGGCGTTTTTTTTGTCAGCAGGCGTTTTTCAGAATCAGTGACTGAATCAGAAAATGCAGGTTTCCCAGCATTCTCGATCGCTGAGGCTCGGGCATGTTCACCGCCCAACGAAGCACGTTGTGCATGTTGGTAATGATCATCCGGTTCATGATCTCCACGTCTTCGGGCAGAAGATCCGGAAAGAAATGCCGCAAACTCCGGGTCAGATACTGCTCGACCATGGCGTCGAGCTTGAGGTCGAGTTCCCTGAGTTCGAGAACCGAAACCAGCATATCGTAGTAGCGCACAAGGCCCTTGTCCTGCTGATACAGTTCGAGCATCGATCGGGCGTAACTCTCGTACCACTCTGCCCACGATGAGTACTCCCGCTGGCTGACATCGTTATCAGCCATCAGATTTTCCATTTTGTCGATCCACCGGCTGGCCAGAGCGAACAGCACCGACTGCTTGTTGGGAAAATACTCGTACAGAGTTCCGACCGACAAGCCTGCTTTCTTGGCGATGAGTACGGTTGTCAGCCGATCGAGGCCCGGATCCTCGAGCAGCTGTTCGGTGACGTTCAGCAGTTTGTCCACGGTATCCCGCGATCGTTCCTGCGTGGGGCGTTTGCGGGTTACTACCTTGGACAGCCCTGTTTTCTTTCTTGGCATGTTAACGGCTTTGCATAGCGAGGGGCACCGCGGCGGACACGGCAGCCGAATGGACCCATTGTACCTGACGGGCCGGGGGTTGCCCCCCGGCCCCAGGCCCCTCCCTCGAACTCAGGCTGCGTGCTCTGATTGCCCCCAGCCGCCTTCATCCCATTGAAAAAACTCGACCGTGTATCCACCGGGATCACGGACGAGGAATGCGCTCATCGGCAGGGTGCCGGAGCGATACAACTCTTTGACGTACTCGATATCCCCGGCCTCTCGAACACGCTCGTTCCATTGGTCGATTTCAGACGTGGCGATACTGACCATGACGGCGTTTTCGTCCTGCACCTTGTGGAAACCTCCCGCACCACCTTCCTTGACCGTACCGATCAGGGAATGGGGGGTGACCTGGAATAACGTCACCCAGTCATTTTCCATCACGGCCTTCAGCCCAAGGGTCTCACCGTAAAATCGCCGAGCATCCTCGAGATCGCGGTAATACAGCATGACGATATGCTCGGATATGTTGAGATCCATACCAATTCTTTCCTTCGTTTGTTTTATTGGAAGTTCAGACCGAAGCGGATGCCGGCCCGGCGCGGTGTACCCCAGACCTTGTACGCACCCGTAAAGGCGGAGGAGGTCGATATGAACCCGAAAATGTTGTATTCCTCATCGAAAACGTTTTCCACAAACACGGACACTTCATAGCGACCATCCCGCGACAGCCAGCTGCCTCGCAGATTGACGAGTCCGAAAGAATCCTGGCTCTCGAAAGGATCGTTATCCGGCCCGAAGAAAAGGTCGTCCTTCCAGGAGAAGTCCACCTGGGCCGAAACGGTGCCCATATCGTCCATGTCGTGAATATAGCGTGCCAGGCCATTGAACGAGACAGAGGGTGATACCGGCGCCTCTTTGCCATCGATAGGCGTTCCGCCTATTTGTACATCCGGCGGTGCATCGAACTCGGTGTCGAGCAGACCAACGCCGAGCCGGAAATCCCAATTCGGGGAGGGGTGAATTTCAAACTCAAACTCCGCGCCACTCATGGTGACGTCACCGGCGTTGATGAATCGCGACACCGGAACTCCGCCAATCAGTGACACGGCACTGGCCTGGAAATCCTCATAGTCGTAGTAGAACGCGGCGACGTTTAGCCGGGCACGGTCATCCCAGAACGTGGTCTTTACTCCCACTTCATAGGACGTGATCGACTCCTCGCCAACAGGTCCGCGCTCATCAGGCGCGCCCAGCAGGGTGGTGTTGAAGAAGCCACTTTTGAAGCCGGTCGAGATCGAACCGTAATACATCGTACTATCGTTTTGCTGCCATTCCAGACCGATTTTTCCGGTCGCCTTGCCCGTACTGATGCTATCGGAGATCGGTCCGAGGAACGGGTCACCCTGGGTTGTTCCACCTTCACCCGCAGTTACGCCGGTCAGGCCGCTGAGATCCAGATCGTCCTCGGTGTAACGCAATCCGGTGACGAGCGTTACACGCTCACTGATTGCCGTATCCGCCTGCGCGAACACAGCCCAGGATGTCGCTTCCGTGGTGGCGAAGCTTCCGAACCCTCCGAAAGGCGGGATGACGACGGTGACGAACTTCTCATCGTCGTAATAGTAGGCACCGACGATCCAATCGGCAGAGCCGTATTGCCCACTGAAGCGGAATTCCTGGGTGAACTGGTGCTTGGTCTCTCCGGTCCAGTCGCCGTAACAGCGCGGCGCGGAATCCGAGGATGCATCGCAATCTTCCCGAAGATTCTTGTCCACCGTCTCATAACCGGTAATCGAGACGAAAGTGAAGTCGCCCAGGTCCCAGTCGAACTTCAGCGCCGCTCCGGCGATTTCAACGCTCTCGGGCAGGCTGTCGAACTCGGAAAACACGTGCTCCGGATCAGGGTCCGGGTCACGGAAACCGGAACTGTTCACGCATTCGGAACTCAGGATACGATCCAGTGAGCAGCGCTCTCCGGAAACGGGGTCCAGGGTACCGTAGAAACCATATCCCGGGTGGCTGCCGCTCGCATCGCTGTAATACACTTTTGCCGATACCATCAAGTCGTCTGACGCATCCCATTCGAACGACCCCCGAATGGCGAACACATCGGTCTCGGCGAAGTCGCTGCCCAGAGCCTCATTCGTCTGGTAACCATCATCGCGGTTGTACTTGAAGGCCACCCTTCCGCGAAAATTGTCAGACAAGGGCCCACTGACCATCCCTTCCACGATGGTCTGATTGAACGACCCGTACTGGAAACTCACCCCGGCCTCGAATTCTTCTGTTGGACGGTTGGAAATGAAATGCACCAACCCGCCCGGCGTATTGCGTCCGTACAGTGTCCCCTGCGGACCCCGCAGGACCTCGACCCGCTCGACGTCAAACAACTGGGACGTCTGCCCTGAAGTCGTGCCCTTGTAGATTTCATCGAAATACATCGCCACGGATGATTCATTCGCGTCACTGAAATCAAGAATGGACACACCGCGGATACTCAGTTGCGGCGGGCCGCTTGGGCCAAAGGCGCCATCAACGCTGAAGTTCGGTACCTGCTCGGCCACCTGCACCGCGCTCTCAAAACCAAACCGCTCGATTTCCTTGCCGGTGAGCGCCGTGATGGCAATGGGAACGTCCTGAATGTTCTGGGCCCGCTTCTGCGCCGTGACGACAACTTCTTCCAGCAGGTTTTCCTGCTGGGCATTAACGCCGCCGGCCGCAGCCCCGAGCGCCACCAGCGTCAATGCCAGAATGCGCCGGTTCGGCGCACGGGTCCGGTTCTCGAACTTGTTCATGTTGTGACTCCGCCTGTGAATTATCGGTGTGTGCGGCCTGGCTGCCACCCCAATACGGTTGCCTGACGCGCCGCCAAGGAACCCGGGCAGCCCGACCGGCAACGCGACCCACCGTCCGTGACGCTACGACGCACCTGGCTACCTGGCCATCAAAAACCGAATTAAAATTTAGTTTATGTCAACACCGTAGTCAACACGTTTTTTCTGATTTAAGGAATAGACTTTCTAACTATTTGTTTTATCTCGCTTAAAAAAGAAACAATGAGTTTTTCGCTTTTGGGCCAGAAATTCAACAGAATATTTATTCGAAAACTTTATTCAGATTATGAAGGTTGCTTCGGCGGACCAGCCGTGAGCGCGCCCGCTCCGCCAGCAACAAACCGAGCACGCAGACGCCTGTAACAAGCACCGCGACGGCGGCCGTTGCGGGATCTATCTCTTCCCGCACGGCCTCCCACATCCGCTTGGGAAGCGTTTTCGTTGCGGGCCCGGCGAGAAACAACGCAATCACGAGTTCATCGAATGAAACCAGGAAGGCAAACAGCCCCGACGTCAGCAGGGCCGGGCGAATCAGGGGCAGAGTTACCCGAACAAAGGCAACGAAAGGTGTCGCACCCAATGCCTGCGCAGCGCGCTCCAGGCCGGTGTCCACCGTCTGCAACGCACCGGTCAGCACGACAACCACGAATGGTAACGCCAGCACGACGTGCGACAGAGCGAGCCCGGACAGGGTCCCCGCGAGACCCAGACGGGCCATGAAGTACTGCATCGCCACGGCCAGCACCATAACGGGAACAATCATCGGCGAGACGATGAACCCGGCCAGCAAACCCTTGCCCGGGAAACTCCCCCGAACCAGAGCGACCGAAGCCAGCAGGCCCAGCAGTGTGGCGCCGACACCCACCACCAGGGCCAGCCGAACGCTGACAGCGATCGGCCCCAACCAGTCCATTCGGGAAAATACCTGCACGTACCAGCGCAACGTGATGCCCGGCGGCGGAAACTCCAGAAACGGTGACGAACTCAAAGACAGAGGGACGATAACAAGCAGCGGCAACACCAGGAATCCCACAACCAGCCAGGGAACCGCCCTCACCACAAGAGCCACGATTCGCCGCAACCATGCCACGCTCCCCTCTGCTCCATAACCCGCCACACCGAGCGTCCGCCGCACCGCCCTCGACCGGAGGGCAGAACGCATCAACACACTCAGCAGGCCCAGAATCCGATTGTCCGCGCCGGCCAACCGGGCGTCGCTTCGCATCAGGAAACGATACAGGGCGACGAGGACAAGCGTCGCCACCAGGAGCACGATGGACATCGCCGACGCAACACCCCAATTCAGAAACTGCGCGAGCTCCTGCTCGATCAACATCACGAAAGTGACGTCGCCCGCGCCACCGAGCAGCGCAGGAGTGATGAAGAACCCCAGGGAAACGAGAAACACGAGCAGCACGCCCGCCACTACCCCGGGAAGACTGAGCGGAAGAAAGACAAACCAGAAGCCGAGAAAACCACCGCACCCGAGACTGCGTGCGGAACGCACCAGCCCCAGGTCAATCCTCTGCATGACGCTGTACAGCGGCAGAATCATGAACGGCAACAGCACATGAACCATACCGACATACACGCTGAAGTCCGTATAAAGAAGGGTCAGCGGCTCATCCGTCAATCCCAGAAACTGAAGCAGGGCGTTCACCGGCCCGCGGCGTGCCAGCAACACCATCCACGCATACGTTCGCACGAGGATGCTCACCCAGACGCTGGCCAACACGATGAGCATCAGCGCACTTCTTCGCTCCGGGCGGGCGTTCACCATGAGGTAGGCGACGGGATACCCCAGGACCAGACAGAGCAAGGCCACGCCCGCGGACAGTTTCAAGGTGTTGAGCAGAACCGTCAGCCGCAATGGATCTGACAGCAGGGACCCATAGTTCTCGAACAGCCCACCCCCGCCCTGAAAACTCAAGGCGACGATCTGGATCAGAGGAAAGAGATAGAAAGCAGCGAGAAACAGAAAGGCCGGCAGGACCAGCAGAAACACAGGCACCGCCCCGCCCACCTCATCGCAATAGCGCACCCGTTGGATTCTTCGACCCCTCACTGCCCCAGCACGAACTCACGCCACAATTCGGCGTTGCGCTCCGCATTGGATTTTCCACTGGCATCCTCGCGCGCCCAGTAACCCGCATCCACGAATATCTGGCGCTCGAGATTTTCCGGATAAGTCGGCAACTGCCGGGCCCGCTCCGGAGCGAGGAACTCAAAGGCTCGCCGATTACTTGGACCGAGCGGTTGCAAACGCGACATGGCGGCTTGAATTTCGGGGCGCGCGGCAAATGCGATGAACCGGGTGGCGGCTTCAATATGATCCGTGTTTTCCATGATGACCCAGTAGTTCACCTCCATGAGCCCCTGGTTCCATTCGAAGCCCACTGGCGCCCCCTGAGCTTTGAGCTGAGCGATGCGACCCAGGGTAACGGCAGCCAGCGATGCCTCTCCGTCGACCAGAGCCTGAGCCGCCATGACGGGGCTGTCCGAAAACTTCAGCACATGAGGAGCCAGGCGCCCGATGCTTGCGTACGCCCGCTCGAAGTCGAGCGGGTAGAGATCGTCCGGCTCCACTCCATCCGCCAGCAACGCATACTCAATGGGCGGCATGGTCCAGTCACCCGCGTCGATGACCCGCAGCCCGGGAAATCGTTCGACATCCCAGAACTCCGCCCAAGTACGTGGGTGATGCTCCGCGGAGTAATCGTCGGTCCCATAAGCCATGACCTTGGACGAAAAGAAATCCCCGACACCGTGATCGAGAATAGCGCGCGGATCCAGGTCCGGCAGCAGGGGCGCCAGTTCGGGGTGCGACTGGTCGACTTTCGCGAGATAGCCGGCGCGTCCCAGGCGCAACACATCCGCCGGCGTCATCAGGGCCACATCCCATTCGGCCCGGCCACTTTGCGCCATGGCTTGAACCCGGGCAGCGGTGGGCCCGGTTTCTTCAATGATTTGGATTCCGGTGGCAGCCGTGAATGGCCGAAAAAGCACTTCCCTCTGAGCCTCCTGAAAGGAACCGCCCCAGGAAACCACCACCAGGTAGTTCGTGTCTTCGTGCTGCCGCGAAGGCGCGAAAAGCCATACTCCAGCGGCGAACAATAGTCCCGCCGCAATCCAGATACGCCCGTTTCTCATAAGATACACACCCTGACAGCAAGATCGCGAAAGTGAATCCACAAACCTTTCTAGCGCACTATAACTGAATTATTATTCGGCTTGTATCTTGTGGATTTAGCGGGTAGATTTGCTCTTTCGTCGCCATTACCCCGAATGTCTGGCAGATCAGGTCATATAAGATGGGGAATGAATGAAACGAGCCGCTCCTGACAACCATCAATCCACCAGAACGCGCTTACCCCAAATGCCCGAAGAAACCGAAAGCATTATTCAGATTAAACCCACTGGCGGGCCCCTGGGCGCAGAAGTTCATGGTGTCGACCTGTCCACCGGCCTGACAGCCGGACAGATCACCAGAATTCGGCAGGCGTGGCTCGAACACATTGTTTTGTATTTTCGCCATCAAACGCTGACCGATGAACAGCTGGTCCGATTTGGCCAGCAGTTCGGCGAACTGCACCGGGTTCAGTACCTCGACCGTGAACGACCTCCCGGTGTGCCGATGGAGATCGAAATCGTCTCGAACGTTGTCGTCGAGGGCGAGCCCGTCGGTCTTCTGGGAAACTCCGAGGTCGCCTGGCACACGGACATGTCAATGTGGGAGGAACCGGCATCGGCAACCATTCTGTACGGCGAAGAAATCCCGGCTTCCGGCGGAGGAACGCGCTTCTGCAATCTCTATCGAGCCTGGGAAGAGCTTGACGAAGACACCCGCAACCAGGTGCGCGGCCGCCGGTCCATACATGACTCGGCCTACATGGCCGACGGGAACGTGCGCGCGGGCTACGAAAACCTGGAACGTAAGTCGGAAGGCCCGGGAGCACGCCACCCCATTGTCTGCACCCACCCTGAAACAGGGCGTGAAACCCTCTACCTGGGCCGAAAAGGATACGGTTATATCCTGGGACTGGCCGAGGACGAAAGCGACGAACTGCTCGATCGATTGTGGAATCACATGGTGTCCGACCGCTACGTCTGGGAACACGAGTGGCGCAAGGGCGATGTGTTGATGTGGGACAACCGTTGCACCGCACACAGCCGTGGCGCCATCGCGGCGAACCAGGCGCGGCAACTTCGACGGGTTACCGTAAAGGGAAGCGCCCCGCGCTGAACCTGCTTCCGAACCCGCGCCCATGCCCCGAACTCCACCATCCGGCACCACCGTGCAATTGGAGCACCTGACTTGCGCTTACGGGAAAACCGTGGCCCTGGACCGTCTCGATCTGACCATCGAATCCGGCGAGTTCTTCACCCTGTTGGGTCCAAGCGGCTCCGGAAAGACGACCACCCTGATGCTGATCGCGGGCTTTGCGGAACCGAGCGCGGGCGAGATTCGCCTCGATGGAGCAGCCGTTTCGAAAGCGCCTCCGCATCAACGTGATATCGGCGTCGTATTCCAGAACTACAGCCTGTTCCCCCACATGAGCGTAGCTGGGAACATTGCTTTTCCTCTCGAGCTTCGAGGCGTGTCTTCGACGGAGATCGAAGATCGGGTCCAGGCCATGCTGAACCGGGTGGGACTGTCACGCCACGCTGGACGCATGCCACACGAACTCAGCGGTGGTCAGCAGCAAAGAGTCGCTCTGGCGCGCGCACTGGTTTTCGAACCCGGGTTACTGCTGCTGGATGAACCATTCAGTGCACTGGATCCGGAACTACGCACCGAACTGCAGTCGGAACTGCTGCGGCTGCATGAAAAAACCGGGACAACGATCCTGTGCGTGACTCACGACCAATCCGAGGCACTGGCTCTGTCAGACCGGATCGCCGTGCTCAACAACGGGAAACTGGAGCAGACAGGAACCCCTGTGGATATGTATGAGCACCCGGAAAATGCTTTTGTCGCACGCTTTATCGGTGACTGCAACCTGCTACAGGGTCGGGTGCGAGAACGGATCGACGATCGCGTACTGGTCGAACTGCACCCGGACTTCACCGTTCATGCGCAGGCTTCTGAAACGCTCAAGCCCGGCCAGGAATGTCAGATCATGGTTCGCCCGCATCGCATCCGGCTCGGCGCATCCACTGAAGGCACGGACAACAGGTACAAGGGCCGGTTGACTAAAATGGTCTACGCTGGCGACACCCGGTTCTGTCATGTTGAACTGCAAACCGGCAATCATCTGCGCATCGCGCTTCCGGAGGCCGACATCCCGAATCATCCACAGGCCGTGAACGCCGAGACTGAAATCGGTTTCGACGCGAAGCACGCCATCGCCTTCTCCCTTGACCACACCAGCGACGAGAACTGAATCATGCGCCTTTGCCGGATGCTGCACGATGACCTGCCGGTCGCCGCGTTCCTCACCGAAACCCACGCCGTGCCCGTTAGCACCGCGGCGGACTCCCTGGGGAACGCGGCTCATCCGGTCTCATTGCCAGCACGACCCGACGACCTCATCGCCTTGCTCGGGCAGAGCGCCCCCGCGCGGAACGCTCTGCATCGACTTTACCGGACCTGTTCCGATCAGCCGACTTCACGCCTGGATGCCATCGGGTCACCATTGGGCCGCGCCCGGCTGCTGACGCCAATCGAGCGCCCTCCGAAATTGCTGCTGCTGGCCGGCAACTATGCCGAGCACGTGAAGGAAGACGGTAGCCGCGCCGAAGAACGCCACGATACCTTCCCCTATTTCTTCATGAAGCCGTCAACCACGCTGCTGGGGCCGGGCGCGTCATTCGCGATCCCGGCGAGTTCACCCGACGCCATGGACTGGGAAGCAGAACTGGCCGTGGTGATCGGACGCAAAACACGAAACATTGCGGAGACCGAGGCCCTCGACTGCGTCGCCGGCTACACCCTTCTGAACGACCTGAGCGATCGGCGATTCCGGCCCAACCCCGGCCGCCGTGAGCGCGACTGGGACAAGTTCTTTGACTGGATGCACGGCAAGTGGCACGACGGCTCCGCCCCTTGCGGACCCTGCCTCGCCACTTCGGAATCGGTGCCCGACCCCCAGAACCTGAGACTGCAGCTCACGCTGAACGGCGAGTTGCGCCAGGACGGCAGCACGGCTGATCAAATCTTTCCCGTCGCGGCTGTCATTTCATTCATCTCACGGCTCGTCACCCTGGAACCTGGCGACATCATCTCCACTGGAACACCCGCCGGTGTCGGCAGTACGACCGGCACTTTTCTCGCTACCGGTGACATCGTGGAAGTCAGTTGCCCCGAAATCGGCACACTGACCACCCCAATCGCCCGGGAAATCCGGTAAATGGCCTTGCACGAAGCAGAACAACAAGAATCCGCAGACCGGCAGGTGACCGGACCGCAACCCGCGTTGCGCCGGGACATCCGCCTTAGCCAACTCTTCACCTATTCATTCGGTTTTCTGGTGGGCTTTGGCTGGATCGTGCTGACCGGCCAGTGGATTTCAACCGCCGGCAGCGCCGGCGCCGCGCTGGCATTTCTGATGGGTGGCCTTCTGTTGGTGCCCGTTGGCTTGTGTTACGTCGAACTCGCGACGGCTTTCCCGTATCCCGGCGGAGAGTTCGTATATGCCTATCATGCTTTCGGCAAGGGGGTCGCGTTCATTGCCGGCTGGGTTCTGCTCTTTCTTTTCGTCAGTCTCACGGCTTTCGAAACCGTGGCAGCCGCATGGCTGGTCACCGTACTGATCCCACCCATTTCAGGCCCGCCGCTCTACCAGGTCCTCGGATTCGAAGTGACATGGGGCATGGCGGCCATCATGCTGGCGGGCGCCACCTTCATCACCGCCGTCAATTATCGCGGCAGCCGGGTGATGGCGCGAGCCCAGGACTTCGTCACCTGGATTCTGGTACTGACCACGCTGATCATCATTGTCTGCGGGCTGAGTCTGGGCCAACCGGCCAATCTGGATCCACTGTTCGATTCGTCGGTCGACAACTGGCCCTTGTACGGCATGCTCGCGATTTTCATCACAACTCCGGTCTGGTATTCCGGCATCAACGCACTCCCACAGGCGCTGAGCGAACTCAAGAGCAGCCCGCGACCACGGACGCTGTCCCGCCTCGTCACCGCGATGCTTGTCGGCAGCAGCATTTTTTACGTTCTGATCATTTTCGCGGTTGGCATGTCGGAATCCCGCGAAACACTGGCGAGTGCCGATTTTGCAACGGCGTTCGCCATCGGCCGGGTTTTGAACTCCGACTGGGCGGTCAAGCTTGTTCTGGGTGCCGGACTGCTCGGCATCGTTTCGACCTGGAATGCCGCACATTTCGCGGCCTCGCGCGTTCTGTACGCCCTGAGCCGCGCCCACCTCGTTTCGGCGACTTTCAGCCGCGTTCATGAGCGTAATGGGTGTCCCCACCGTGCCGTTCTGTTCGTCGGTGCGTTCGGCCTTCTCGGCGCCTCGGGCGGCATCCCGATGATCGGCGCCATCGTGAATTCAGGCGTAATCGTGGTCTCGGTTCTGTTCGTTCTGACCTGTGCCTCATTGTTCAGGGTGCGCCGGAAACTGCCTTCGGCAACTGCCGCCTACCGGGTACCCGGCTACCCGTGGGTTCCCCTGTTCGGGTTGTGCTATGCAGGCTGCACGGTCGTGTTCTCGCTCATCGTAACCTGGACTTCCCGCACGTCCGGCCAGATTCCTGCGGAATGGTTCGCACTCTCCATCTGGTTCGTATTAGGCCTTTTATTGTGGCTCGCGGCCCAACAACGCCGCAACGCCATTCTGGAAACAGACCGTGCCCGGCTAATCCGCAACGAAATCGCAACGGGCGCGGTCGCGACACAACCAAAGCCGGCTGTCACGGCGGACTGACGCCAGCACAACCGGTTCAACACAAGGAGTTCGATCAATGAAGTCTGACAAGTTCTATATCAATGGCCAGTGGGTCAGCCCGGAAAGCGAGCAGAAGCTGCAGGTCATCAATCCCGCCACGGAGTCGGAAGCGGGAACTGTGTTCGCAGCCGGCGCCGCGGACGTGGACAAAGCCGTTTCAGCGGCGAAATCGGCTGCTGAAACATGGGCTGCCACACCGCTGTCCGAGCGCTGCGCGGCGCTTGGCGCCATGTCGAAAGGACTGGCCGAACACGCGGACGAACTGGCGCGCACCATCACCGACGAGATGGGCATGCCGGCCAACATATGTCGCGGATACCAGGTCGAGCCACCCGCCATGGTCATCGACAATTTCGTGGAAATTGCCCAGGAATTCTCTTTCGTGACCCGCAACCAGACCTCGGTCAATCTGCTTGAGCCAGTCGGGGTATGCGCGCTGATTACGCCGTGGAATTTTCCCCTGACCCAGTCCATGCTGAAGTTGGCGCCGGCTCTCGCTGCCGGTTGCACGGTTGTGTGGAAACCCAGCGAAGAAACGCCGTTGTCCGCGACGATCTTCGCCGAAATCGTTCACCAGGCCGGCCTGCCGGCGGGTGTTTTCAACATGATTCATGGCGAAGGGAGCGTGGCTGGCGATGCACTCGCGGCTCATCCTTCGGTGCGAAAAGTTTCCCTGACGGGGTCCACCCGCGCCGGAATCAGCGTGGCGACGCGGGCCGCAGAGAGCCTGAAACGGGTCACTCTGGAACTGGGCGGCAAGTCCGCCAATATCATTTGTGATGATGCCGATCTCGAGGCAGTCGTCCCGGCGGGCGTCAACAAGTGCTTCAGCAACAGCGGCCAGGCCTGCGACGCTCCTTCACGCATGCTGGTGCACCGCAGCCAGTACGACAAGGCACTGGAACTGGCAGTGGCGGCCGCCGAATCACTCCAGGTCGGTGATCCTTGCGATTCGGATACTGACCTCGGCCCACTGGTGAACGAGGCACAATTTCGCCGGGTCAATGATCTGATCGAGACCGGCCTGCGCGAAGGCGCGCGTCTGCTCACCGGAGGGCCCGGCCGGCCCGATACATTGACGACAGGCTACTACGCAAAACCAACTGTCTTCGCCGACGTAGCGAACTCGATGGAAATTGCCCGCCAGGAAATTTTCGGCCCGGTGTTGTGCATCATCCCCTATGAGAACGACGAAGAGGCCATTCAGATCGCCAATGACTCGCCCTATGGGCTGGCCGCCTACATTTCCACGGCGGATGATGCCCGGGCCGGGCGGATCGCCAAGCGCCTGCAGGCCGGTCAGGTCCGAATCAATCAGGCGCCCTTCGACATCACCGCACCTTTCGGCGGATACAAAATGTCCGGTTATGGCCGGGAACTGGGTGACGCCGGTCTCAGTGAATACCTCGAAATCAAAGCCTGCATGGGGCTGTCCATCTGACCCGGAACTTGGGGTTCTGATGGCATCAACACGTGAAATCGGGGCCCGTTCACGGGCCCCGACCCTGGATATTTTCAGCCGATCTGGACGCCACCCAGGCTCAGCAGGTTAACCGTGAAACCGGCTACGATCAGACCATAGGCTGTGGCCTGCATGGTCCTGAACACGAATTTGCCCAACATGCTGCATTCCTCCTCATCGACCGGGCGAACTTGCCCGCAGCTTTACCAGCGAGGTGCATTGTGCGGGGCTTGTTTTACGGCCTTGTGAAGCTTGCGGGGCAATCCCGTTACACGCCTGCGGGCAGGCGGTTTCAATCCGGCACGTCGGCGTCGGTCAGGTGCAACCACCGCGACAGTACGACGCACGCGGTCAGGTCTCCGGTCACGTTGATCGAGGTACGTGTCATGTCCAGTATCCGGTCCACCAGGTGGTTGAGGCTGAGCGGACGCAAGAGCCTCGTCATGGGCGATCACCCGCCATGCCGAAATCCAGCCAACCGACGCTCACGAGCACACCTCCTAGCCGAATTGACGCCCGAAGCCCCAAAGCCCGAACATGAAGATGAGAGTTCCCAGCACGGCCATGCCGGCAAGCTGAGGAGCAATAGTCAAAAGGCCGGAACCTTTCAGCAGAATGCCGTAGCTGGCGTCGATGAAGTAATGCAATGGAGAAATCGCCATCAGGTGCCGCATGAAGTCCGGCATGGCCTCGGGTGGCGTCCAGGCCCCCGAAAGAAACAGCATTGGCGCGATGATGAGAATGATGAGCATGCCGGCCTGGGCCATGTTGCGCGCGACGGTCGCGACCAGAAGGCCAAGACCGGAGGTGGTAAACACATAGAGTGTCGTCACGGCGAAAAACGTGACCAGGCTGCCCTTGAACGGGACGTTGAAGATGCCTTTCAGGACAAGCCCGAGACTCAGTGCGGTGAGAATGAGAATGACCAGGGTCATCGCCAGAATCTTGGGAAACATGACCTGAAACGCACTCAGGGGCGACACCAGTAACTGCTCGATAGTGCCCCGTTCCTTTTCACGCACCATCGCCGCGGCCGGCAGCATCATCGCAAACAGGGTGATGACGGTCAGCAACTCCGATACCGACATGAACCAGGAGTCCTTCTGGTTGGGATTAAACCAGACCCGATGCTCGTCCAAAACAAACGGGCCGGCCACATCGCCATCGGGTGCCAGGCCCTGCTGTGTTTTTGCCACATCGAGGCTGAATTGCCCCGCGATCTGCTGACCGTAACTGCTGGCCAACAAGCCCAGGACGGTGTTGGTGGTGTCGATCTGCATCTGCACGCTCGTCGGCTGCCCTCGATACAGCGATGCCTCGAATCCTTCGGGAATGTCCAGCGCGACCATCGCCTCACCGCGCTCCAGGTAATCGATCGTGTCCGCTGGCTTGTCGAGCGTACCGACGCGGTTGAAATAGGGTTCATGAAAACGGCTGGCGAACTCCCGTGACGCCTGGCTGTGGTCGCCATCGTATACAACCAGGGCCGCGCGATTCAGCGACAGGCTCACGCCGGACCCCGCCAGAAACACATCGACCGTGAATGCGTACACGGTGAAGAAGATCAGCACAGTGTCCCGGAGGAGTTGTAACAGTTCCTTCTGCGTCATCACACGCAGGCGAGTCATCCAGCGCCGCAGACCGTTCACGAACGCGGCCTTTTACTGAACATCAAAAAACCCACTGCCAACAGCAGCGCACCGTAGGCCGACAGCACCGCGACGTCGCGCCACAGCGTTTCCAACCCCGCGCCCTTGAGAAAGGTTCCCGTCACAATGTTGGCGTAGTACATCGCCGGCAGAAGATGAGCGATGACCTGCGCCTGTCCGGACAGAGAGGGAATCGGAATCAGAACACCGGAATACAGTGCAGCCGGCACCACTGTGACGATCGCGGTCACCACCATGGCCGCGACCTGCGTTTTTACGACGACCGAAACGATGAGTCCTATTCCGGTGGTGCAGACCACGTAGATCAAGGAAGCCAGCAGAAAAAATACGAAGTCACCCTTGAAGGGCGCGCCAAAATGCCAGGTGGCAAGCGCCCAGAGAATCCCCGCGTTCACCAGGGAAATCCCGACATACGGCAGGATCTTGCCAACGAGGAATTCAGTCCGCGTGACGGTGGAGGCGTAGATGTTGTAGATGGAGCCACGTTCTTTCTCGCGCACCACGCCCAGTGCCGTCAGAAAGGGTGGTGACACCATCAGGATGACCATGATCAGCTTGGGTGCGATCGACCAGATGCTCGACAGGCTCTGGTTGAACAGGTAACGCACATCGAGCCGTACCGGGGTCAGCGCCGCGGCTGCCTGCTGTTCGCTGATACCCCGCCGCGCCGCCGCGAAGCGGGCAAGCAACTCCATCGAGTACGCTGAATTGATCGCGATGACGTAGCCCTTGGTGGTCTCCGCACGGGATGGAAACGTTCCGTCCAGCATGGTTTGAACCGCCACCGGCGAACCGTTCAGCAAACGGCGTTCGAAATGCTCCGGGATGACGATGTACGCGCGCAATTCATTGGTCGACAGTTTCCGGGCGAGCGCCGACTCGTCACGGGTGTAACCCTGGAAATCGAAGTACCGCGAGTCGATGAAACGATAGGCATAGTCCCGGCTCGTGGCGCTGTTATCGTAATCGACGATGGCGAAGGGGATGTTCTCGACGTCCAGCGACAATCCATAGCCAAACAGCAACATCAGCATGGACGGCACAACGAAGGCCAGCGCCAGGAACAGGCGGTCGCGTACGATTTCCCGCCATTCCTTGGAAACGACGGCGGCTACACGACGCCCGTTCATGCCGCTTTCTGCGCCGCGGCGCGCTCGAGTTCCAGCACGCGGTAGACAAATACGTCTTCCATGGTCAGTGGCACCGGCCGGATGCTCGTTACGGTAACGCCACCCCGCTCCAGCAGCTTCCGGATCCGCTCTTGCGCTTGCGCGCCATCCTTCGCCAGCAGGTGGATGCGCCTGCCGTACAGAGCGGCACCATCGAAGCCACCCTCCGCGAGGATTCCCAGCGCCGCGAGCGGATCACCGCTTCGCAATTCGAGCAACTCGCCGGCCTCCCGGCTCACTTCCCGTTTCAGGTTCTGCGGTGAATCATCCGCGACAATCCGTCCCGCGTACATGAGCGCAAGATGATCGCAGTGCTCGGCTTCGCTCATGTAGTGGGTCGTGACCAGTACCGTCACCTGCTGCTCCCGCGCCAAATGGAACAGGATCTCCCAGAAGCGCCGTCGCCCCAGCGGATCCACGCCGGAGGTCGGTTCATCCAGAAACAGAATCTGCGGCCGATGCACCAGCGCACACCCAAGCGCCAGCCGTTGCCGCACACCCATGGGCAGACCGCCCACACGATCATCCTCGTGCCCCTCCAGGCCCGCGACATCGATGATCCAGGCCATGCGTTCGCGCCGGGCTGACGGGCTCAAACCGTAAATACCGGCGAACAGCAATATGTTCTCGGCCACGGTAAGGTCCAGGTAGAGCGAAAACGCCTGTGACATGTAGCCAACTCGCTCCTTGATCAGCCGGCTGGCCCGATGCATGTCGGCACCGGCTACCCGTCCCTCGCCCGCGGTTGGTTTGAGGATGCCTGTGAGCATCTTGATCGCCGTGGTCTTACCCGCTCCATTGGCACCGAGCAGGCCGAATATCTCGCCCCGGGGCACCGTGAAACTGATTTCATCAACCGCGCGAAAATCACCGAAGGCCTTGGTCAGGGACTGTGCCTCGATGGCCACCTCGGCTCCCCGGTTCACGTCCCCGGTAAGCGGCGGCAGCCGACCTGCGGACCGGCCCGCCTCGCGCAGCCTGGCCACGAACACGTCCTCCAGTTCCGGCTCGACCACGCGCAGTTGCGCATTTTCCAGACCGGCGAGCGTCCGGCGCACCTGACTCTCGGGATCCCCGCCATCGCGCTGATCCACCCAGACACGCACCGCGGGACCGACGGCTTCGACTTGCGGAAACTTCGCGCGCAGACGTCTGAGTGCCTCGGCCTGGCAGTCCGGTGGCGTCTCGATGACAACGATCATGCCCTGCGCCATTTCGGCCAGTTCGCCAGGCTCGGCCTCCATCAACACCCGGCCGTCGAACATCAGCGACGCCCGTTGAAAGCGAACGGCTTCATCCATGTATGCGGTCGATACCAGCGCGGTGATGCCCTGCTCGCGCAGCAATTCGGCAAGAATGGCCCAGAAATCCCGGCGCGAAACCGGATCGACCCCGGTGGTCGGCTCGTCGAGTATCACCAGGTCCGGTGCGTGGATGAGTGTGCACACGAGCCCCAACTTCTGCTTCATGCCGCCAGAAAGCTTCTTCATCGGCCGGTCACGGAATCGTTCCAGCCGGGTCATGGCCAGTAGCCGACTTTTGCGTTCGGCGAGGTCCGCCTCGGGCACCAACCGGAGCCGCGCAAAGAAATCGATGTTCTCCTCGACCGAAAGATCGGCGTAGAGATTCAGGCCCAGGCCCTGGGGCATGAAGCCGATGCGCTGCTTGATTCGCTCTGCAGCGGCTTCCGAGTCGAGCGGCTCTCCGAATACCTCGATGTGTCCCCGGTCGAAGGTGAGCACGCCAGCCACGGCTTTCATGACGCTGCTCTTGCCCGCGCCATCCGGGCCGATCAGCCCGAAAATTTCACCCGCCCGGACCGTCAGATCGATGTCCCTGAGTGCCGGTACGCGCCCGTAGGCCTTGCTCAGGTTGCGGACGATGACCGGCTCGTTGGGCTTGGCCACGGAATGCTGCTACCAGACCGGCGCGGACCACGGGACGGAATCGTCCCACCGGATGACCGCGTCGGCCGGCACACCGGGAGTCAGAACATGGTCGGGGTTGTCCTGCAGTTTGAGCTTCACCGCGTACACCAGCTTGACCCGCTCATCCGGCGTTTGAACTTCCTTGGGCGTGAACTCCGCGCGTGATGCGATATGGCTCACCGTCGCGTTGAACGGCCGGTCCGGAAATGCATCGGTGTGAATTCGGGCGGCCAGGCCCCGGCGCAGCTTGCCGATTTGCCGTTCCGGCACGTAGACCTGAAGATACAGCGCGTCCAGGTCCACCAGGGTAAGCACCGGAGCACCGGCTGCGATGACGGCGCCCGGCTCATACAGCCGGTTGGTTACCACCCCGTCGCTCGGAGCGGTCAGCGTCAGGTCCTCCAGCGCGGCGCAAACTTCGTCGTATGCCGCCTCCGCCCTCTGCCTGTTCGCTTCCGCCGCGGTTTGCTTCTGCATCGAAACCTGCTCGGCGAGTTCCGCCTGCTCCGCTTCACGCTTGGTCGCCGTGCCTTCGGCGTAGAGCTCCCGGAAGCGATCGGCGTCACGTCCGGCCTGTTCGCACTGACTGCGGAATGCCGCCACCTCATGTTCAGCCGCCTTGGTAGCGGCTTCGGCCTGGCGCACCCGGGCCTCGACCTCGTCACTCTCCAACAGCACCAGCGAGTCGCCCGCGCGCACGGCGTCACCTTCTTCCACCTCGATCGCTGCGATCCGGCCCGGGTACTTGCTCGAGACCAGCACCGGATCACCTTCCAGGCGGCCGTTGGCCTGGATCAGGCCCTCGGGCAGGGCGTCGACTCCGACGAACCGGTCGTACGCCCACCACGCGCCCACGATACCCACCGCCAGAATCAGCAATACGACGACACGCCTCATCATCATTCCTTCCGTTTCCCTAGAGCACGCCGACCGCCCGCGCCAGGCGCAGCCGGGCCAGAGCGGCATCGTAGCGCGCATTATTGTGGTTGGAGTCACTGAGCACCTGCAGGGCCTGTGCATCCAGAACTTCAGTGTTGGTACCGAGTCCGTTCTGGTAACGGCTGCGTGCGATGCGCAGGTTCTCCTGCGCCTGCTCAGTTGCAGTTTGGGTCACGGTCAGGCGTTCGCGGCTTTCAGCCATATCCAGCCAGGCGCTGCGCACCTGCAGCCGAATCAACGCCACGGCTTCGTCCCGCTGTTCAATCAACGCGTCGGCCGTTTGCGCAAGCGCCGTGGACTGGTTGCGTGTCCGACCCCCGTCAAACGGGGACCAGCGAAGTCCGACGCCGGCAAATGCGAATGTCTCGTCCCGCAGCAGATCGCTTTCCTGGTAAGCATAGCCCGCTGTCGCCGCGATCTGGGGCCGTAACCGCGCCCGCACCACCTGGGCCTGCTTCTGCAGCGCCTGCGCACCGCGCGAAAGAATTTCGGGTTCCGTTCGTGAGGCCATCGCGGTTGCGGTCAGCGCCTCCAGGTCATCCGACCGGGCCGGCTCCGCCACCATCGGCATGACCTCCTCCAGTGAAACAGCGCTGTCCAGGTTGCGCGACAAACGGCGATTGTAGGCGGCGCGGGCGATGTCCAGCGCATTGTTCGCGCGCAAGGCAGCCTGACGGGCATCCGCCAGTGACACGGTGACGGCCAACACATCGTTCCGGGGCACCAGATCCTTGCGGTACAGGTTTTCCACATCCACCAGATGGGCTTCGAGGCTGGTCACGTACGCTGCGGCCACTGATCCCGCACTCTGCGCACGCAATACCGCGACAAACGATTCGGCGACCGCCAGCTTGAGATCCTGGATGAATGCGGACTCGCCTGCCATGCGCGCATCGACCTGATCGGCCGCCGCGTCCACGCCATGGCTAATTGCGCCGCTGGTGTAAAGTGGCACGCTGATGCGGGCGGCGGCCGTGACGAAGTTGTCACTGCTGAAAATGTCCGGAGTCGAGAAAGCGAAAGGCAGGGAGATGAAGTCGGAGTCGATACCCGGTGACTGGTCCAGCTGGGTGAAGGCTCCTTCAACTTCCACGACCGGCAGCCGGTTGCTCCGGGCAGCCGCCAGATTCGATTCGGCCGCACCCGTCTGCAGGCGTACCGCCTGCAGTCCGGGGTCGGTATCCAAAGCCATGGTCCAGGCATCCTCAAGGGTTTCCGCGCGGCATGGAGCCACACATGTCAACAGAACGGCCAGGGCGGGCACGATCAGGCGATGCATGGAAGCCAGTGCAGTTGTTGAAAATTCAGGGTTCATACGGTTCGGGGCACGGCTCTAGTGTTAGACGCGTGGGCACGATCCTGCCGGCCAGGTGGGGCTCACATCGACGAGGACCAATTCATGCATGAATCCTCCTCAATCGGATTCTGTGACGAAGGCGATGGCGGGTACAGCCGCCATGTACACTCAGTTGACGCAGATCAGGATTTGCCGCCATCGTCGCACCAGGCATGCCATATCCCTTGAATCCGGACTCGACGAACCGAAGATGTCCGTGGAGTAGGATTGCCCATGCCAACTAACGAACATTCTCAGTCCACCGTTCTCGTGGCGCGTCATTTCGACATCGACACGCGCCAGGAACCCGTGATTTTCCTGCGCCGCGATTCCGCGGTGGCTCGATCCGAGGGCTTCGAGGCCTTGTCACGGGTCAACGTCGCATCGAAACACCGTTCCATCATCGCCACCCTGGTCATTGTCGGCGAGGATCTGTTGCAACCCGGCCATGCCGGCCTGTCGGATGCGGCACGGCACCTGCTCGACAGTCACGAAGGCGACGAACTGGTCCTTTCCTACCCCCGCCCAGTGAAGTCATTGTCGTATCTGCGGTCCAAGATCTACGGAAATCCCCTGTCGGCGCAGGCATTCCAGGCCATCATGCGGGACATCGTCGACGGCCGGTACATGGACGTGCATCTGTCGGCATTCATCACTGCGTGCGCGAACGGCCGCTTGAGTGGCGATGAAATTTCGCTGCTCACCGAGGCCATGGTCGATGCCGGCGAACGGCTGCACTGGCCAGGCACGCCGATCGTCGACAAGCACTGTATTGGCGGCCTGCCGGGGAATCGCACCACACCCGTTGTTGTGGCCATCGCGGTCGCCCGGGGTCTGACCATGCCGAAAACCTCCTCACGTGCGATTACTTCGCCATCGGGCACGGCTGACACGATGGAGACCCTGGCGCCAGTGGACCTGGACCTGGCCACGATGCGCCGTGTGGTCGAGAGGGAGGGTGGCTGTATCGCCTGGGGCGGATCCGTCAGCCTGAGTCCGGCCGACGACATTCTGATTCGCGTGGAACGTGCGCTCAACATTGACAGTGAAGGCCAACTCATCGCTTCGGTACTGTCGAAGAAAATCGCGGCCGGATCGACTCACGTGGTCATCGATATTCCAGTCGGCCCCACAGCCAAGGTCCGGGACCCGGCAGCGGCCGATGCCCTGGCGGCACAATTGAAAGCGGTCGGACATCAACTGGGGCTGGAAATATGCATCGCCGTGTCCGACGGCTCGCAACCCGTCGGTCGCGGCATTGGACCCGCACTCGAAGCCCGCGATGTACTCGCCGTCCTGCAGAATCAGGCAGGTGCACCCGCCGACTTGCGGCAACGATCGTTGGAATTGGCCGGACTGCTGCTCGAAACCGCCGGTGTGGCTGATCCGGGGCTCGGCTTCGAAGCTGCGGAGCGCACACTCGACGACGGTTCGGCCTGGAGCCGGTTCCAGGCCATTTGCGAGGCGCAGGGCGGCCTCAGCGAGCCACCACGTGCAAACTATCGCTACGATGTGTTCGCCGAGCACGAAGGCACGGTGTCGGGCATTGACAACAGAGTTCTGGCGCGCGTGGCGAAACTCGCCGGCGCACCCAACGACAAGGCCGCCGGCCTGGAAATGAATGTACGCCTGGGGAATCGAGTCAATGCGGGCGACCTGCTGATGGTCGTGCATGCCGAAAGCCCCGGAGAACTCGATTATTCACTCCACTACATGAAGTCACATCGAAACCCCATCGAGATTACACAACCATGAATCGGCCACTGCTATTCAATCTGGGTATCGAAGAAGACCTGTTCCATTCCGTGGCGGCCGGACTGGACGGAGAAATCGGTGACGTCGATGTACGCCGCTTCCCGGATGGCGAAACCTATATTCGTTTCAACGTCGAGTGCGCGCAAAGACCCACCATCCTCGCCTGCTCCCTGGACCGGCCGGACCCCAAGACGTTACCCCTCCTGTTTGCAGCCGATACTCTGAGGGACCTCGGTGCCGCCAACATCGGTCTGGTTGCGCCGTACCTGGCGTACATGCGTCAGGACAAGCGCTTTCACGCGGGTGAAGGCATTACCTCCCGTTACTATGCCGCCCTGCTGTCGCGCACCTTCGACTGGCTGGTTACGGTAGACCCCCACCTGCACCGGTTTCACGAAATGGGGCAGATTTATTCCATCCCCGCCCGGGTGGCGCACGCGGCACCCGGCGTCGCCCACTGGATTCGCGATCACGTGGCCTCGCCGGTGCTCATCGGACCCGACAGCGAAAGCCGCCAGTGGGTCGATGATGTGGCCGGACGCGCGGGTGCTCCATTCGTGGTGCTTTCGAAACAGCGGCGGGGCGACCGTACCGTGGAAATCTCGATTCCGGATATCGAGCGTTATTCGGACGCAACCCCTGTGCTCGTCGACGACATCATCTCCACCGGCCAGACAATGGCCGCGACAATCCACCACCTGAACCAGTTGGGTACCGCACCGCCGGTCTGTGTCGGTGTACACGCCATTTTCGCCGAAGGCGCCGAACAGGCGCTGGCCCCGGCCGCAACCATCGCAACCTGCAACACGGTCTCCCACCCTTCGAATCAAATAGACGTCACCGAACCCATCCTCGAAGCCATACAAACCCTCAATTATGGGGTCAGAGTAAAGGGACAGAGTAAAGGGCCAGAGTAAAGGCGGCGGCAAGCCACGGTACTTCCACGCTACCGCCAAAGGGGAGTTTCAACCGCCCCTGGAAGAACCCCGAGCTCCCCCCTGGCCATAACGCCGCGTCTTTGAAACTGCACTGCACCCTGGTCTCTCCACGTTACGCTTTTGCGCTGACCCACGTTATTGTTCGTAACATTTACTCTGTCCCTTTACTCTGACCCCATGGATTGTGGGCTTGCGCGGGGATGGGGCTCGTGCCTAACATGCCGCATTCCCGCGGCGATCGAGCAGACGAAATCCTCATGCCCCAGGCCACGATCACGGCGCTGAACATTTATCCCGTCAAGTCGATGAAAGGAATTTCGCTGGGGCGGGCGGAATTGGATTCACGCGGCCTGGAACTCGACCGCCGCTGGATGGTGATACGGGAGGACGGACGCTTCGTCACACAGCGGGAAATGCATCGCCTGGCGCTGATCACACCCACGCTCAACGGCAATCGTCTCACGCTCGGCATGGACGGTCAGGATTCAATCCACGTCCCCGACCGGCCGGAAGGCCAACCGCTGCAGACCCGGGTATGGCAGGACGAGTGCACGGTGTTCAGTTGCGGCTCCACGGTGTCGGACTGGCTGACCGATGCACTGCAAAGCAGGAGCAGGCTGCACCTCGTCAGCATGGCGCCGGATTACGCCCGCAGACTTGCGAAATCCAACCTGCTGGGCAGCCAGACAACGACCGTATTCGCCGATTCAGCCCCGTTTCTGGTGACCAACCAAGCATCCTTGGACGCACTCAATCGTGAACTCTGCGAACGAGCACTCCAGCCCGTGCCAATGGACCGGTTCCGACCCAACATCGTCATCAGCGGCATTGGCGCCTTCGTCGAGCACGAGGTGGCCGCCCTGTCCCATCCGTCATTTCGCTTCTCCTTCCGCTTTCCGTGCGAACGCTGTGTGATTCCGACCATTGATCAGGGCACCGCCGAGCGCGACGCCGACATGCAGCCATTCAAGACCCTGGCGGAGATCAATCCTGTGCGCGGCAAGCCCCGCGCTCCGGCCTTCGGCGAGAATGCCGTGTTGGAAGCCGCCGACGGCACCACTATCACGGTTGGTGATGCTCTGGAAGTCTGCTTTCGCGAGACCGCTTCCGCGGCCTGCACGGCCGGCTGAACCCGCGAGCGCCGGGCCTGCCCGGACCTCAGCCGGGCGATGCGTGTGAAGCGGAAACCCGCATCCACGCCGCCCGCATCCGGGTCAACGACGCTGTAAACTGGCGCGAACAGAAAAACCGGAGCTAGCCCATGCCCAAGCGCCGCTGGTCCATCGACTCGCTGGTCCTGATCTTTTCCATCGTCGTTCTGGCCCAGGTGCTGGTGTACCTGGTGCCGCAGGGCAGTTTCGAACGTCAGCCGTATCCGGACAACCCGAACCGGGAGATGGTCGTAGCCGACACCTACGCCCCGGCTGCGGAATCCAAACAGGTGACCATCGCGCCGTGGTATTTCCTGCAGGCGATCCCCAAGGGCCTCAGCGCCGCGCACGACATCATTTTCCTGGTGTTCATCGCCGGTGGCGTGATCGCACTGCTGCGCCGCAGCGGCGCCATCGACGCCGCCCTGCACAAAGCCGTCACGCATCTGGGAGGCAGCCCGTGGATCCTGATCGCCGGCTGCCTGGTGCTGTTCAGCCTGGGCGCCTACACCATCGGGATGGGTGAGGAGTACGTGCCGCTGGTGCCGATCATCGTCACCATGTGCCTGGCCATGCGGATGGATGCCATCGTCGCCATGGCCCTGGTCTGGGTGCCTTACGGCATCGGCTGGGCGACAGCCGGCATCAATCCCTTCGGTGTGATCATCGCGCAGAACATCGCCGGCGTGCCGCTGACCTCCGGCTGGGCCGTGCGCGCCGTCATGATGGCGGCATTCCTGGCCGTGGCCTTCCACCACATTCACCGTTACGCCCGGCGCGTACAGGATGATCCCGAGGCCAGTCTGGTGGCGCATATCGATTACAGCGAGGGGTTCGAGTTACCGAAAGACCTCGCTTTCGACCCGCGGCGCATTGCCATCATCGCGGTGTTCGTCGGCGCCATTACCCTGTTCGTATGGGGTGTCAGCCGTTACGGCTGGTACATCAATGAATTGAACGCGGTGTTTCTGGGCGTTGGCCTGATCACCGTGCTGATCGCCCGCATCGGAGCCGTCGAAGCCAGCCGGACCTTCATCGAGGGCTGTGCTGAAATGACCGGCGCCGCACTGCTGATCGGCGTCGCCCGCTCCATCGAGGTCGTGCTGTCGGACGGTCAGATCATCGACACCGTCATCAATGCCATTGCCGGGCCGCTGACCCTGCTCGGCGCGGAGGCTTCGGTCATCGGCATGCTCGTGGTGCAAACCGTGTGTAATTTCTTCATCCCGTCCGGCAGCGGGCAGGCATTCGTGACCATGCCCATCATGTCTCCCTTAGCCACTCTGACCGACGTGCCGCAGCAATCTGCGGTGCTTGCCTACCAGTTCGGGGATGGCTTCACCAACATGGTCATTCCGACCAGCGCGCTGGTCATGGGCGCATTGGCCCTCGGCCGCATTCCCTACGGCGCCTGGGTGCGTTTCATCACGCCCTTGCTCCTGAAGATATTCGCGCTGGCGGCGTTATTCCTGGTGCTCAGCCTGCATTTTCCGGCCGGGCTGGGTTTCGAATGATCGTCAGTCGCGGCGGGATCACACCCGAATGACTTCCGCCGAGATCATCCGGCTCGGCTTCATCGCCAGTCTGGGTGCGGGTCTGTTTACCGGAGTCGGCGCGCTGGGAGTCTTCTTTATCCGCCGGCTGTCCGCCAGGCTGGAGGACGGCATGCTCAGTTTTGCCGCCGGCGTTATGCTGGCTGCGACGTTTTTTTCGCTGATACTGCCGGGCATCGAATTCGGCACCGCGCAAACGGACTCCGAACCCGCTGGCGTGGCGGTTGTCATCGCCGGCCTGCTGTTTGGCTCGGGCGCGCTATTCGTGATCCACCGTCACGTGCCCCACGAACACTTCGTCAGCGGCCGGGAGGGACCCGAGGCCGCGGCGTTCTCACGCATTTGGCTGTTCGTGATCGCGATTACCCTGCATAACTTTCCCGAAGGCATGGCCGTAGGCGTCGGCTTCGCGGATGGCGACATCGCCAACGGAATGCCGTTGGCGACGGGTATCGGCCTGCAGAACATTCCAGAAGGGCTGGCGGTTGCCGTGGCCCTGATGTCGGTGGGTTACGGCCGGCTGACCGCCTTTGCATTGTCACTGCTCACCGGGCTCGCCGAGCCGCTGGGCGGGATTTTTGGAGCCGCAGCGGTCAGCCTGGCGGCGCCACTGATGGCGGGCACACTGGGATTCGCGGCCGGCGCCATGCTATTCATCATCAGTGACGAAATCATTCCCGAAACCCATGCACGCGGCTCCGAAAACCTGGCGACTTTCTCACTGCTCGGCGGTTTTGCCCTGATGATGTTTCTGGACGCGGCGCTGGGCTGACCCGAAGCACCATGACACCCTGCGGCGCGGATCAGTACAGGTACAGATAGCCGGCCACCAGACCGGCAATCAGCAGAAGACTCGAAATCGCGAGCAGTTCCGGCGCCATCCGCCATCCGGCACGGGCCGAGTGAACAGCCTGCCGCGCGGCTTCGGCTTCCGCCTCGCGCTGCGCGTTCTGCTCCGCCACGCGCCGGTCATGTGCCTGCAATTGCAGCCAGCGCGAGTGGTTGGGGAAATTTTTGCGGAACCATTCATTGTTGTTGGGCAGACCCAACCGGAACCGGAGCTCCGCAATCTCGTTCAGCGTCGTGCGCACCCGGTCATAACCGGCACGCTTGTCCGGATCCAGCAGAATCGCAGTGAAATCCTGCATTTCCGGCTGGCTTGCGGCGGCGGCGGCAATCCGGTCGGACTCGGCATCCGGTTCGACACTCAATGCGGTGTATAAGTCTTTCATAGGGTTACCCCTTCAGTAAATCATAGGCTTCCCTGAGTTTTCGCGATCGCTTCCTGGCGGTCGTCACGGCATCCGGGCCGCTGGCTTCAACACGTTTGGCCAACAGCATACCCGAGAGCTTGCGGTAGGCACTTTCTATTTCGGACATCGAAGCGTCCCGTTCCACGCCGAGCATTGCCCGCGCTTCGTTGAGACTCATTCCGTCGGAGCCGTTGGACTCCGTTTGCGACCCGAGTTCGGGGTTTTCCTCCCACCACTCCGGATCGGCCGGATCGCCCGGCTCGCAGAGGTCGACTCCGCTGATAATCTTGAACCGGCGTTCCAGTATATCCTCCCCCAAGTGTAGTGCATCCGCGAAAAATCGCAGAATGTAGTTCTCCGTCACGGCGACCCTGTGGTCGGACATCGCCATCGTGATGGCCAGATCCAGGAAAGCGACCCGCAGTTCACGGCTTTCCTCCGCCAGGAACCGGATTGCCGACTCCAGTGGCCTGAGCTCACCGCTGCGAATGATCGCCAACAGGTCGTCCGCGTTCTCGCCATCCGGCCCGGGAAACTGCTCCGCGACGAAATCGAGTTCGGGAACTTCGACGTCGCCGTCACTCTCGGCGACCCACAACAACAACAACTGAACGTTGCGCGCCAACTGCGCGCGGTGGGCTTTCGAGGTTCCCCCAAGCGTTGAACTTCCAATGGACACGAAGACTCCTGGGCGCGAATCGGCTTGTCGCGCACCCCTTGATACTACTAATAAACTCCACTATGAGTCACAGGTCAAGTCAATCGCCTGCCGTCATCCCTGAGCGCTCCGGGTGCTGCCCGGTGTAAATACTACAAACTCGCCTCCCAGTTTTTCCGTATTGCCGCACCACGCCAGACCCCATAGCCGCTCAAAGCGCCTTGCGAAGCGGTTGGCGGGTTTCGGCATGATTGTTGCGTCACTTCTGGCGTCCCCAAAAACAGGAGGAACCATGAATAAACGGATACGAACTCCCATTCTTTCTTCGCGCAAACCAATTGCCGCCGCGGCAGCCATGATGCTGGTGATCAGCCCGGCATTTGCCGGTGGCGACAAGGCAGGTGACGGCAAGTCGGAGATGAAATCGGAGTCCCGGCAGATGTCACAGGTAGCTGAGGATGCCTGGCTCGACGGCAAGCTCGAATCGGCATTGCTATTCAATGAGCACCTGAACTCCTTCGACATCGATACCGAAGTCCGTCACGGTACCGCCTACCTGAAGGGTGCGGTTGAATCCGAAATCGACCGGGAACTGGCCGGCGAAGTGGCCAAATCGGTTGCGGGCATCCAGGAAGTCGAGAACGAGCTTTCGGTAGACCGCAAGGCGGCCGAAGCGGCAGCGGATTCCGACTCCTACCAGGAGAAATCGGAATGGCGACAGGCCGTGGCCAATGCCACCCTGACCGCCACCGTGAAGTCCCGGCTGCTGATTAACGAGCACACCAGCGGTCTGGACATCAATGTCGACTCCTCGAACGGCGTTGTCACGCTGTCGGGCACGGTGGACTCCGAAGAGGAGGCCGAACTGGCCGCGCAGATTGCAGACAATGTCAGCGACACACGCGACGTGAACAATCGGCTTGAAGTGTCCGAGACACAGCAAAGCTGATCTGTAACGCACGAACGGGACTCGCCCCGCTGCGGCGGGGCGTACCCCTCCGCTACCGAGTCTATTCACCTCAAGGAGATCTGATCATGTTGAGTTGGGCAATTGCATTCTTCGTACTGGCCTTGCTGGCCGCACTTTTTGGTTTCACCGGTATCGCCGGTGCTGCGGCGGGCATCGCCAAGATCCTTTTCTTCGTGTTCCTGGTGCTGCTGGTCATCAGCGCACTGGCCCACGCCTTGCGCGGCAGGCCTCCGGTCTGACGGCGCGTAACCCATGGAGCATTGGTCATGAATAGAATCATTGCGTTAATCGCCCTGCTGCTATCAATGATGCTCAACGTCACAGCCTGTAACACCACTCGCGGTGTCGGACAGGACATTGAAGCGGCGGGCGACGCCATTGAAGATGCGGCCGACGAAGCCGAAGAAGAAATAGAAGATTGAACCGGCTTCGACTCCCGCCCTGCGCCCCGGGGTGCCCTTGGCGCCCCGGGGTTTTTTCCGGCCGTGCTCAGTCCGCGGGCGGCGGAAAGGCCTTGAGCACCTCCCGTGTCAGATCCCAGGGATTGAAACCCTGTTTGCCGTAATCCAGCCCGCGGCGAACGATGACGGCGTCGCGGGATGGCACGATGATGGCGAACTGACCACGGTTACCGGCCGTCGTGTAGGCATCGGCCGGCACATCGCTCCTGCCATCCGGCACGAGCCAGAACTGGCCCCCGTATTCGGTCCCCGAATCCAGCGTGGCCGGCGCCGGTGTGCGCACGAACTCGATCCATTCCTCGGAAATCAGTCGCTCGCCGTTCCACACGCCATTTTTCAGATACAGCAGGCCGAAGCGTGCCAGGTCACGCGCATTGGTGTACACCTGACTGCTGAAAATGAAATCTCCGAAACGGTCGGTGCTGACCAGTGTGTTGCGCATGCCGATTCGGTCGAGCAGCGCGCGCCGCGGGAATTCACGATAGGTCTTCTCGTCGCCCAGAGCCTGTTTCATCGCGTAAACAGCCACCAGGGTGTCGTAGTTCTCATAGTCCCAGAATGTGCCGGGCTCACGGATGAGACCGCGGCGGCGCGCACCGGCCGCCGAACTGGCACCAGCCCAGTAGGCCAGCCCGGAACCCGTCGCGTACTCCAAATCGAAGCTGTCAACCGGGTACAGGCCGCTGGACATGTTCAGCACGTGCCGCAGGGTAATGGCCTGTCTCGGATCGGAAGCCGGATGGTCGACGGCGGGCAGCCAGTCGATGTCGAGTGAGTCATCCAGCCGCAGCCGGCCCTGATCCACCAGCATGCCAATCAAGGTGACCGCGATGCTTTTCGCCGTGGACCAGGTGCGGGTACGGGTGCTGCGATCAAAGCCTTCGGCGTATCGCTCGTGGACGATGTCCTCACCGCGCAGCACGATCAGACTGACGGTCACCTGTTCGGCCGATTCCCGTTTGAAAGCCCAATCCGAGGCCGCATTCAGGGCTGCGGCGTCGATGCCATCGAGTACGGGCGGACCGGTCCGGTCGCCATCCGGCCAGTCGATCGCAGCCGGGTCACCTGCCGGTGGCGACATCTTCAATTCCGGAAGACCCCCGATATCGTCCGGTGTCTGATGCGGCGCCATGACCACGCAGCCGACCCCGGTCCGGAATACGGCACGGATGCGAGCCTCGTCGCTCCCCACACCGACCATGCGCCGTTCGGAATCGATCGTGTAGTCACCGCCGGCCGCGGTACCCACCGTTCCGCCGACGCGCTCCATGTACGCCAGTTCCTGATCGAACACCTGCTCCAGCGAGCGCCCGGACGTGAACAGCCCATTGCACATCAGCACCGCCTGCACGCCGTTTCGAATCAGTGTCCGGTTGGCCTCGAAGTAATCGAAGTCCTCGCTGGCCGCGCCGGCCGGCGGCGGCAACATCAGGGCCGCAAACAACAGAGCAGACATCCAAACTGTTTCGGTTCGAGCGCGTACGTGCATGATTGATTCCCGGATGGGTGGCGAATGGCAGAGCGCAGTATACGAAACCCGGGGCAGGACAGTCTCACGGCAGCCACGACACCGTGCGCACGACATCCAAGCCGCAATCCGCGCGGGAGGCGAGCCCAGCACGGCTTTCAGGTCGAACTCAAAAGCACGCCGATACGGCCTTCGCCAGATTCCGCGCGGTGGCAATGGACATCATGCTGTTGGTGTTGCCGTTCATGTTGCTGACCCGGCCCTGGATGGGGATACCGCTGCAGGCCGAACAAAAAAAACCGGCGCCATTGCGGCGCCGGACATGGGGTGGAGGAGTGCTCCGATTAAAGCGACTTCAGGTACTCGATCAAATCCGATTTCTGCTGTGATGTCAGGTCGAGGACGAACTGCTGGTCGTAGTGCGCCACGACATCGTCCAGCGTCGCGAACCGGCCATCGTGGTAGTAACCACGTTTGCCACGGGTCCACAATCCTTTCAACGGCGCGGTGCGGTAGCGGTCTTCCGGCCCGCGCTCGGCCTGAAAGGCATCGATACCCATTTCCTCTGGCGTATGCATGTTCCAGCCGGGCTCGGTGAACAACGGAGGCACATGACAGCGTGCGCAATCGGCCTCGTTGTTGAACACCAGTTCACCGCGATCCGCGGCCCGGCGGTCGAACGAACCCACCGGGGGCCGCGGGGCCGGTATCGACAGTTGGTACAGTTGCAGATCGGCCAGCTTCGGCGTGACCAGATCCACGTCGGGCCGGGTATCGCCGGCGCCGCTGGCTGCGGCGATGGGGAATCTCTCCGCATCGTCGAGCCGCGGGTCGTAAAGCGTGCCCTTCCCACCCATCTCCAGGGTCGCGACGAATGCGTTCCAATGCGTGACCGAGCCCCAACCCGTCCAGGTGTGCATATTCACACCGGCCAGGCCGAAAGCAGGTGGGATCAGCACCGCGGCCGAACCACCGTCCGGACGAAATGCCTTGCCGTCGAGCAACAAAGAGGCGTCGAACTTGCCGGGACCCCAGCTTTGCAGCACGGTCCTGGCGGTTGCATCATCGACGCCCAGCAGGTCGGTGAGCGCGGACAGGTCCGGCGCCAGGGAAAGAATCAGACCCGGATCGAGGTCCGCGTTGGCCCAACCATCGAGCCGCTTGCCAATGCCCGGAGCGAACGAATCATCCACTGTGCTGTGGCAGAGCGCGCAGGTAACACCCAGCGATTCAAGACGACCATCCGAGGTGACCGAGCCCTGCAGCCCGACCACGGCGTTCAGTTGCAGCAGGGCCAGGGTCGTCGCCGGATCCTCGAGATCGACTTCCCCTTTGCCCAATGCCACCTTGAGCGGTTGAGGCAGGGCCTCACTGTCGACCTTCAGACCGACCGCCAATGCGGTCGCCGGGCTGACGCCAGGGCCGACCCCGCCGTTGGCCTCACCGGCCACGGCTTCATTGAGACGCAAGGTATCGGTCCAGAATGATTCATCACCGAATGTATCGAAGCGAAAGGTTTCCTGGCCGCGCTCGATCTGGCCCAGAATGGGAAACAATCCGCCAATGGCACTGGTGCCACGCAGACCGAACACGGCCTCTGGCGCCGAATTTTTCTTCGGGCCGCTGGCCGCCAGAGCCGAAGCGACAGCAAACACCGCCGCAGAAAAAATCGCAACCGCGACCAGAACGCGGCGAAAGTACGTACTCGAACGCATGGGTTTAACCTCCAGAAAACTTCGAAAACTCAGGACTTGGCAGACAGCCTCTCGAACACGGTGGCGACGATGCGGTCGCAACGAGTTCCGGCAAAGGGAAACGCATCCGCCTTCATCGCAGCGAGTGGCCGACTCAGGCGCAATTGGAGCAGGGAGCGAGCGCGGTGCAGCCGCGACTTGACCGTTCCGGGGGTGATCTCCAGCGATTCCGCCGTTTCGGCCGTGCTCAGCTCTTCGAGCTCGCGCAGAACGAAGATGATGCGAAAATCACGCGGCAGGCGATCCAACTCCCGTTCCAGCAGATGTGAGGCTTCACGGTCGATCTGGATCTGTTCCGGCTCCATCCGGGCCGGCGCCGGCGCTTCATCCGCGAGCCCGGGTTCGTTACTGACCAGGCCCAACCGCGACCGGCGGCGCAGCATGCGCATGGCCTGCCGCGACCCGATCCGTACCAGCCAGGCGCCGAAACCGTCCGGACCCTTGAACTGCGCAAGGTGCTCAAACGCAATCAGATAAGATTCCTGAACCACATCCTCGGCCAATGCGTCATCTTTCAGAATGCTGCGCGCAACCAGGAACAGGCGCCGGTTGTAGCGACGCATCAACAGCTCGAACAACGGCATGTCTCCGTTCAGGACGCGCTGGGCCACCTCGAAATCACTCAAGGCGCTGAATGGCTCCAGGTGAGGTTTGAGAGCGGTTTTCGATGTCATGGATATGCTTTCTCCACCTGCGAATCTTCCGGCTTATACTACCTAGAGGCAACCAGTCGGAAATCGGTTCCCGATTTCTTCCATCCGGGATGAATCAGGCGGAGATCGGGGTCAATCAATGCCCCGGGGGCCGGGTCGCGCCCCTCCAGCGGCCCTGCAACAGATGGCGGGCGTACTTGCGGCGGGAGGAGAAATCCCGCACGAAAGCCGCAGGCGGGCGCAGGCGGCTCAGTCGATCAGATCGAAAGCATTCTTCAACCGGCCGGCCAGAACACCCATTACGTGGCTTGAAAAATCCGGTACGTGACGTAACAGCGCTTCGAAACTGATCTGATCGATCACCGCGAGGCGGCAATCCGTCAGGGTCACCACGGTGGCGCTGCGGATATCCGAATTGATCAGCGCCATTTCGCCAACGATTTCACCCGGCCCCGCGACGGCGAGTTCATGATTCTTCAGAGTGACGCGGACTTGCCCTTCGACGACGACATACATCTCGTTGCCTTCGGCGCCTTCTTCCATCAGCACGGTTCCGGCCGGAAAATCCGCCAGGTCATCTGAATCCTTGAAGGTTTCCAACAGGTCCATGTCCTGGCTCCAGCCTCAGTCGGTCTTGCCGATGTGCGTACTGATGAACGAGTCGACGGAGCGCAGACGATTGGCCAGTGCCGACATGACGTGCAGGGCGAATTCCGGATGCCGGCCGATCATTGACTCGAACCGGTCCCGCTCCAGCCGGGCCAGGCGCACTGGAGTGCGGGCCGTGGCCACCGCGCTGCGATGGGGCGAACCGGAAAGCGCCAGTTCGCCGAGAATGCTGCCTTTACCTTCTTCACACAACGGCTCGCCCCGCAACCGGAGCTCAACCGTTCCATCCAGGACCACGTACACCGCATCGGCCGTGTCGGTATCGCTGAAAATGACCGAATCCGGTTCGAATTCGTGCACATCGTCCCAGTTGGCGAATAGTCGAAGAAAATTCATGGTGATCAGACCTGGTAGCCATAACGGTGGCGGATTCGATCCGCGCTCCGACTTCGTAGTCTAGGGCCTGCGGCAACGTGGGTCCATGCCGACTGGCCGCGGACGTCGATACCACGCCGAACAGTCACAGATTGAAGACGAAAACGGCCGCGAGCGCCGCTGGCGCCAGATACCGGGCCGCCAGGGACCAGGCACGCCTTCCGGCGGCACCTTGCAGGCCGATGCGCTCGACCATGTAGCGGCTTCCCAGCGCCCATCCCGCCAGCAGGGCGATCATCAGCGCATTGACCGGCAGCATCAAGTTGGACACCGAGAATTCGATGATCCCGAACACGGTCCGATCCGCCAGCATTGGCACTCCGCCCAGGGGTTTGAAGTCCTTGAGCAGATTGAATGAAAACACCGTTGTCAAACCCACGGCCCATATGCCGAGTCCAGTCAGCACCGTCGCGCGAAATCGCGGAATGCCGCGGTTTTCGGTCACCCAGGAGACGAACGGTTCCAGCATGGCCAGCGACGACGTGAATGCAGCCATGAACAGCAGCAGGAAGAACAGAATGCCCAATATGGCACCGCCAGGCATGTTGCCCAGGGCGATCGGCAGCGTGACGAACATCAAGCCGGGCCCTTCCGAGGGTTGCAGGCCGGCGGCGAACACAATGGGGAAAATGGCCAGGCCGGCCAACAGCGCGGTCAGGGTATCGACCAGGCCCAGGGTCCAGGCCGCGCCCGGAATGGATACATCCCCGGTCATGTAGGAACCGTAGGTAAGGATCGCACCCGTTCCCACCGATACCGAAAACAGGGCCTGGCCCAGCGCCATCAGCACCACGTTCCCGTCGAGCGCTGAAAAATCCGGTGCGAACAGGAAGCGCCAGCCAGCCGCGCCGTCACCGGCGACCGCGGCGTAGGTGGCCAGGACCAGCAAAAGCACGAACAGCAGCGGCATCATGATCTTGGTGACCCCCTCGATGCCGCGGCGGATGCCTCGTCCAACCACGGCGACGACGGCCGCGAGATAAACCGTGTGCAGTCCGACCAGGGTCAGCGGATCGGCGAGCATGCCTTCGAACATGCCGGTGGCCGATTCCGCGTCCAGCCCCGACAGCCCCAGGCCCAGCGACTTGACCAGGTAGTAAAGCGACCAGCCCGCGATGACGGAATAAAACGTGGTGGCCAGTGGCGGCGCGAGGACACTGAACCAGCCGATGCCCATCCAGATGCGGCTGCACCCGCGTTCACGGCACACCGCCGACAGGGTGGCCACGGGATTGCTGGCACCGCGCCGGGCGAGCGCCAGTTCAGCCATGATCAGGGGCACGCCGATAACGAGGATGAAGCCGAGGTAAACCAGCACGAAGGCACCGCCCCCGTTCTCGCCGGCAATGTACGGAAAACGCCACAGATTGCCCAGCCCCACGGACGCCCCCGTGATCGCCAGCAGAAAAACCAGGCGCGACGACCAGTGCTCGCGCGCCGAGGCCCCCTCCGGTGAATCAGTCACGGCCACAACTCCGGCCCCGGTGCGCGCATGCGCCGCTCATGTCGAACTCCTGAAATAGGGAATGACCTGCTCGCCCATCAGGCGGATGGCCTCGGCCGGGTCGGGACCCAGCGGGCCACCGAGGTTGACGTGCGTCACACCCAGTTCCGCCAATCGCTCGATCTGCCCGATCACCTGCCGTGGCGTTCCGGCCAGCGCCAGGCGGCACATGTCGTCGGTGACCAGCGCCTCCGCTCCGGCGTAATCACCGGCATCGATATGCGTCTTGATCGGCGCGAAGTCCGCCGGCGTGAGGCCGATGGTGGCGAGCGCCGGCGCTTCCAGGCCCCAGCCGAAGTACGACACCATGCGGCGCAACACGTCGGTGGGCGCGGACGGATCCGCCGCCAGCGACAGCCAGGCGCAGCCGGAAATATCCACTTCCGCCGGATCACGTCCGGCCGCCACTGCGCCCCCCGTGATGGCCGGAACCATGTAGGCCGCCGACTCGGGCGGTGTGATCATCGGCAGGCTGCCGTCGCCGATCGCGCCGCTCAGGGCCAGGTAATCGGGCCCGAAGGCGCACACGTAGATCGGCACTTCCCTGCGTACCGGCTCGAGGCGCAGGTAACACTGGTCGGTCCATTGGAAGATTTCACCCTGGTAGTCGACCACTTCCCCCCGCAGCAGGGCGCGGATGATTTCGGTCGCCTCGCGCGTTGCGGCGACGGACTCGCTGGCGTCAACGCCGGTCCATTCCACCATCTCGTGCGTGTGCAGGCCCAGTCCCAGCACGGCGCGGCCGCCGGACAGTTCGTCCAGGGATGCGATGTAAGTCGCGATTTCCGCGGGGTTGGTGGTGAACGGATTGGTGCCGACACTGCCGAGCCGGATGCGCGAGGTCGCGACCGCCGCCGCGCTGGTCAGCACCCAGGTGTTGTGCATGAAGGTGTCGTGCGGATACCAGGCGAAATCGAATCCCGCCTGCTCCGCCAGCACGGTCAACTCCACCCGCCGCCGCACGCTGCCCAGATAGTCAATGAGTCGAATGCCGAATTTCATGGAGACCCGCCGATTCCCGTAGCCAATTTTCAGGGTCGTACAGCATGCCGCAGCCGGCGGTCAGACACCAGATCCGCCGGCGGCCCTTACCAACGCACGGAAGACCCGGCGGTGCGCGCCCAGGTACAGCAGGAATTCGGGATGCCACTGTACGCCGACCCGGAAGGGATGCCCGGCATCTTCGACCGCCTGCACGATGTCGTCCAGATCGGTTCCGCTGACTCGCAATCCGGCGCCCAGGCGGTCGATGGCCTGGTTGTGCAGGCTGTTGATCTTCATGGTGTCCCGGGCGGTAATCCGGTGCAGCAGGGTATCCCGGCGCAGGCACAGGGTTTTGAGCGGCAGAAGCGTGCGGCGGTGCGAGGTGGAACGTCGGCGCTTGCGCAGGTCCTGAAACAGGCTGCCGCCCAGGTGCACGTTGAGTAACTGGGCGCCACGGCAAATGCCCAATATGGGAATCCCGCGCTCCAGGCCGCGGTCGATCATGGCGCCTTCGAACCGGTCCCGTTCCGGGTCGTAATTGCCCTGCACTTCGGCCTCGGCCTTGTACAGAACGGGTTCCACGTCGTGCCCGCCGCTGATGACCAGCCCATCCAGGCGGTGATCCGCGAATGCATCGCCCGGACGCAGCTGCACCGCACGCCCGCCGGCCAGCCAGACACCCACCTGAATGCAGGCGCGCGGGCCGATGGAACCGCTGCGCGGCCCGGTGATTCCGATCACTGGCCGGCGGAGTTTTTCAGCCACTGCTCACACTCTCCGGCCCAGTCCGCCAGCATCCCGCCCAGGGGCTGTTTCAACAGTTCGTGATAGGCCCCGCAGATGTCATCCAGCCGCTTCCGGTCGCAGGCCAGTCGTTCGACCTCCAGCCAGTCTCCCCACGCCACGAAAACACCCCAGTCCGCACGACCCAGTTCGCTGTTGGGCAGGCGATAGTGCAGGGTCGGCCGCGCTTTGATCCGGCTGTCCTCGACGGCGGCGCGCACGCGGTCCTCATCCAGGTGGGCGAACAGCGGCAGCATGTCCAGGGCCCGGTTGCGGGTGGGGTTGTCCCGCAGGTAGTCGTCCATCAGCGCCGCCAGGTCCGGCCGGTACCCGGGATTCACCACCCGGCGTACGTAATCGGCCGGGAATGGCTTTGCAAAGCCCGTCAGTTTGCGGGTCGCATCAACCTGGGAACGCGACTTCAGCCAGTCGTACAGGCACAGGAAAGCCTTCAGGTAGCGGGTGACGGTATCGGCGTCGAGTGCCGGAAGTTCGGGGTTGAACTGCAGACCGAACGCATAGGCTGGATTCGCGCCGGTGCCCTTGGCGCCCGCCTCGCGCAAGGCCCCGGTCAACCGGTCGAACTCCGGCAGTCGCTCCATCGGCAAAGGCGGGCTCACGATTTCCACCGGCACCAGCAGCTCTGAGCCGAAGCGCAGCAGTTCTTCGGCCGCCTCGTCCAGCAGGGGCAATGGCTCATCGCGGGACTCCCGTTCCCGGCCCATCTTTTTCAGCAGCTCCTGGTCGATTTCCACCCGCCAGGTGCCGGCCTCATCGCCCCCGACCTCGTATTCGTAACGGCTGACCGACTGCGCTTCACCGCCCGTGTGTTCAGACACCACCCGGGCGACTTCGGGTACGCCGGGGCCGATCAGCTCGATTTCCACCCCGATGCGGCGCGATGCGCCGTCCACCGTGGTCCGGGCCGGCGGTAACGGATAGCGTGAACGGTCCTGCTTCCGGGTCATGCAATACCTCCTCCGTATGGAATCGATATTGTACGTGCCGGAAAGTGAAGAAAGCGTCGATTGCCGGACGCCGCGGCGTCAGCACACCGCGACGCCCGGTGAACCGCGCACGGCCGCCGAAGTCAACGGCCGGCACAGTCGGTCATTCCACCTGACCGCGAACGACGCCGCTGGGAACTCCGCTGCTGTGTACGTTGATATACACATTGCCATCCAGCATGGATCCGACCAGCCCGGCGATGTCCGCGCCGCAGGCATCGTCGATGATGCTGTCGTCGTTGAGGGTGGCCCGAATCTGAAAATCGCCGTCGTATCCGGGCGTGAACGGCCCGGCCAGAAACGCGACAACGCCGCCGTTGGACCCCGCTGGCGCACAGTGCAGGTGCGCGCCAGCGACGCCGAGCACGTCAGAGCCGTTCCGGATGTCGAGCTTGATGGAAATTTCGGTGAGCAGGCGGTTCACGTGCAGGATGGCAGTGCCGGTGGTATCCGTGACGACCGGCGGCACTTCGCTGTCGCCGGACAACTCGACCCGGAAATTCACGGCGTTGGCGGACCACGCCGGAGCCGCCAGAATCGCCAGCCCGACCGCGATTATCCAATGTTTCATCAGCGCTTCTCCTACCTGATGGACGCACAGGCGTCCGATTAACGGGATGACTCCCCAGTCCGCGCTGATCGTTGTTACGACTTTCTCCAGTATAGGCGGGCCGGTCGGGTTTCGCCGGCCGCCACACGCCGGGCCGGTCCGGCGGCGCAAGATTTTTCCCTGGCGGGCTTTCCTATAATAATGTGACCTGTGGTCGACGAAGGACCTTGCCGGGTGCCAGACATCAGCTTTGAGAAAATCGCCAGAAGCGCCATGACCTTGCTGCTGACAGCCGCTTGCGCTGAGGCCGTGCCGGCGGTCGACGTGTATCGCTGGGTGGATGAAAGCGGCACCGTCCACTTCAGCCAGTGGCGGCCCGAATCCGGCGGGCCCGGTGACACCGTGCAGATTGTCGACGTCGATGAGGGACCCACCCAGGGTGTTGGCGGCGACATTTACCCGGTCGAGGAACTCGCCGCGGCCATCCGGGAACTGCGCACGGAAATGGCGGACGACCGGGCCGACCGGCGCGCCCGCCAGCGTGCTCCGGCGCCGCCAGCCGTGGTGACCCATGCCCAGCCGGTGGGCTACGGTGTCTGGCCCTGGGTTTCGCCGCATGCCGGCCGGCCGCCTTCACCAGGCCCGCAACCACCGAATGAACCCGAACCCGAGCCGACGCCCTCGCTGCCATTCCGCCCGCCCGGAGACTGAATCGTGATTCGCCCCTTCGTAGCCGCCCTCGTGGCGCTTCTGTCCGTTCATGCCGGCAATCTGCGCGCGGCGGAAGTCCTGGTGGCCGTGGCCGCGAACTTCATCGGCGCGGCGGAAGCGCTCCAACCGATGTTCGAGCGCGAAACCGGGCACCGGCTGGTGCTGATCACCGGCTCCACCGGCAAACTCCATGCCCAGATCTCCCACGGTGCGCCTTATGAGGTACTGCTTTCGGCCGACGCGGCGACGCCGGCCCGGCTGGAGACGGAGGGGCAGGGAGTCGCGGGAACGCGATTCACCTACGCCCTCGGCCGGCTGGCGCTGTGGAGCGCCGACCCCGAACGCATCACCGGTGACGGGGGTGCGGTGCTGACCGACCCCACGATCCAGCACATCGCCATCGCCAACCCGGAGCTTGCGCCCTACGGCGCCGCAGCACGCGAAACCCTGCGCTCCCTGGGGCTCTGGGAATCGGTCCAGACCCGCCTCGTTATGGGGGAAAACGTCGGACAGACGCAATCTTTCGTGGCCACCGGGGCGGCCGAAGTGGGTTTCGTCGCTTACTCCGCGGTGCTGACAGACCGGGCCCGCGGCGGTGGCAGCCACTGGGAAGTGCCAGCCAGCCTGTATCAGCCCATCCGGCAGGATGCCATCCTGTTGCGACGCGGTGCCGACAACCCCGCAGCCACGGACTTTCTGGGTTTTCTGGCCTCACCGGCCGCAGTGCAATCGATTCGGGACCATGGCTACGGCGTCGAGTGATTCGACGGTCAGCTTCCCCTGTCATTCGGCGCGTCGATGGGGCATCATGAGCGACGTTTTTCCGTTTCCCTCCAAAGGGGCCAGCACGTGACGTATTGCCTGAGTATCCGGGTCGACCAGGGACTGGTTTTCGCTTCCGATTCACGCACCAATGCGGGAGTCGATCAGGTGAGCACATTCAGCAAGATGCACACCTTCGAAATACCCGGCGAACGCGCTGTGTGCCTGTTGACGGCCGGCAACCTGGCCACCACCCAGGCAGTGGTCCGCCAGATCCGGCGCGATAACGAGGCCGGCACCGGCCGCTGCATGAACACGGTCGCGGACATGGCCGAGGCCGCCGAATACGTCGGCGAACTGAGCCGCGCCGAACAGCGTAAACACGCTTCACGCCAACGCGAAAAATTCAATCCGGAAGCCAGCTTCATCGTCGGCGGTCAGATCGCGGGCCGCCCGCACCAGATCTACCTGGTATACCCGGAAGGCAACTACATCGCCGCGTCGGTTCAGACGCCCTATTTGCAGACTGGCGAACTGAAATACGGCAAACCCATTCTGGACCGGGTGGTCAGCGAAGGCCTGTCACTGGACGTCGGCGCGCGAGCGGCGCTGGTGTCGATGGATTCCACGATGCGCAGCAACGCCACGGTGGGGCCGCCGATCGAACTGCTGCTGTACACGGCCGATTCGCTGCGCTTCGGCAAGCGCCTGGTGCTGCAGGAAGACAATGCCTACCTGCGCGAGCTCAGGACCGCGTGGCAGGAAGGGCTGAAACAGGCCTTCACCAATCTCCCCAGCCTGCCTCTCAGCCGGCCTGCCGTGAAACTTGTCGGGCCACGAGGCGATTCATGAACACCAGTTTCTCCTTAACGGGATCGGTCAAAACGAAGGGATAGGCGTCGTCCGAACCCAGGCTGCGGCCGATTTCATTCAAAGTCACGGCCAGCGCCGCCCAATCCGCGATCCAGCCGGCATCGTCGGCCGACGCATCGACGTCGGCCTGCGGCGTCAAACCGGTCATGCGGGCACTTTCCAGCGCATCGTGGATATGCAGAAAATGGGCGAATGTCTCGGCGAAATCCTCGGCCGGATGCGCCGCCGCGTACGCGCTCACGTAGTGCTCGTGCCAGTCTGCGGGGGGGCCGGAATGGTAGTGCGCCTCGAGTGAGGCCTGGTAATCCTGGCGCTCGTCGCCAAACCGCTTTCGGCAGGCCTCGAGCAAATCCGGATCCGCGGTCAGCAAGCTGAAGTAAAAATGCCCGCTCTCGTGCCGCAGGTGACCCAGCACGGTCCGGTAACGCTCCTGCATCTGTTCACGAACGGCATGACGGGTCGCATCATCGGCTTCGGCGATATTGATCGTGATGGTACCTTCCAGGTGCGCCGTCGCAACGAAGGACTCGTACACTCCCGGATTGCGGCGCCGGTCTTCCATGATGCGGAAGCGCAGACCGCTGCCCCCGCGGCGCACCAGCGGCAGGCCGAGGGAGAACAGGGAATACAGCAAGCGGCGCTTGGCCTCCTCGACCCGCGTCCACAGCTGCAGGTTTCCCGGACCGGACAAGGCGGGAATCATGTCATTCAAGCGACACGAACGGCACAGCCGCTCGGCGGTCCCGTCCGACACCAGCCAATTGCAATTGCCATGCTCGACGTGATTGCCGCAGCGCCACCGGGCCTGCCCCTCGACATCGATGAGCATGGCCGGATTCGCCGCCGGACCGGCAGGAGGCGCCAGCGAACGCATGGTCAGCGCGTCCGAATCGAACCCAAGTTCACGCCCGCAGGTCAGGCAGGCGGTATTCTCGAAAAACACCCGGCTGCCACACTGGCAATAGAATATTTTCATAATCCGCCAGGCTCCCCGGCAGGCTTCCCGAAATGCACGCGGCTCATACCACGCGCATCGGGTTGAGCCAGGTTTCGAAAATGGTCCCGTGCAGCGCCGCCAGATCCACTTGCAGGTCGTCGACGAAGCGATGGACCACTTCGTGATCGATGGCGTCCCGATCGATGCCCTTGAGCCGGTCGCGCACCGGTTTCACCCGGGTGCCTGCGGCCTCGCCGCGCGGCAGGGCCGCCACCGCCTCGTCGAGAACATCGACGCAGAAAGTGACCGACCGGGGAAATTCCCGGTCGTGCAGCAGAAAATCCACGACGTCGGCGCCCTCGACCCGGCGACGCACGTACTGGCGATACATCTGGTAAGCACTCAGCGCACGCAGCACCGCCCGCCACACCGTGTTGTCGTGGTGGCGCAATTCCTCGCGCCCGGTCATCAGGATGGCCGCGGCCACGTCGATCATGCGCGACGTCATGTCGGCACGTTCCAGTGAACGCCCGAGACAGACGAACCGGTGGGCCGGCCCGTGACTCATGGTGCCCTCGAGGATACCGGTGATCTCGTGGCAACGCCGCACGATGTCGCCCGGAATGCGGGACCCCGGACGCTGTGCGCGATCGGAAAGGTGTTCGGCGGCATGCAGATAGAGTTCATTGATGGCGCGCCACGCTTCGCTGGGAACCACATCACGGGTGGTGCGGGTATTTTCACGCGCATGCGCCAGGGAAGCTTTCAGCGCGGCCGGGTTGCGGTCGCTGCTCAACAGAAACTCGAGCGCATCGCCGCCGTCGCCCAGAGACTGGTAACTGTCCTCCATGCCGAGTATGCGCAGCGGCACCGACCAGTCCAGCTGCGCCTCATCCGGCAGATCCAGCAACAACTCGCCATACACGGCGACCAGGCGCGCGGTGTTTTCCACCCGCTCCAGATAGCGGCTCATCCAGTAAACCCGTTCGGCCACCCGCGATAGCATCCCCGTCTCCTACCCCACCACCCAGGTGTCTTTGCTGCCGCCGCCCTGCGATGAGTTCACCACCAGTGAATTACGGCGCAGCGCGACCCGCGTCAGCCCGCCCGGAGTCACGTAGGAATCCGCGCCCTGCAGGATGAACGGCCTGAGGTCGACGTGCCTCGCTTCCAGTTTGCGATTGATGACGGTCGGCACCGTGGACAGGGTAATCACCGGCTGTGCCACGTAGTTGCGCGGCTGTTGCAGGACGAGCTCACGAAACTCGATACGCTCCCGGCGGGTCGACTGCGGCCCCACCAGCATGCCGTAGCCACCGGACTCGTTGGCAGGCTTGACCACCAGTTCCTGCAGATGGTCGATGACGTAGGCCAGGCTGTCGGGGTCGGAACACTGATACGTCGGCACGTTCTGCAGAATCGGCTCTTCACCCAGGTAGAACCGGATCATGTCGGGCACGTAGAGATAGACGACCTTGTCGTCGGCCACCCCGGTACCCGGAGCGTTGGCGATGGCGACATTGCCGGCCCGCCACGCGCGGATCAGACCCGGCACGCCGAGCAGGGACTCCTTTTCGAACACTTCCGGATCCAGGAAGGTTGCATTGATTCGCGAGTAGATCACGTCGACCCGGGTCAATCCTTCGACCGCGCGCATGTAGACGCAATCGTCATCCCCCACCAGCAGGTCGCCACCCTCCACCAGCTCCGCGCCCATGCGCCGGGCCAGGTAGCTGTGCTCGAAATAGGCGGAATTGTAGATACCGGGGGTCAGCACGACGACTTCCGGATCATCACCGGGCCGCGGAGACAGCGAAACCAGCATATTGAACAACTCCGCCGGGTAGTCATCCACGGGAAGAATGTTCTGCCGGTCGAACAGCTCGGGAAAAACGTACTTGGTGATGGAGCGGTTCTCCAGCATGTAGGAAACCCCGGATGGCACCCGCAGATTGTCCTCCAGCACGTAGATCGTTCCGTCCTTGTCACGCACGAGATCGGAACCGCAGATATTGGCCCAGACGCCGTGTGCGGGATTGGCTCCCATGCAGGGCCGCAGAAAATTCTTCGAGGTTTCCAGCAGGTCTCGGGGGAACCGCCCTTCGGCGATCATCCGCTGGTCGTGATACATGTCGTCGATGAACAGGTTGAGCGCTCGCAGCCGTTGTGCCAGGCCGGCCTCGGTCCGCACCCACTCGTCCCGCGGCAGGGCGCGCGGCACGATGTCGAAAGGCCAGGCACGGTCGATGTTCTGCCCTTCGGAATACACCGTGAAGGATATGCCCATTTCGACGATGGCGCTCTCGGCAGCCCGTTGCCGCGCGCGGAGTTCACGCGAACTCATGGCCCCGAGGGTCCGGACCAGTTCGGCCGCGGCCTTCCGCGCAGACCCGTCGGACGCAATCATTTCATCGAACCCGGTTCCGGGATCGTAAGCGGCCCAGTCGATTTGGATGGTTTTTCTCAAAATCTCCCTTGCTGCGGCATCCTGATTACATGGCACTGTCTTCCATACTATCAAGGTTCACGCAAAGTGCAGCCGGACCGGCCGGTGGCTCCATTGATCGAATGGCGCACTTGCCGCATATTGGTTGCCTTTTCCCACGGGGGCGTTGAACTGGAACCACTCAACGACATCGCCGTATTCGTCGAAGTGGTCGACAGCGGCAGTTTCACAGCCGCGGCTGAGCGGCTGGCCCTGTCGCGCCCCGTGGTCAGCAAGTACGTCTCACGGCTCGAGGCGCGCCTGGGCGTGCGCCTGCTGCACCGCACCACGCGGCGCCTGAGCCTGACCGAGGCCGGGCAGCGCTATTACGACCGGTGCCGCGCCGGCCTGACCCGCATCGCCGAAGCGCACGACGAGGTCGCGCAACTCCAGGCCGCACCACGCGGCACGCTGCGGGTTAACGCACCCATGTCGTTCGGCATTCTCCACGTGGCGCCCGCGCTGCCGGAGTTTCTCCGGCAATTTCCCGATGTCGACATCGATTTGGACCTGGAAGACCGCAAGATCGACCTGGTCGAAGAAGGCTACGACGTCGCCATCCGCATCGGCGAATTGCCGGATTCCGCGCTGGTGGCCCGCCGTCTCGGACCGTGCCGTCACGTGGTGTGCGCATCGCCGGCCTACCTGGAACGGCACGGCGTACCCCGCCATCCGGACGACCTGCGCCAGCACCGCGTCATCAGCTTCCGCTACCAGGACTCGGCGCTGGACTGGCTGTTTACCGCACCCGACGGCGAGGAGCACCGCGTACACCTCACCGGACGCCTGCGCTCCAACAACAGCCTCGCGCTGCGCGCGGCCCTGCTGGCCGGCGCCGGCATCAGCCGCACGCCCACCTTCGTCGTCGGCGATGAACTGCGCGCCGGCACCCTGGTTCCGGTGCTAACCGGTTTCCGCACCCTCGAAGTCTCGATCAATGCCGTCTACCCCGTCCGCCGCTACATTCCACCCAAGGTTCGTGCGTTCATCGATTTCATGGCCGAGCGTATCGCCGACCCGCCGTACTGGGATTCGACCTGATTCAGACCCCCGAAAAGCGCCAGGCTCCGCCCCGGCTCGCTCGGCGGCGCGCCTTCTGCTAGGGTGGGTGCCGATTCCAAACGGAGAATGAAATGAGCCAGGCCAAATCGGGTGACACCGTCAAAATCCACTACACGGGAACGCTGACCGACGGCACCGAATTCGACAGTTCCAAGGACCGCGAGCCGCTGGAGTTCGAGCTCGGGTCCGGCCAGGTGATCGCCGGCTTCGACAAGGCCGTAACCGGCATGGAAGTGGGCGACAGCAAATCGGTCACCATCCCGCCCGAGGATGGTTACGGACCGCGTAACGATGAAATGGTCCATGAAGTACCCAAGACCGCCCTCCCCGACGATCTCGACCCGGAAGAAGGCATGGGCCTGCAGGCTCGCGGCCAGGATGGGCAGGTATTCCGGCTGACCGTCATCTCGGTGGGTGACGAATCCGTCACGGTCGACGCCAACCACCCGCTGGCGGGACAGGATCTGAACTTCGACATCGAACTGGTGGCGATCGCCTGAACCCGGTCCTCCCGGGCCCCGGCCCGGAGCGGAATCCGGACCGAGGAGCAAACCGGCAGCATGACCGTATCCGTATTTCTGAATTACCCCGGCCCGGAATCCGCGGCCGGGGCGCTGGAAAGCGCTTTCACCTCGGCCGCTCTCGACGGCCTTCGCTCCGCCAACGGACTGCGTTTCGTCGAAACGTACACTCCGGCGCCGGGAGCCGTGCCTGAATTCGACGAGGGAGACCGGCCAGCGCTGATCGTCGAACTGAACCTCGACGAACCGGAAGATGCGGCCGGACTGCTCGCCACAACGGAATTTCGGGACGCGCTCGGCATCGGCGAACACGGCCCGGCCACCGTGGATGTCTTCCACACCGCACACTTTCCATTGCCCGACCACATCGAGCCGCCGCCACGGACCGCCGCCCTGTCGTTCGTCGTGCGCTACTTCCGCCCGGCACCGGACGAGGCCGCCTTCATCGCCTTCTACACCGCCAACCACCCGATCCTGCTGGCTCGTTTTCCGGCCATCAGGAATGTACTGTGCTACCTGCCTGTCGGCATTGAACTTCCCGAAGGCGTGAACGATTCCGGCGCCTTTTTCGGCAATGAAGTCGTGTTCGACGACCTGGACGCCCTGAACGCCGCACTCGCCTCGGACGTCCTGCCCGAACTGCGGGCCGAAGGCAGGACATTCCCGCCTTACGGTCACAGCCGCCACCACGCCATGCAGCGCAGGCGGGTGCACAGCCGCGATTCACGAGATTGAGATACCGGCCTTGAATCCGTCAACCGCCCCGCTTTCCGACCTGGTCGGAATCGAGATCAACGGAGTTCGGCTGGATGCGGATTCCGGCCCTGAACTGGCCGGCGTGCTTGTACCGTGGCTTTACGAGCATGCGGTGGTCTGCATCCGTGACCTGCAATTGTCGCCGGACGCGCTGGCGCGATTCGGGGAATGCCTGGGGACGCTCATCCATCATAACGAGGAGAACCTGCGCCTCGACGGCCTGCCCGGCGTGATGTCACTGTCCAACGCGGATGACCGGGATGAACGCCAGTTGAACGGTGGCGCCCACTGGCATACCGACCTCGTACACAGCGAGGAGCCGGCCAGCTTCACCATGTTGAATGCGGTCGCGGTTCCGGCTGCGGGCGGCGGCACGATGTTCGCAAACCAGGTCGCCGCCTACGAGACTTTATCGCCCGACCGGCGCGAGTTGGCCGAATCCATCACCGTGGTGCATTGCTACGAAGGCCGGCGCGACGGCTCCATGCCCACCTTCGAATACCCGCTGGTGCGCCGCCACCCGGTGACGGGGCGCAAGGCACTGTACGCGGCGGCCGACACCGGTATCGGTATCGCCGGCATGTCCGACGAGGAAGCCCGCCCCCTGCTCGACGAATTCGCCGAATACGCCACTCAACCGCGCTTCGTTTACCTGCACCGCTACCGGCCCCACGACCTCGTCATCTGGGACAATGCCCAGTTGCTGCACAGCGCGGAGGTATTGCAACGCGCCGAAGGTGAAGCCACGCAGCGCATCATGCACCGGGTTTCGGTGCGCGGCTGGCCACAGCCGGCGCAAAATACAAGATCTGCCCATGGCTGATCGCGGAGGCACCGGCCTGGCGGCCAGTTTCCGCACCGCATTCGGTCCCGGTTTGCTGTTCGCCGGCACCGCCATCGGTCTTTCCCATCTCGTGCAGTCCACCCGGGCCGGCGCGGTATACGGTCTGGCCATCGGGGTGGTCATCCTGCTGATCCATGTCCTGAAGTATCCCTTGTTCCGCTTCGGCGCGTACTACACCGTCGCGTCCGGGGAATCGCTGATCGAGGGCTACAGGCGACAGGGCGTGTTCGCGGTGTGGCTGCTGCTGGGCGCGCTGCTGTGCTACATGTTCTTCGCCATGGGCGCGGTTGGCATGCTGTCCGCGGCACTGGTCAAGAACGTTTTCGGAATCGAACTCGACACCCGCCTGCTGGGTGCCATCATCCTCGGCGGCGGCGTAGTCTTCCTGCTGGTCGGCCGTTTTCACTGGCTCGACCGGGTCAACAAGGTGCTGGTTTCGGTGCTGGCCGTGTCGACCCTGCTGGCCGCGCTGTTCTCGATTCCCAAGCTGGAACTATCGCAACTCACGATACCGGCCGAGCGGATCGACCTCAAGCTGCTGCTGTTCGTGGCCGCCATCGGCGGATTCATGCCCGTGTCCACCGACAGCTCGGTGTGGCAGTCCGTATGGACCCTGGCCAAGGCCAAGGACGCCGGCGTTTGGCCGCGGTTGCGCGACGTGCTGATGGACTTCAATATCGGTTACTGGGGCTCGGCCATCTTCGCGGTCTGCTTCCTGATCATGGGCGCGGCGATGATGAACCGCGCCGGCATCGCACCGGCCGCGGAGGCCGTTCCGTTCGCCGAACAGTTGATCGGTCTGTACCGGGACGCCCTGGGAGACTGGGCGGTGCCTCTGATCGGCGCCTCGGTGATTTCCGTGATGCTGACCACCGCGCTGACCGGGCTCGACGCCCTTCCACGCGTGCTCGTCGCCATTACCCGCGTGTTGCGCGGGGAACCGGTGGGCCGCATCACGGAAGTCCAACTGGACGGTACGGCCGCCTACCGCCTGTACGTGGTCCTGCTCGCGGCCGGCTCGATCGCGGCGATCTATTTCCTGGCCGATTCGTTCCGTACTTTTCTGGATTTCGGCACCACCGTCGCCTTCCTGGTGGCGCCGGTCATCGCCATCCTGAACCACCGGTCCGTGTTCGGACCCGCCGTTCCGGCCGACCTCCGGCCGGGCCGCGGCATGTGGTGGTTCAGCATGGTCGGAATCGCCGCCTTCGTAAGCTTCACCGTCACCTACTTCGTGCTGCTGCTGGGCGGCTACCTGTAAGACTGAAGAATTCGCCGGGCCTGATCCCCATATCCGCCCCCGAACAGGTTGAAGTGGTTGATCACGTGGTAGAGCTGGTAAAGCGGCAGTCGCTCTTCGTGCCCGGCAATCAGTGGCGATGCTTCCGCGTAGCCCGCGTAAAATTGCGGGTCGAATCCTCCGAACAGCCGGGTCATCGCCAGTTCCGCCTCGCGATGACCGTAGTACACGGCCGGATCGATCAGCACCGGTTCGCCGGCCTCGTCCACCAGGAAATTCCCGCCCCATAAATCCCCATGCAGCAGGACGGGCGGCTCGATCGCCGATTCCAGCAGGTCACGGATGCGCGGTTCGGCCTGGTCCAGCAGACCCATCAGTTCATCGGCGCCGCGCCCGGCTGCCAAATCGCACTGGAAGCGCAGACGTCGTTCCAGGTAGAACGATGGCCAGTCACGGCCATCACCGGCATCGCCTTCACCTTGTACCAGCGGCGCATTCGGCTGCGGTGTGGCACCAATGTAGTTGTCCTGGTGAAACCCGCAAACCGGCGCACGGTGCAGGTGCAGGGCCGCCAGCGCACGTCCGAAGGACTCAAAGAAACCCGGAGGTCTGCGCCCTTCACGGATACACTCCAGGACAAGGCCCGCGGAATCCACCGCCAGAACCCGGGGGACGCGAATGGCGCCCGCCGCGTCCAGCTCACGCAACCCCGCGGCTTCCGCCTCGAACATTCCGGTTCCGCCCGAGACCGTCTTGACGAACACCTCGGTGCCGTCAGCGAAGCGGGCGATGGCGGCGGACGCAATGCAACCACCGCCCACGGCATCGACCACGACCGGCTCGCCGCGATCCAGCGTCAGCAGCAGGTTCAGGATTTCGGAACGGGCCACCGCGCTTGCCTACCCGGCGGGCCGGGAGACCCTCACAGGTGCCGGAGCAGGCCGCGGCAGGCGTCCTCGAGGATATCCAGCACTTCCTCGAAGCCCTCGTCACCCCCGAAATAGGGGTCGGGCACCTCGCCGGGACCGTGCTGTTCGCAGAACTCGCGCATCAGCACGACTCGCGCGCGACCGTTGCCGTTGCCCAGTGCGGTGACATTGCGCAGGTTGTCGTCGTCCATGGCCAGAATCAGATCGAAGCGTTCGAAATCATCGCTCACCAGTTGCCGGGCGATGCTGTCCAGGGCATAACCACGACGCTGCGCCGCGGCGCGCATGCGTTTGTCCGCCGGGTTTCCAACGTGCCAGGAACCGGTGCCGGCCGAGTCGATTTCGAAATCGCCCTCGCGCCCGGCCTCTGCAACGACATGACGGAACACGCCCTCAGCGGCCGGTGAACGGCAGATGTTGCCCAGGCAGACAAACAGTACGGAGTTCTTTTCAGACATGACTTCGCGGATTCTCCTGTCAGATTCGCGGCCGGTCAGAATACCTCAACCGTACTGATACGTGGCCTGCAGTCCCAGCGGCAGGCCCAAAGCCCAGTACGCCAGCAGGTAAAGGGTCCAGACCACCACGAAGGTCACCGAATACGGCAGCATCATCGCGGTCACGGTGCCGATGCCCGTGCTGCTCACATAGCGCTGGCAGTACACCACGACCAGCGGAAAATACGGCATCAGCGGCGTGATGATGTTACTGGTCGAATCCCCGACGCGGTAGGCGGCCTGGGTGAGGTCGGGCGAAATGCCGAGCTGCATCAGCATCGGCACGAAAATCGGTGCCAAAAGGGCCCATTTCGCCGAAGCCGACCCGACGAAGAAATTGATCAGCCAGGTCAACAGCACGATACCGGAGATCGTCAGCGGACCCGGCAACCCCAGGGCCTGCAGCGCGGCCGCGCCCTGCAGGGCCAGCAACACGCCCAGGTTGGATTGGGCAAACGCGTAGATGAACAACGCGATCCAGAACATGATCACCAGGTAGTAGGCCATGGACTCCATGGCCCGGGTCATTCCCCTGATGACATCGGCCGAGCTCTTGACCGTTCCCGCGGCCACGCCGTAGACCACGCCGGGCAGCAGAAACAGGGCGAAGATCAGGGCCACGATGGCACCCATCAGCGGCGCGCCCGGCTCGGTCAGCGAACCACCCGGCCCCCGCCACGCGGAACTTTCCGGCCATGCAGTGGCCGCCAGGGCCACGATGGCGATCAGCATCGACCACAGCGCCAGCCGCAGCCCGCGGCGCTCGCGCTCCCCGGAGTCGCCCATGGTCGGCAAATCCTCGCGATCGCCGTCGATGGCCTGCGAGGCCAGCCGCGGTTCGACGAAACGGTCGGTGATCACCCAGCCCAGCAGCACGATGAGCAAGGATGACGAAGCCGTGAAGAAGAAATTGTTCAGCGGATTGAGCGCCACACCGGCATCGAGGATCTGCGCCCCGGACTGCGAGATGCCGGCCAGCATCGGATCGATCGCGGACGGAATCAGGTTGGCGGAGAAACCGCCGGAGACCCCGGCAAAGGCCGCCGCGATTCCGGCCAGCGGGTGGCGGCCGGCGGCATAGAAGATCACCCCGCCCAGCGGAATCACCAGCACGTAACCGGCATCGGCCGCGGTATGGCTGATGATGCCGACGAAGATCACCATCGGTGTCAGCAGCCAGCGAGCCGTGACCCCGAGCATGGCCCGCAGGGCCGCGTTGATGAAACCGGTGTGCTCGGCCACACCGATGCCGAGCATGGCGACCAGCACGACGCCAATCGGGTGAAAGTGGGCAAAGGTCGTGACCATGGACGAGAAAAACGCCGCCAGCGAAGTTCCGGACAACTGGTTCACCACCCGCAGCGGTTCGCCGGTGCGCGGATCGATCACGCCGTATTCGATGAACGACAGGGCGAACGACAGCACCCAGACCGCCACCAGGAGCGCGATGAACAGGATGGCGGGATCCGGCAGGCGGTTGCCTACCCGTTCGATGGTTGCCAGGGCCCGCTGGGCCCATCCGGCCGGCACGGCGGCCGCGTCTGCTCGTTCGTTGGGGTCTGCGCTCATCTGGGACACTCCTTGGAAATCGCGCACAGTCTATTACCAATGCGGTTCGAATCACCAATGAGCCGGGCAAAACGGGTGGGCGCCATGGCCGACGATACCCCCGGACAAGTGTGTCACGGAATCCGGACTATACTTTCAGGCATCACCCAGACACAGGAAACCGGGGCGGTGGACAGACCCACGTTACGACCATGGATCGATTCCGCTCGTTTTCCTGGCCGCGGCCCGCTCCGTTCACGCTGTCCACGATTGTTTCCACCCGGCCGCGGGTGCGCCCTCGCGGCGCAATTCGCGACCACAATCCCTGACTGGACGAACCCATGATCACCGTTCATCACCTGGAAAATTCACGCTCGCAGCGCATCCTGTGGCTGCTCGAGGAGCTCGGCGTCGAGTACCGCATCGAGCACTACAAACGGAATCCGGAAACCAGCCTGGCGCCACCCGAACTGGCGGAAGTTCATCCGCTGGGTAAGTCCCCCGTGGTCACTGACAGGGGCATCACGGTGGCAGAGTCGGGTGCCATCATCGAATACCTGGTCGGCAGGTACGACGACGGGCGACTGTTGCCGGACGAAGGGACACCCGAGCGCCGGGCCTACACCTACTGGCTGCATTACGCCGAAGGCAGTTTCATGCCGCTGATGATCGTTTCGCTGATACTCAACCGCATCGACACGGCGAAGATGCCGTTCTTCGTCCGGCCCATCGCGCGTGGAATCACCGGCAAGGTGCGGGAGGGCTACCTGGACCAGAACGTGCAGCGCAACATGGACTTCCTGGAAGCCACCCTGGCGAAATCACACTGGTTCTGTGGCGATGATTTCACCGCGGCCGATATCCAGATGAGCTTTGCGCTGGAAGCCGCCGCGGTCCGAACGAATCTCGATGCCGGCTACCCCAACCTGTCGGTCTGCCTGGAGCGCATGCATGCGCGACCGGCCTACAAGGCCGCGCTGGACAAGGGCGGACCCTACCAGTTGATGGGGGGCGGCGACTGAACCGCCGGCCGGATATCCGGCCGGCGCTGAACAGGTTTCCTGGCTGGCACATCACTACCGTTTGCGTTCATTCACCATCGCGCATGGTACTGAACACGTACTGGGTGGACTCCTGCGGCGCATGACAGCCGAAACAGGCCGTCGCGGCATCCGCTCCGACCACCCGGTTCTCCGGGTCGCCGCCGCCGAAGCCCTCGAAGCCCCAGCCGCCGGTATCGCCGAAGCGCCCGGCATCGCGTTCCATGACGCCCACCACCTTGCGCGCCCCTTCGGTCAACGCGTTGCCGGCATCCTCGGCCGCCAGCAGATCGAACACGATGACGGCGCCGTCCGGAAACTGGCCCGTCCGGTAGCCCTGGACCGCGGCTTCGTTGGCGTAAAGGTGATGAATACCGCCGAAGGCACCGTACAGGGCGTGGCCTTCCTCGATCACCATACTCTTGACGTGGTGCCAGTCCCGATAACCGTCCGGATAAGCCACGGCCGCATCCTCGGCCAGCGCAACCATCCACGTACCCGCCATCGTGCCCGCCACCACCATTGCTGTCAGAACCCGTTTCATCTCACATCTCCTCCTGATTTTGCTTCGAGTCGAAGCATTTATAGTATGGAGTCGATACAAATACCTTGTCAAGATTTGCTTAGAGGCGATACATTAGGAACATGAATGCCTCCACCCTGCTGCTTGAGCGCCTGTCGGCGCTGATCCACCAGTCCGTTCGGAGCGAAGCCGCCCGGCACGGCCTGCTGCCCATGCACCTGCAGGTGCTGAGCTATCTGGACCGTGCCAACCAGTACAGCGACCTGCCCATCGCCATCGCCGAATATTTCGGCGTGACCCGCGGCACGGTATCGCAGACCCTCACCGTGCTGGAGCGCAAGGGACTGGTCGCCCGGGATCCGGATGCCCACGACCGGCGTCGCGTGCACCTGCGGCTGACGCCCGCGGCGCGAAACCTGCTGGCCGACAGCTGGACGCGCCGCGTGGACGAAACTCTGCGAGACCTGCCCGTGGAATCCGACCCGCTGGAACAGAATCTGCGCGCCCTGCTCACCGGCCTGCAACGACTCAACGGACAGCAGGCATTCGGCGTGTGCCACACCTGCGATCACTTCCTGCGTGAAGCCCACGGCGCCCGCTGCGGCCTGACCGGCGAACCACTGGCGGAGGAACAGACCTTCAAGCTGTGCCGGGAGTGGACCGGAACCACCGATTGATTTCTCCGTTTCCCCCCGTCTAACGGGTACCGGCAACCCGGGCTCGCGACCGCGGCTCGATCGCCGCCCCAACCGACAGGAGGAAACCCGATGATCGACTCCCAGACACCTGCCAGACTCGCCTGTCCGATCCTCGGCCTCGCCATCGCCGCCGCCCTGGCCGTTCCGCAATCCGCCACCGCGGAGTTCGACGAGACCCAGGTCTTGATCGAAATCAACGCGACCGACGGAGATGCCGGTTTTCACGCAAAGTTCGACGCCGGCGCCTGGAAGGAAGTCCGCATGAACGACCCGGACGGCATGAAGCTCCTCGATGAAAAGGCATTCGCCAATCTGCGCCTGCAAGGTCTGACCGAGAACTTCTTCGAGAGCGCCGAACCGGTCTGTGACCCCGAAGACTCCGAGGACGACGAGCCCGTCGTATCCCTGGCCGAATTCATTTCACGATTTCCGGCCGGTGACTACACCCTGTTCGGCAAGACCAACGAAGGTGAACACTTCGCCGGCGACGCCGAGCTCACCTACGACCTGCCGGCCGCGCCCGACATCGACGACACGGACGGCGCCGCTTTCGTGGACGGCGACCCGGTCGTCATCGCCTGGGGACCGGGCGAAGACCTCGGGGAAAAATGCCACGACCCCGACCTGATTGAAGCCGAAATCATCGCCGATCCCGCCGAAGTGGTCGTTGTCGGCTGGGAAGTGGTGGTTGAACCGGCGGACGGCGACGGCATCGAGCCCGAACGGGTGTTCAGCGTGCAGCTTCCCCCCGGCCAGACGGAAGTGACGGTGCCCGCCGAATTCATTGAAACGTATATCGACGTGAACGACGTCGAGGAATTCAAGTTCGAAGTCGGCGCAATCGAAGCCAGCGGCAACCAGACTTTCTCCGAAGGGGAATTCTGCATCGTCGACGAAGCCGGCGAGGAATGCGAGGAAGACGAAGACTGATCGGGGCATGTGATCGGTGTGGGGCCTGAAGCCCATCCGGGCCGCGGGACAGCGGCCCGGTGGCTTCAGGATTCACGGGGGTTGTCAGCCTTACCGGACTGCTGAATACTCTCGACCCCATGAACGTTCTTCTGACGGGTTCCTCGGGCTGGCTGGGCCGTTCCCTGGCGCCACTGCTGCGCTCACTCGGGCACCAGGTGGTCGGCGTGGACCCGGTGCCCTCCCCCGACACCGAGGTGACGGGTTCGGTCGCCGACGGCAAACTGATCCGCCAGCTCGTATTCGATCACGGCATCGACGCCATCATTCACGGCGGCGCGCTGCACCAGCCCAACATGGCGACCCACCCGGTCGACGACTTCGTCGCCGTCAACGTACAGGGCACGCTCAACCTGCTCTCGGCGGCGACCGAGGCCGGTAGCCCGGTGCGCCGCTTCGTGCACACCTCGACCACGTCGCTGATGATTTCGGCCGAATTGCGGGCCGGATCTTTCGATCATGCCTTGTGGATCGACGAGGATCTGCAACCGCTGCAGCCGCGCAATATCTACGGCGTGACCAAGTTGGCGGCGGAGCACCTGTGCCGCATGCACCACGAACAATTCGGCCTGCCGCTGATCGTGCTGCGCACCGCGCGGTTCTTTCCCGAAGAAGACGACCGCTTGCACCTGATGGACCAGTCGGACCGGAACGCCAAGACCAATGAACTGCTGTACCGGCGACTGACCGTCGACGATGCGAGCGCCGCGCACGTGGCCGCGCTGAACCGCGCCGAAGAGGTCGGGCACGGCACCTACATCGTCTGCGCGCCGACGCCGTTCCGGCGCGAGGACTGTGACGCGCTCATGCGGGATGCCCCGGCGGTGGTTGAACGCTACTTCCCGGAATACAGGCCCATCTACGAGAAACTGGGGTGGACCATGTTTCCCTCCATTGACCGGGTCTACGACGCCGGCCGGATCGAACGGGAACTGGGCTTCCGCTGCCGTACCGATTTCGGCGCCGAACTGGCGCAACTGGCGAACATCATCTGAAACCTTTTGCCGTCAGGGGCGGTCGAAAGACCATACCCGTTCAACAGGGGCGGCCCGGCGGCTTCCGTCCGCCAGGCCGGCCCCGAGGCAACAATACGGCATGAACATTATTTCGATTGTGAGCAGATATCTGCTGATCCTGGCATCGGTACTGGCACTGGCCGCGTGCGCAAGCACACCGCCGGAAAAACTGACTCTGAAGCAGAAACTGGAACAGCGGCACTACACGGTCGGTGAATCCGTCGAACGCATTCGCAATTACCGGCTGAATGGCTGGAACAGCATCGACGAGAAGCACCTCATCATCCACACCGGTCCGTCGGATTCCTACCTGATCACCTTGCGCAACCCCTGCCACAACCTGCGCTCGGCGGAGAACATCGCGATCTCTTCGACAACCGGCAGCGTGACCCGCATGGACAAGGTCATGGTGCGCGATCGGCCGAGTGGATATGTCGAGCATTGCATGATCGACAGCATGCACGAACTGAACAAGCTGCCCGAGACCGCTTCCTGATCCCGCGCCGGTCGGGCTACTGCCAGGCGTCTTCGGGCTTCCCGTCCGAACCCGGTTCGACCTGGCGACATTCGGCGGACCCTTCGTCCGCCGCACGGGCCTCGTTCCGGGTGTCTTCAAGCGCCGGCCGCAACGGATCATCGGCGGGCAGATCAGCGAGCGCCCGGTCGATTTCCAGCCGCGCCTGCGTGACGCAGCCGCGCTCGAGCAGCAGATTGGCCAGGTTGTTACGCGCTGCCGGGTGCGCCGGTTCGAGTTCCAGCACATGCCGGTAAAGTTTCAGCGCGCCCGCCTGGTCACCGGACCCGTAATGGAAATTCGCGGCGGCGAACAGCAACAGGGGGTTGTCCGGCCAGCGTGCCAACCCGGCCTCGTAACCCGCCCGCGCGAATTCCGGGTCGATCCGGCCTTCACTGGCCGCCAGTGTGCGTACCCACCCGTCCGCCGAAGCCGAGGCCGGCAGTTCACCCTCATCGAGCACCACGAAACCCCAGCTATCGGCCAATGACCACCGGTGGGCGAACAGACCGGTCGGTGTCTGGCGGCGCTCCTTGCGGCCCGAACGCAGCACGAACCGGTCGCGCCCGGGCAGGTAACCGACCACGACGGCGTAATGCCACTTCGGCCATCGCCTGAAGGCGAGATTCTGCAGCACCAGTACCGGCCGCCCGGCCTCCAGTTCGGTCAGCAGGGCCTCGACATCACCTTCGATCAGGTAGGGCAGGCGGCCGTGCCGCCGGGCCGCCGCGACCAGCTCGATCTGCAGGCTGCCCTTGCGGTCCGGGATGAAGACGTCCGAGGTGATATCGGCCGGCAGAATGTCGAGGCCGCTGTCATTGAGCACGGTCGCCAGCGCGGCGGGACCGCACTGGTAAGCGGTTTGAGCGAAAAACGGAACGTCCGTGAGTTCCACCGGCGCAGACCGCAGGGGCGGCCGCGTCGAGACGCAGCCGCCCAGCACGATCCCCAGCACCAGCAAGGCCGCGCCGAGCCGCATGAATCGGCCGAGCCGGCGCCCACCGCAACCGCTGATCGGGTCAGGCCTTGTTGAATATATTGATAACGCCTGTCAGCTCCAGAATGATCAGCACCACGAAAACCGCACCGACCAGGGCCAGGAAACCGTCGCCACCGGCCGGCAGTGATTCAAGCTGTCCGGCCAGTTGCTGAAGTTCCGCATCCGACAGGGCATCCACGCGTTCCAGCGCAGCAGCCGGGTCCACTCCCATCGCGACCAGTTCATCGCGAACATCGGCTCGCGCCAGGACCGCATCGACGGTGGCGACCAGTGAAGCCCGATCCTGCACACCCAGATAATCGGTGGTGCCCACCATGGCGGCGTGTACCGGACTCAAAACCTGTGCCAGCAACAGGCTGATGGCGACGAGGTGTGAAACGATCCTTCGAAACTTCATGAGACTCTCCTTTGCGATGTGTTCCGGGCCCGGATCCGTCCTGCGGGCCAGCGATTCTCCAGGCCATTCATCCGACCACTCCGTTGACACCGGGATGACGCGAACGTCCGGACCCGGTCATTGAACCACAGCCGCCTCGCAGCGCGCGACGTTATCCGATGCGAGCCGCTGTATCGGCACCACACCCTTGCGGCCAATGGACGGAATATCGTAGCTCACCGTACCCGCGCTGCAACTGCTGAATTCCAGCACGATTTCACCGTCGGGCTGCTGGGTCGGGGATGGTGACCCGGCGTCGAAGACACCGCCACGGGTCACCTCGATGTCCAGTACCGCCTGGTGGCCCGCGTAGTCGCCGAAGGCCGTCAGCCAGCGTTGGCCGGGGCCACCCAGGCTGGCCTGGACCGCAGCGTCCGGACGTTCGGTGTCGTAGGTGAACCAGGCCAGAAACACCTTGCCCAGGGCCGGCAGAACGGTCACGAAAAAGCCCTGGCCGGACGTGTCGGGATTGAACCAGGCATCGTTGAGCCCCGCATTGATGGTGAACGGAGATTCGGATTCCACCGTCACCACCTGTCCGGCCGCCACTTCGCCCATCACGGTCTGGCGGCCATCGGGCCAGACCACCCGAACCTCGTCAGCGTGGTCGTACGGCCCGAGCCCGAAGAAAGCCTCGGCCGGCTCCTGGCCCAGCGTGCTGGTTCCGGCGCGGATCGCCCGCATCAACTGCAGCGGGCCGGCCGTGACATGCACTTGCGCACCGATGGCGAAGTGATTGTTGCCCGGCATCCGAGGGCGTACCACCAGGTAGTGACGCTGCGACGCGGCCGTGTCCGGCTGATTGTCCAGCAATTGCAGATCGCCCACGCCCTGGGCCGTCTGCAGCAGATCCAGGTCGCCATCGCGGTCGTGGTCGAACGCAATCAGAGATGCGCCGATGAACGTATCGTCGAACCCGACCGCCTCGGAAACGTCCTCGAAGCTCACCGGGTCGTTGGCGAGATTGCGGTAAAACAGGGAGGGGTCGTCGCTCCACTGACCGACGGTCTGGCCGTTGGTGGCCGCCAGATCCAGCCAGCCATCGTTGTCGGCGTCCAGAAAGGTCGTGCCCCAACCCCAATACCCTTCGTCCACCCCGACAGCCTCGGCGATTTCAGTGAACGCCAGTGCATTGCCCGTGGAATCGTTGCGCAGGAAGACGTTGTGATCCCCGTTGCGGGTGATGTTGGTGACGTAGAGATCCATGTCGCCATCGTTGTCGTAGTCGCCCAGCGCGATGCCCATGTCCGTCATCGCATTGCCGGTACCGGCTTCCTGTGAGCGGTCAACGAACGTGCCGTCGCCCTGGTTGATCCACAGAAAATTGGGCGTAAAGAAGTCGACCGCGACATAGATGTCCTGCCAGCCGTCACCGTTGAAGTCGTAGAAAATGGCCTGGTGGTGTTCGAATGTCTGGTCGGTGAGTCCGGCCGCCACCGTGACGTCGGTGAAGCTACCGTCCCGGTCATTCCGGTACAGCCAGGCGCGCCCGTTCCAGTCGTTCACGTACAGGTCCAGCCAGCCGTCGTTGTCGATGTCCCCGGCCGCCAGGCCGCTGCGGTGCGCGTTGGCCCGGCCACCCCAGCTCGCTTCCAGGCCGCTGCCGTCGGTAACGTCCTCGAACGTGTGGTCATGCCGTTGGCGATACAGGCGGAGATTTTCAGTTTGTTCACAGACCCCGTCGGACAATGGGTCCGTGCGACAATCTCCACCCACCACCAGATCCAGCAGGTGGTCGCCATCGAAATCGAACCACAGCGCGGCGCGGTGATTGTGGGTCAGGGTGAATCCGGACGCGTTCGACACGTCGCTGAACTGGCCGGAGCCGTCATTGCGAAAAAGCAGATCGGACTTGCCCTCGGCCGTGGGCACGAACAGGTCGATGTCGCCGTCATTGTCGTAGTCCGCCGCCGCCGCGCCGCCCACCGGGCCGACTGCCATTGCATAACCGCCGAGCCCGCGCGCCAGGCTGACTTCCTCGAATGCCCACTGCGCCACCGCCGCCGGCACCCACGCCAGCAGCAAGGTGCCGATCGGGAGCAAGAGAAAGCGTCGAAGTCGAATCTGCCGTGCCGTCCGCGTCATCACGCAGCGAAGGATACTGCAATCAGGCTTCGATGACAGAGCCGGACAGGGCGTGGTCGATCAGAACGGCAGCGGCCTGACGGGCGGACTCCGCCGCCGACGGATTGCCGGACACCTGGGCGGTGACGATGGCGCCTTCCAACAGCAGCGCCAGCGCGTCGGCGAGTGCCGGGGCATCGGGTGCGCCGGCCTCACGCGCCAGGTCCTCGATGTAGCCGCGCATCAGTTGCTTGAACTGCCGGCATACCCCGCGAATCGGCGTGTCGGGTTCCGCGTACTCACCCACCGCGTTGATGAACAGGCAGCCGAAGAAGCGATTGCTCGCGAACCAGGCTTCGGCCACGTCGAAAATCGCCAGGAGCCGCTCGCGCGGCGTGTCGGCGGCGGCTTCCACCCCCTTCATGAACTGGTTCCGGAACAGACCGTCATGGTGCCGCAGCGCGGCCAGGATCAGCTCCTCCTTGGACCGGAAGTGGTGGTACATCGTCTTCTTCGACACCCCGGCCGCCTCCGCAATCCGATCGATGCCCACGCCGTGGAAACCGTGCTCATTGAAGAGTTCGACGGCCGTCTCGATCAGTTGCAAGCGTTTTTTCGACATAGTAGAAACCGATTAGTTACTTTATTTGACGCGAAATTTGATGGTATTTTGCTTTAATTATCGGCATTTATCAATAATTTCGAATCTTTTATAAATATCCACAAGAAATTATGGGTTGACAAACGATACCGATCTGTTTACTTTTACGCCCGAAAGTAAACAGATCTGTTTACTCTATCAACAAAAGGAGATACTGAAATGCCCACAATCAACCCCGTCAACGCGAGCGCCGGCTCACCCGCCGCCGAGATTCTCGGTGCGATCAAGTCGAAAATCGGCATGGTGCCTAACATCTACGCCACGATGGCGCATTCCCCTGCTCTGCTTCATGCCTATCTCGGCTACGGCGAAGGGCTGGGCCAGGGCGTGCTCGGCGCCGCTTTGGCGGAGCAGATCGCTCTGACGGTCGCCGGCGAGAACGGTTGCGACTACTGCGCCTCGGCGCACTCGGCCCTGGCGCGCGGCGCGGGCGTCGCGTCGGACGAAGCCACCCGCAATCTGCGTGGCGAAGCCAGCGACCCGCGGACCGCCGTGATCCTCGACTTCGTGCGCAAGGTGGTGAAGAACCGCGGTCACGTCGAAGCCGCCGACCTGCAGGCTCTGCGCAACCGGGAGGTCAGTGATGCCGAACTGGTGGAGATCATCGCCCACGTCGGCATGAATCTGTTCACCAACTACTTCAACCACATCGTCGACACCGACATCGACTTTCCGGTAGTGCGGACCGACCCGCAGAGCCGGGCCGCCTGAGGAAAGGCACACGAACCCCGGGCGTCCACGCGGCGCCCGGGCTTCGAGAGCGCCGTTCGCGCCCGCCCGTTACTTGAGGCGTTTGACGTAACGCAGGGTGATGAAATTCAGAATGGCGAGCACCAGGGCGATCTCGTACCGGTGATACGCCACGGCGATGCCGATGGCGCCGGTCATCCACAGGCTGGCCGCCGTCGCCGTTCCCGCCACGGTGCCGTTGCTCTTGAGGATGGCGCCACCGCCGATGAAACCCATGCCGGTTACGATGCCATAAAGCACCCGCGACTCCGCGTCGGTCGTGTCCAGCACCTGGATACCCACCAGCATGTAGCCGCAGGCGGCCACCGACACCAGCGGAAACGTTCGCAGGCCGGCACTGCGGGCTTCCTGTTCACGATCCCAGGCAACCGGCAGGGCCAGCAGGTAGGCGATCCCGATCTGGCTGAGGTGGACGAATACCGTCTCCAGGTTCAATCCCGGCATGGGCGGCTCCTGATGGGCGGGCGGTACCGGCATTCTAGCAGGCACTCCCGGCTTGCCGAAACGGCGCCGGTTACTGGTGGCCGCGGCTTTCATCCCTGCAACCGGCACGGCAGAATAAACGGACCTTCCCGCAGTGAGACCCACCAATGAGCCGTTATCCCGACCGTGATCCCGAATGCACCGAAGCCACCCATCCCGGACCGGTCGAGCTGACCATCCGGCCGCGCGACCATGACCTGGGCGGGTTCAGCGTGCGTCGTGTACTGCCGGCGCCCCGGCGCCGCATGGTGGGACCGTTCATTTTCTTCGATCACATGGGACCGGCGGAATTCCCGCCCGGGGAAGGCATCCAGGTGCGGCCGCACCCGCACATCGGGCTGGCCACGGTCACCTACCTCTTCGAGGGTGAGATCATGCACCGCGACAGCCTGGGTTTCGTGCAGCCCATTCGCGCCGGCGCCGTTAACCTGATGACCGCGGGGAGCGGCATCGTTCATTCCGAGCGCGCCGGTGACGACGTCGCGACGACCTCGCGCCTGCATGGCATCCAGTCGTGGATGGCGCTGCCGGACGGTCTGGAGGAATGCGATCCCGGCTTCATCCACTACGCAGCGAAAGATCTGCCGGAGTTCAGCGTTGGCGCGGCCACGGTACGGCTGATCATGGGTGAGGCCTGGGGACAGCGCTCCCCGGTCCATCAGCATTCACCCACACTCTACCTCGAATGCAGAATTCCGGCCGGCGCCGAACTGGATCTCGAACCGGCCGGGGAATTGGCGGTTTACGTGGTGGCAGGCGCGGTGACCACGGCACCCGGTGGCCAGGATTCAGACACCCTGGACTCCGGCACGCTGGGCGTGGCCCGTGCCGGAACGGGCCTGAGCCTGAAGGCCGATGCGGACGCTCATGTCATGGTCATCGGCGGCTCACCGGTGGGCGAGCGCCATATCTGGTGGAACTACGTCTCCGGGTCACGCGAACGCATCGAAAAGGCCAAATCCGACTGGCGGGACGGACGTTTCGACAAGGTCCCGGGTGACGACGAGTTCATTCCGCTGCCGGACTGAGTCCGGCCGGCGCGAAGCTCAGGCGCCCGCGCCTTCAGCGACGATCCGCCGCGCCCACGCATCAGCCACCTCACTGGTGGGCCGGCCGCCGGATCGCGACTCCTCGAAGATTTTCGTCAGGCGTTCGGGAATCCGGTGAATGGCCTCACGCAGGTCGGCTTCGCTGGCGCCACCGTGATATTCCAGACCGCAACTGATGATGCCGCCGGCATTGATCACGTAATCCGGTGCGTAGAGAATCCCACGCTCCGTCAGCAATCGGCCGTCGTCTTCCGTGGAAAGCTGATTATTGGCCGCGCCCGCGATCACACCGGCGCGAATACGCGGAATCGAATCGGCATCCAGGATGTTGCCCAGCGCGCACGGCGCCAGCACATCGGCATCGGTGTAGAGGATGTCGTCCGGCGACACCACGGTGACCGGCAGTTCGCTGCGGGCCCGGTCGAGATTGCGCGCATTGACGTCGGCCACCTGCAGTTCGGCGCCGGCCTCGTTGAGATAGCGGCACAATTGCATGCCAACGCTGCCGACCCCCTGCACCGCCACGCGCAGACCCTTCAGGTCGTCTGAACCGCGCGCGAAGGCCACTGCGGCCTTCAGCCCCAGGAACACACCCATGGCCGTCCACGGACCCGGGTCGCCGCCGGCGGATTGCTCGACCGGTGGCAGGCCGGAAACGTACGCGGTCTGTTCCCGCACCAACCGCATGTCCTCGACCGTCATGCCCACGTCCTCGGCCGTGACATAACGCCCGCCCAGTGCTTCCACCGCCCGGCCGAACGCAGCCATGAGCTCGGGCGATTTCGGTGCGTCTTCGGATGCCAGAATCACTCCCTTGCCACCGCCGAAGCGGACCCCGGCGACCGCGCTCTTGTAGGTCATGCCGCGCGACAGGCGCAGTGCATCGGTGAGCGCTTCGGCGTCACTGGCATAAGCCCAGCGGCGGACACCGCCACCAGCCGGCCCGAGCACGGTGGAGTGGATGGCCACAATGGCCCTGAGCCCGGTGTCCGAATCACTGAACCAGGTGATGGACTCGTGGTCATCGAATTCGGGATGGTCGAATACGCTCATGCAGGTCGCCTGCTCGGGTGTTGGGGCCGCGATTATAACGGCTCACAAATGGCGTACCCAGCCCGAAACAGGTATTTTCAGAGAATTCCGATACAATTCCGGGGCAAGGCCGGCATTGCCGAAAACCCCCGAACCCCGGTGCCCGATCTCCGAAGACCGCAACCGGGGCGAACGGGCGAACCCGACCCGATCACATATTGATACCGACAGCGATTACTCAACCCGATACCATCCTCAACGCAAACTTCCAGGATCCGACCATGAAGCCCGCACGGTTTTTGCCACTGACCGTCTCGATCATTCTGATGACGTGCCTGCTGGCCGCCTGTGCAACCAGCCCAACCGGCCGCCGCCAACTGATGCTGGTTTCGGAGCAGACGGCCATTCAGTCATCCGCCCAGGCCTACGTTCAGGAAGTCGGAAAACTGAAACAGGAAGGCAAGCTGTCGGACGACCCGGCGGTGGTGGAGCGAGTGCGGCGCATCACCGGTCGCCTGGTCAGCCAGGCCCTCGTGATGCGGCCCGACGCCGCGGACTGGAAGTGGAGCGTGGCCGTCATCGATGACCCCGACACCGTCAATGCCTGGTGCATGGCCGGTGGTCGTATGGCGATCTACACCGGCCTGATCGAAAAGCTCCAGCCCACCGATGACGAACTGGCCCAGGTCATGGGCCACGAAATCGCACATGCGCTCGCCAATCACACGGCCGAGAAGATGTCGGTCGCCATGGCCAGTGGCCTCGGCGTGGCGGCGGTGGGCGTGGCTTCGGACAACAAGGGCATCGCCATGACCGGTGCTGCCGCCGCAGCGGCCCTCGCCGTCACCCTGCCCAACAGCCGGGCGGCCGAAACGGAAGCAGACCGGATTGGCATCGAACTGGCCGCCCGGGCGGGATACGATCCGGACGCCGCGGTATCCCTGTGGCAGAAGATGAACCGGGAGTCGGGCTCCGGCGTGCCACAGTTTCTGAGCACGCATCCGAACCCGCAAAACCGCCAGCAGAAACTTGCCGCCCTCGGTCCGGAGATGGCCCGATATTACGTTCAGCCCGGCGATCGTCCGATTTATCCGGTCATCACCGAATCCGCGGTTCGCTGAGGCCGGAGTGCGATTTCAGGCGCCAGAGCAGGAATATCCGCCCGCGCCGCTCCCTGCCGCCGTATCCCGACCCCGGCGCACGGCTTCCGGTGGCCTGATCGCTGTCGTATTGCTCGTGCTGTGTTCGTTCCCGCCGGGTGTGCACGCCGGCGGCGGCGTGGTGATGACAAACGCGGGATGCACCATGCACATCGATTTCTACAGCGCCCGCTTCACTGCCTACCAACCCGCAACGTCGGGCAACGAGGAGTTTTGCGAGGACCTGCCGGACACGGGCCCGACCGTCTTCGTGCTCGACTACCTGCACCCCAGCCTCAAACTGGTGCCGGTCGATTTCCGGATCATCCGCAACACCACCGGCCAGGGACGTTTCGCGCAGTGGGAGGACGTGGCGGCACTCGGCGACCTGGAACCGCTCACGCTTTACTACCATCCACCCGTCATTCGACCGGATGCATCGTTCCAGGCGGAGTACGACTTCAGCGAGAAAGGCGAATACATCGGGATCGTGACGGCCGGCCACCCGACCAATGACAACACCTACCGGGCAGTCTTTCCTTTCGCGGTCGGTACCGGCCGGCCCTGGCTGACCTTGGCGGCATTGCTGCTCGTCGCGCTGGGATTGGCCGTATGGTGGCGAGGCAAGCGCAAGCGAGCGAGTACGGCATGAAACGTCGCACCGCCTTGTGGGCTTTCGCGATCGTGCTGGCGGCGGTGAGCTATCCGCCTCACTGGTATCCGGAAACGCTGCGCCTGCAACTCACCCGCCTCTTCGGAGCGAGCGATGACCGGCCCCTGCCCCCGTCCGTGCCGCCGCGGGCTCCCGGTGCCGGCGCGGAGCCCGAAGTTTACTGTCCGCCCGACCCCGAAGGCTGGCGCGAAGCGCATGAAATCGAAGGTGTCACGATCGAACGGGTTGACAGCTGCGTCGCCGACAATCCCTGGTTGCTCGCGGCCTCCGTGCGCGGCACGAACAACGTGTCCGCGGAAACACTGATGAAGAGCGGGCTAACCGCCGATGCGGTGGAGGTGGGCGCGGACCTCGACGGCGACGGCGACCCGGACGAGATCCACATTCGCCTGGAAGTCGCGGAATTGAACGGCGGCTCGGCCATCGTGCCGGGGCCGGTGACCCGCTACGCCATCGCGCCGGGCATCGAGCCGGGGCTGTGGGTCTTCGCCCCCAAACTCCACGGCATGGCGGTGGAGAACATCGAATCGCAACAGGCCCGCCCGGAGCTGCGCCTGCCCTCGCCCGCCATCCGCGTGGAACAGGGGGACCGCGTGCGGATCACGCTCGAAAACAGCCACTACATGCCGCACACCATCCACCTGCATGGCGCCGACCACGGTTTTGTCGACGTCACCGGCGAAGGCAATGACGGCGTGCCGCTGACCAGCGAAGTGCCGGTGGTTCCGGGCGCGGCGCGAACCTACGAGCTGCAGCCGCGCGAAGCCGGCACGATGTTCTACCATTGCCACGTGCAACCCCACGTGCACGTTCAGATGGGCCTGCAGGGCCTGTTCGTCATCGAGGACAACCGGCCGGACAACTGGGTGCAGACCCTCAACCCGGGGGCCGGACAGGTCCGGGTCCGGTCGGCGGAGTCCCGGGCTGCCTACGCGGCGGAATTCGATCTGCATTACCTCGACCTCGACCGGCAACTGGGTGAGCGCATCCGCGCACACAACGACCCGCGCCTGATCACCCGGTCGATGCATCGCGATTACGATGTCACCGACGCCACCCAGGATTACTTCACCGTCAACGGGCGTTCGTTCCCCTACACCTTCCGGGAATCCCTGGTCACCGGTAACGAGGGCGACCGGCTCAAGCTGAGGGTCGTCAACGGCGGCGTGAACGGCATCGCGCTGCACACCCACGGGCACAAATTCACCGTCACGCACCGCGACGGCGTGCCGCTCCCCGAAGGCTTGCGTACACCACAGGACGTGGCCTGGCTGGCCACGGCCCAGCGCCTGGACCTGGATCTGCGGCTGGTCAACGACGGCCTCAATGCGTACGGACCCGGCATCTGGCTGTTTCACGACCACGGCAACCGGGGAGTGACCAATGACGGCATCGGTCCCGGGGGCAATATCAGCGCCATCGCTTACGGCAAATACCTCCAATCCGACGGCTGGCCGAAGAACCAGGGCGTGTCCTGGGACAACTACTTCACCGCGGCTTATTACCGGCGCGAAGTGCCGGTGTGGCACAACTATCTGCCGGGACTGCTCGACGACACCGGCACCGACCGGTGGCTGCTGTGGCGGCTGGTCGGGTTGGCGCTCGCCGGCGGGATACTGCTCGCCCTGCTGTGGGGCGCTGTCGTGAGCAGGCGGTCACCGCGATGAGGCATGTGGCCGCATCCCTGTTGGCGGGGTTGTTGCTCTGCGGCTTCGCGGACGCGCGCGACGAAAACCAGGCTGATCCGGATCCGATGGCGGGACACCAGCACCACGCCATGTCGGGCGACGCCTCGGGTACGGTGATGAACGCGAACACGGACCGGCTGCCGCGCGATTGCGCCGCGGTCGGCGAAGAGGCGAACTTCACCATCCACGCGGGGCGCGAACACGCCGCGGGACGTCCCGGCCACATTTTCGGCATGAGTCAGCACGAGGTGCGGGTACCACCGTGCAGCCGGGTCTCGGTTACCTTCGTCAACGACGACGAAGTGCGCCATCAGTGGATGGTGCACGGGCTGCCCCGCTACCTGTATCCGGGCGGGATGTTCCACATCGAGGTAGCCGGCGGACACCAGCGCACGGGAACATTCATCGTCCCGGGTGAAGACCGGACCTACCTGATCCACTGCGACATCGCCCAGCACATGGAGAAAGGCATGCGCGGACAACTGGTGGTGGGGGCGGGCAGCGGCGACCTCTGGGGCGTGGCCGGCATCAGCGACGATTTCTACCGTTCCAGCTATCTGCCGGGCGCAACCTGGGCCTGGCTGGCGGCGGCACTGGCCGCCGGCCTGGTGCTCGGATTCGCGCTCCTTCGCCGGCCGGCCGGTTCAGCGGAAAAGTGAAAGACATCAGGTAATTAACGTTTCTTTTACCCCAAATCGTTTTAAATACTTATAATGGGCGCGCAGAAAACAGCAAATCAAACGAATATAAAAGAGAATACGCGCTGTACGAGGGATTTCGGCAACACTGCAGACCCGGCTGAAGACGAGTGACAAAAAACCGCCTCAACGGTGCGTCGGACGGGTTGTGCACGGACCGCGCTGGCGTCGGAACCTCGTCCATACTTGCCACGCACCGCCAAGCTTCGGCGTGTAGCCTGAATCGGGTGACGTACCCCTAGAGGACGCAACAAACGAAGGCCACCACGGGATGACGAGCGAAAAATCATCATCGGGGATCGAATCGACCGAACTCCGCGCAACTCCGGTCAATCGCAAGCTGGAACTACGCTGCGACGGCTTCTCAGGACTCGCCGACGCGCTCGAATATGCGGCGACCGGAGACACCGGTTTCAATTTCTACGGCCACAACGGCCAGCTCGAACACATCCTGAGCTATCGCGATCTCTACGACGAGGCACGCACCCTGGCGCGCCGGCTTGCCGGTCTGGGCTGCCCCCGCGGCACCCGGGTGGGTATCGTTGCCGAAACCGACCCCCTGTTTCACCGCTTCTTCTTCGCCTGCCAGTTCGCCGGCCTCGTTCCCGTGGCGGTGCCGGCCGGCGTCAACCTCGGCGCTCACCAGGCCTATGTGTCACAGGTCCGGCGAATGCTGGACAGTTGCGGCGCGCGCATCGCGGTAGCACCGGAGTCCCATGCCGACCTGCTGGCCGAGGTCGTCGAGCCACTCGATCTCGTAATGAGTGGAACACCGGAGCAATTCGACGGGCTCCCCCAGTCCAGCGACGAACTGATTCCCGCCACCGGCACAGACCTGGCCTATCTGCAGTACACATCGGGCAGCACCCGCTTTCCGCGCGGCGTCGAAATCGATCAACGCACTGTGCTGGAAAACCTGCGCCAGATAGCACTCAACGGTCTGCGACTCGATCGCGAGGACCGCTTTGTATCATGGCTGCCGTTCTACCACGACATGGGGATGATCGGCTTCATTCTGGTGCCACTGATCGCGCAGCTTTCGGCCGACTATATCGCCTCGCGCACCTTCGCCATGCGGCCCCGGCTTTGGCTCAAACTGATTTCGGACAATCGCGGCACCATCTCGTCCAGCCCGACCTTCGGTTACGCCCTGTGCGCCCGCCGGCTACGGCCATCGGACTACGAGCGCTATGACCTGCGTTCCTGGCGCGCCGCCTGCGTCGGTGCGGAACAGATCAAGCCGGCTCCGCTGCAGGCATTCGCCGAAGCGCTCGCGCCCTGCGGATTCGATGCCCGTGCCTTCACGGCCTGCTACGGCATGGCTGAGTCGGTACTGGCGGTGAGTTTCGCCCCTCTCGGACAAGGCCTGCAGGTGGATCGTGTCGACAGCGAACGCATGGCCCGGGAAGGTATCGCGGCTCCGGTGGCGCCGGATTCACCGAACGCGGCCGCTTACGTCGACTGCGGCATCGCCGTGCCGGGCTTCGAACTCGACATTCGCGATGATGCCGGAAACACACTCGGAGAGCGACAGTGTGGCCGGATATTCCTGCGCGGCCCCAGCGTCATGGGTGGCTATTTCGACGATCCCGAAGCGACGTCCCAGGTGCTGGCCGAAGATGGTTGGCTGGATACGGGCGATATCGGCTACCGGTTCGACGACCGGCTGGTCATCACGGCCCGCAGCAAGGACGTTATCATCATCAAGGGCCGCAACATCTGGCCGCATGACATGGAAACCCTGGTCGAACGCCAGGAAGCAGTGCGGCTCGGCGGCGTCGCGGCCTTCGCGATCAGCCGCGAATCGGACGAGGACCAGGCCGTCATCGTGGTGGAAACGCGAGATCGCGACCCGGACAGTCGCGAACGCCTGGTTCACTCGATCTGGTCGCTGATGCACGAGCACTTCGGAATCAACGTCGTCGTCGACCTGGTCAAGCCCGGCACGCTGCCGCGAACCTCGTCGGGCAAACTGTCACGCAGCCTTTCCCGGCAGGGCTATTTCGAGCGCAAGGGCAAGGCCACGGACTCCCGGCCCACTTCCGCATCGAGCGTGCGCAGAACCGCCTGAAGGCACACCGGCACACCGGTGTCCGGATATCATTCACGCCATGCCGGCTGAACCTGCCAGCCACCACACCGTTTTTCTCACCGGGGCCACCGGTTTCATCGGCCGGCACATTCAGGCCACCCTGCTCGGCGCCGGCTGCACCGTGCGCGCCCTGGTACGGCCGGGCTCGGCCAATGCAGAGCACGTCGACCCACGCTGTCAGGCCGTAGAGGCCGCCCTGTCGGACGGGCCGGCGCTGGAACGGGCGGTTGCAGACTGCACGGCGGTGATTTACTGCGCCGGCAGCGTTCGCGGCCGCGTACTCGATGATTTCCTGCCCGCGAACGAGGCCGGCGTGCGGCAACTCATGCAGGCACTGGCCGGCGTGGGCCCGCCCCCGCCGACCCTGCTGATCTCATCGCTGGCGGCCGGACAACCCGAGTTATCCGACTATGCCCAAAGCAAGCTGCTGGGCGAACAGGCGCTGCGCCGTTACGCGCCGGGCGGCTGGACCATCCTGCGGCCGCCGGCCGTTTACGGCCCCGGTGACCGCGAAATGCGCCCCATCCTGCGCATGGCGCGCAGCGGCTGGATCGCGCACGCCGGTCCCGCCAGCCAGCGGGTTTCCCTGATCCATGCGGCGGACCTGGCGCGTGCGGTGCTGGCGTGGCTCCACGCGTGGCCCGCATCCGCGGGCCGCCTGTATACCCTGGACGACGGCCGCGAGGGCGGCTACGACTGGCATGCCATCGCCGCCGCCGCGGGCCGCGACAACCCCCGCCTGCTGCGCGTGCCCACCGGTCTGCTGCGCGCGATCGCCAACCTGAACCTGGGACTGTCCCGACTGCTGGGGTACCCGCCGATGCTGACTCCCGGCAAGGTCGAGGAACTGACCCAGGCCGACTGGTTGTGTGACAATACAGCCCTGAGCGCCGACACCGGCTGGCAACCCCGAATCGAGCTGGCGCAGGGGCTGCGTCAGACCCTGGACGACTTTCGGAGTACTACTTGAACACTGCACCCGACGACATCGAACCACGAATCATCGCGTTGCTTACCCGCTACCTGGAACCGCGTTGGACAGCGGATCCGTCCAGCCGGGTCACGATATCCGGCGATACCGGCCTGACCTCCGACCTGACCCTGGATTCCTTCCAGGTGATGGAATTCCTGATGGAACTGGAGGACGATCTCGACATCGCGATCGACATGAACCGCTTGTCGGACGTCCATACCGTCCGCGATCTCGCAACGGTCGCCGTGCAGCAGACCGCCTGACTCCGCCCATGCCCCTGCTCGACAAGTTTCAGGCCGTCGCGGCCATCCGGGCCGGACTCGGCGGCGACCACAACGATCCCACCGGCGTCGTCATCGAGGAAATCCTGTCGGCCACCGAGGGCCGGGTCGCCGGGCGCCGAACCATTCTGGCCGGCACCAACAATTACCTCGGCCTGACCTTCGATCCCGCCTGCATCGATGCCGGCAAACGCGCCCTGGAGGCCCAGGGCACCGGCACCACGGGATCGCGCATGGCCAATGGCAGCTTCGCCGACCACACCGCGCTCGAACGTGAATTGGCGGCTTTCTACGACCTGCCCTACGGACTGGTGTTCTCCACCGGCTACGCCGCCAATCTCGCCGTACTGGCCGCATTGCTCGAACCCGCGGACGCGGTACTGCTGGATGCCGACGCGCACGCCAGCCTGTACGACGGCTGCCGGATGAGCGGCGCCGAGATTTTCCGCTTCAAACACAACGACCCCGACAGCCTGGAGAAACGCCTGCGACGGCTGGGCGAGCGCTCGGCCAATGCCCTGATCGTCACCGAGGGCCTGTACAGCGTACTCGGCGACACGGCACCACTGGCTGAATTCGTCAGCCTGAAGGAACAATACGGTGCCCTGCTGATGGTCGACGAAGCGCATTCGCTCGGCGTTTACGGCGATCGCGGCCGGGGGGTTGCCGAAGCGCGCGGCGTGCTGGACCAGGTCGATTTCACGGTGGGCACCTTCAGCAAGAGCCTCGGCGCGATGGGTGGGTTCTGCGTCAGCCCGCATCCGGAGCTCGATCTGTTCCGCTACGTCGCTCGCCCCTTTATTTTCACCGCCTCCGGCAGCCCCGCCACCATTGCCACGGTGCGCGAGGCCCTGCGCCAGTTGCAGGCACAGCCGCAACTGCGCGAGAACCTGTGGCGCAACGCGCACCGGCTGTATGACGGCCTGCAGTCGCTGGGCCACCAGCTCGGCCCGGAACCGAGCCCGGTGGTCGCCGTGCGCATCGGGGCGCGGGATGATGCCCTGCGCTTCTGGAACCGGCTGCTCGAAGCCGGTGTATACGTGAACCTGATGGTTCCGCCGGCATCGCCCGACAGTCACAGCTACCTGCGCTGCAGCGTCAGCGCCGCACATACCCCGCAACAGATCGACGCCGTCCTCGAAGCGTTCCGCGGCGCGGCCTGATACCCGCTCCGCGCTCACCCTCCCCGGCGCAACAACGGGACGGTGAGCGCCAGGGTCAGCACCGACCCCCCCACCGCGGCCAGCCCGGGCCCGATCAGGCCCAGCCACGCGGTGAACACGACGAACAGTCCCAGGTAGCCGGCAATGCCGACCACGTGGATGCGCAACAGGGCCGACGCCCGTCCCATCGCGTATACCGCCGCCCGCAGCGGAGCGCTGGTCAACTCGAAGCAACCCGCCAGCAGCAGCAACAGCAGGAGGGGATAAGCGGGCACGTAATCCGCGCCCACCATGCCCAGCACGGGCCGGCCGATCAGGGCGGCCAACACCAGCAGAGCCAGCCCCGCGAAGGTGGCGATGGCCGCGGCACGCCATGGCAGCCGATGGAACGCGGCGCGGTCGTTGTGCCAGGCCCGGGTCAGGTCCGGAAACAGGACCTCGCGCAACAGCACCGCCGGCTGTGCCAGCACCGTGGAGATCTCGCGCGCCAGGCGGAAAAGTCCGGCGGCCGCCGGCCCCAGCAGGCTGCCAGCCAGCAAGGTGGACAAATGCTTGGGCAGCAGGTCGATGTTCGTTTGCCAGTACACGACACCGATGAACCGCCAGAATTCGCCGTCGCGCCCCGCGACGTCACGCCAGCCGCAACCCCGCCACGGCGAAGTCCGGGCCCGGCGCCGCAATTCGACGAAGCCGCGCACGATCATGTACCCGTTGCCAGCACAGAACGCCACACCCCAGGCCAGCACGAACCAGCCCATGCCGGCGCCGGTGAACCAGCCCCAGGCGACCAGCACCACGCGCACGGCCGGGCCCACCGCGTACTGCGTCCCCAGGGCATCGAAACGGTCATACAGGCGCAGTACGCCACCGCCGGTATTGCCCGGGGTGGTGAGCAGGGCCAGGGAATAGATCAGCGCCCACGAGGACAATGGCGCATCCCACTGCAGCATTCCGGCCGCCAGCGGTACGGCGGCCACCGCGACCGCCGTCGCCAGCAGACTGGCCGCGACGTCCACGGTGAAGGTCGCACGCAGCAGGCTCATCAATCCGGCCTCGTCGCCGCGCTCCTGCAGCGGAATGCCGTAACGCACGATGGCCTCGTAGGTCCGAAAGTTCAGGAAACCCTTGATGACCATGATGTAGGTGTGCAGCAGCACCACCAGGCCGAACTGTTCCACCGGCAGCGCGTTGGCCATCAGTCCGGTGGCGATGACCGAAAACACACCGGCCAGACCGCGGCCGCGCAACACGCGGCCCAGGTTTTTCAGGATGCGTCCACTCACCGTATGACCCGCCGGCGGAGATTCAACGGAAGGCGCCGCGCCGGTACAGGCGCCACAGCAGGGGCCAGCCGAACAGCAGGGGGTGACGGCGCTGGCGTTCGGTGGGTTCGATGTAATGACCCGAATGCCGCGCGATCTTCCACAGGATGTAGTCTAAACCGCCGTCGAATGTCAGAGCCGCCTTCAACAGCCGTAAGGCCGACTTGAACTTGCCGAGGATCCGGCAGACCTGCCAGCCCACCCACGAGAGCCGGCGGCGACCTTCTCCGCTGTGATTGCGATAGTGATTTTCCCGGTCCGCCGCGCCGTAGCCGAGGCCGGTGCCGGACAGGGCCGCGGTCAAACTCCCGTACCACGCCTCGTCATGCTGATACAGTCCCGCGGCGCGCCCGGGCCCCTCGCTGCGCAGTTCGCACCCATAAGTCAGGCCAAGGCCGGTCAGCGCCAGTTCGCGGGGCGTGAAAACAGCCGGCAGCCGCGGGACCACGCGGCGGACGAAGTGCCGCCCGGCGGTAGCCAGGGCCCGCGTCACACGTTCACGGGTTGCGTCGTCGCGGCAGTACACCAGACCGCAGGGCTGGGCGAAACGCGCCCAGAAATAGGGATGAAAGTCCCGCCGCATCGCGCGTTCGAACCGGCCCAGGGTCAACAGCGCGTACTTGGCCCGCGCCTCGTCCGGCGGGCTGCCCGCCGCGACCTGGTAGACGTTGGGCGACAACAGCCAGGCGAGACCGGCCTGCCAGACTGGCCGCAGGGTGCCGTAACCGTCCATCAGAACGTAAAAATCGAGCAGGGTATCGCGCTTGCCGCGCAGGTAGCTGCCGTACACCAGCACCGCGGCGATACCCGCGCCATGCCGTTCCAGCAGGCGCGCCAGCAGCGCGTCCCGCCGTTCGTCCGGTACCGCGAGAATCCGCTCCATGCGGGACCGGACCAGGCCTGCGAGCGCGTCATCCGCCATAGGCGCTCCGGGTTCCGGCGAACACCCGGAAAGTGGTCGCGTGCGGGCCCGAAGCCGCGCCGTCCTCGCTGAGCCACGAAGTCAGCGGGCCACCGGACAATCGGGCGGCCAGACCCTGCAGCAGACGAATGATCAATACGCCCGTGGTCAGAACCGACCACACAACGACCGCCTTGAACCCCCATTCAGGGTGGCCGGCAAGCGCGGAACCGGTCAGCAGGATCAGGCAGGGATTGCGCCGCGCCGTCACCAGCCGGAACCACGCGTCGAACGGCCGCCAGGTGAACACGCTGCAATCCCCGAGCAGCGGAAACAGGCCCTCGACAATACGCCCGCCGACGTAGGCTGCGACCAGAATCCAGCACAGGGCGGCGAATTCCAGGTTCACCCCCCAAACTGCAATCGCCACGGGCGGCGCCAACGAAAGGCCCCAGAACACGTACCAGAACGGCGGGTGAATCAGGTCGATGGCGTGATCGAACAGATGGCCGAACTGGCTGGACTGCACGGTGACCCGCGCCAACTTGCCATCGACCGTATCGAGAAACGTCATCAGCCAACCGGCTGCCAGCCCTGCGAAATAGTGACCGTTCCAGAACAGCCAACAGGCTGCCAGCACCAGCACGAACCCCCAGGTCGTGACATGGTTGGGCGTCGCACGCCAGCGAGCGCACAGGTGCACCACGGCCCGCGCCGGCCGCGGCCAGACAAACTTGGTGACGAGGTCGGTGATGCCCCGGTAGGCATTGCCGTACAGCAGGTTTTCCAGTTCCCGGGCACGCTCCGGCGACACCGGCTCCAACAGGGGTGCACGCGCGCTGCGCAGCGCTTCGTCGAACACGTCGAGGTCATCGGGCGCGAGACGTTGCAGGCCAGCGGGGGGCTCCTGCGACTCGCCGCCGACCGCGGCCGCGGCCCGGACCACCTCACCCGGCCCCACGCAGGCGGCGACACTGCGGCCGTCACGTGGATCGATGAGCACGACCCCGTCGCGGGCCAGCAGACCAGCCAGCGCCCGAGCATCGAACAGGTAACCGCCGTTCAGCAGCAGGACGCGGGCCTGCGCAGGCAGCGACTCCACGGAATCGATCCAGAGCAAAGAGGGGTCCAGGGCGCGCAATTGGCGCTTCAGGCGTTCCGCCGCCCCCAACCCCCACAGGCTTACCGGCGACTCATCGAGCACCAGCACACAGGTCCGGGCCCGGTCCGCTCCCGGCCGGGTGCCCGGCACGGCGACAGGAACCGGGTTTCCATCGCCATCACCGCGTTCGGCCTCATTCGTCCCGCTTTTCGTCATGCTATAGTTCGCTCGCTTCGAGGGCGGGACCCCGACGGCCCCGCAGGGCGGTCAGGCGGCCGGTGGCGCGGGGTGCCGATACCGGCTCCGGGCGATCCCGACTGCAAGGCGCCGCCCGAAATTATACCAATCCACCCCGGGCGACAGTCCGGATAACGGCGCGATCGGCAGGCTGTGACCCGACTTATTCATCTCACCGACCTTCACTTGAGCTCCCTCGACGGTATCGGGGCGCGCAAACTGGTCGGCAAGCGCTGGACCAGCTTTCTGTCCTGGCGGCGCCGGCGGCGGCACATCCACCGCCGCGATGTACTCGACCGGCTGGCCGAAGCGGTTCGCGCCGAACGGCCCGACCTGCTGTTGATCACCGGAGACCTGGTACAGATCGGACTGGATTCGGAAATCCGTGAGGCAGCCGCCTGGCTGGCAGCACTCGCAGCGCCTGAGGACGTGTTCCTGGTGCCCGGCAACCACGATGTGTATGCCCGCGACTCCTGGCCTGCACTGCGCCGCCACTGGGCGCCATGGTTGCCAGCCGAACACAATCGGGCGCGTTCCGGCTATCCCCTGGTGCGCGACATCGGCGGGCTCCGGTTGATCGGAGCCTCCTCGGCCTGCGTGACCCCGATATTCTCCGCTCGCGGCGCTTTGGGTGGCGCCCAGCGCCGGCGCCTGGACGCGGCCTGGCAGCAGGCTGCCGAATCGAATCTGCCAACGGCTCTTGCTGTCCACCACCCGCCCGTTCCCGGCATCACCAGATGGCGCAAGGCACTGCGCGACAACAAGGCCGTGTCCCGCCGGATAAAGACGTTCCGGCCTGCCTTCACTGTCTGCGGTCACCTGCACCGCAACCTCCAGCAGCAATGCGGGAATACGCCGGTCTTCGTCACCGCCTCGGCCTCCAGCATTCACGATGCCTCGTACCGGGTCATCGACTTCGAGCCCGCCGACGGCGAACTGCGGCTGTCGATGCAGTTGAAGTCGCTCGACCCGGCCGCAGACGGATTCACGCGCACCGACTCCCACCAATGGGTGTCCATGACCTGACAGCCGGCTCAGCGGGCCCGGCGTCTGCGCCTGCGCGGCCGCGGCCGCTCCAGAAACTGCGTGTACACGGCCACGATGAGCAGTACGACCGCCGGCGTCATGATCAGCAACGGCGGATTCAACGAAAACAGGCCTGCCAGATGGCCTGTCAACTGCTGCACCAGGTAAAATGCGATGCCGACGAAACCGCCGATCACCACCCGGCTTCCCGCCGAAACCATCCGCACCGAACCCAGCAGCAACGGCAGCGACAGGAGCGCCATGCCGATCAGCGCCACGGGAATGCTCAGTTGCTGCCACAGTGTCACTCGATGCGCCTGGTCGTTGAGGCCGTTGGCGCGCTGGATTCCGATCAACCGCACCAGTTCGTGCGGGGCCAGGGTCTCCAGCGGGCGCACCAGGATCCCCGCCTGTTCGCGGCTGAGCAGACCCGGCCAGTCCAGGCTCTCCCGGTGTTCTTCCTCGGCTGCCCAGTCACCCATGCGGGTAACCGTCACGCTGTCCAGCCGCCAGTCATCGGGATCGCGTACCGTGGCCCGTTCGGCCCGTACCAGTTCGAGCAGCCGCCCTTCGTCATCCAGCACGTACACCTCGAGATCGGTGAGCAACTGACCATACCGAACCTCGTTGACCCGTACGATTCGATTTTCGCTGCGCGTCCAGAACCCCGTGCGCCGCTCGGCGGAAAGGGAGGCGTCGGCCAGCTTGCGGGCGCGGATATCCCCGGCTTCGCGCTCGGCCAGCGGAATCAGGAAAGCTTGCGCGGTCACGACCACCAGGCCCACACCCATCGCGAGGATCAGCACCGGGCGGCCGATCCGGTGACGGGACATGCCGGCGGCCCGTGCCGCGATCAGTTCCTGGTGGTTGGCCATCGCGCCGAGCCCGATCAATCCGCCCAGAAGCAGTGTCACCGGCATCAGGTCGACGATACGGCGGGGAGCCGTGTACAGGACCACCCGGAACGCATCGAACAAGGTGAAACTGCCCTGCCCGACATCTTCCAGTTCATCGGCCAGCGCCAGGAAACTGAACAGTATCAGGAGCAGCAACAGAACCGGCAGCGTGCCGACCAGGAAGCGGCGCATGAGATAGCGGTCGAACAGCGTGATCATGCGGTGGCCCCGCGGCGGTTTCGCATTCGCCCGAACCAGCGCGCCCAGGGCAGGTAGAGACCGAGCGTCACCACGAACAACACGCCGGGCGCCCACCAGATCGTGCGCACGCTGCCCTGTTCAACCCAGGTACGGCTGACATCGAGCAGGTTGAAGTAGACCGCGTATAACCCCAGGGCGACGATGATGCGGCCGAACCGGCCCTGCCGCGGCCGCCCGCGGCTGAGGGGAATCGCCAGCAGGGCGAGCAGCAGCGCGGACACGGGCGTCGACAGACGCCACTGCCATTCGGCCCGATCCGTGGGGTCGGACGATGACTCCAGCGACATGCTCGGGCTGGCCTTGGCGTGATGCCCCACCGGTTCCGGCTCCCCCACGGGCAACCACAGTGAAAACGAACCGAACCGGGCCACCAGGTCCGGAGCCCCGGCCACCCGCTTGAACACCTGGGCGTCGAACAGCACCAGCCGATGATGGTCGGGCCGGGCAAATTGTTCCAGTTGGCCGTTCACCGCGGTGATCACTTCGATATCGTCGCCGTCACGGTGGCGCACGAAGATTCCGTTCACCGTATTGCCGCCGGCGTTCATGTGCTCGATGAACACCGTGCGGCCGGTTTCCCCGAACCGGTAGAACCGGGCTTCACGGATGCGGTCGATCTCCGCCGCCGCGCTGGCCTCGGCGCGCAACTGATAGGCCGTCGAATAAGCCCACGGCCGCCCCGCCAGGGACAGGCCGGCGGTCACGACCGCCAGCAGCAGGGCGAGCATCATCACCGGACGCATCAGCCGCCGTTCGCTGATGCCGCCACCACGCATCGCGTAAATCTCCGAATCACTGTAAAGGCGGCCCATGCCAATCATCACGGCGAGGAAGAAGCTGAGCGGCAGCAGCACTTCGAGCGAGATCAGCGCACGCAGGGCCGTGAGTCGAAACACTTCGCCGGGCAGCAACAGGCCGGCATTCGCATCGACCAGGTGCCGCGTGAGACTGTAGCTCGCGAAGATGACCACGAGCACGCCGGCCACGGCCGCGAACGGCAGGCCAACCTCGCGCATCATGTAACGATCAACAATCATGCTGGTATGATCCGGTACCACGCCAACGCCAATTCGGGGCGCCCACCGGCCTGAAAGCATGCGCAATTACGCACCCCGGCACAACCGGACGACCTGCTTCACCGATCGCGGACTCCCGGCCCGAACGGGGGTCTTCGCCCTCGTACTGGCCCTGGCTTCCCCGCTGTCCCCGGCCCAGGAATTTTCCTCCATCGGCAGTGGCGACATGGTGCTGCTGCGGGCCGATTCCGCCTGGGAGGACACGGTTCCGGAGACGATCCACTTCCGCGGGCAATTTGAAATGCAGGTTGGAGAGTGGCTGTTGCAGGCTGATCGCGCAACCGTGACCGGCACGCTGGAAGCCCCCCGAACGGTGGTAATGAAAGGCAACCCGGCCCGCCTGCGGCAGACGGGAGCCGATGTACCGGAGGCGACCGCGGTATCGGCAGCGGCCGATCACATCGTGTACGACTTCGAACAGAATCGGGTGGCACTGGACGGACAGGCGCGGGTGACCCAGGGCGACAGTGTGCTGCACAGCACCCACATCGAATACGATCCGGCGACCGATCGCCTGCACGCCATCGGCGGGACCGGGGTTCGAATTGACATCCGCGATCCCGACGACTGAGCGCAGCGGAACGCGGCGGACGGCCGTACCGGCCGGGTCAGTTTTCCGCCGGCGGCGGAGGCTCGGTCCCGGCCAGATCACCAGCAGATTCGTCGGCCCGGCCGGACCAGATTCGAACTGCGTGCTCGGCGTGCGCCAGGTCATCCATGTCATCGACCTCGCACCAGCCCAGCCCGTGAATCGACGCGATTCCGACCAGCCCGTCGCGCGCCAGATCATCGATCGCTGACAGGTACCAGCGGGCCAGTCCGTCCGGCCCACCCATCAACTGCTCAACCCGTCGCACGAAGGCCTTCCCTCCGGCCCCGGTGAACACCATCATGCCGATGGACTCGCCATTGACGATGGCGGATGGCAGTTTCTTGCCCACCTGCAGCAACCGGTCGCCGTCGGCGTGAATTTTCATGTCGTCGTCGTCGTAAGCCGCTTTTCGGTCGGCGGCCAGAGTCACGGGAAAAGAACCCGCTCCGTCGATCAGGCGGCGCATGACCGCCGGTTCGAACAGGGTATCGCCGTTGAGCAGCAGAAAGGACCCGGTCATCTCGGCACGGGCGACCCAGCAGGTGCCCAGATTGTCCGACAGGGCGTAGAACGGATTGTAGAGTGTGCGCAGAGGTACCGGGCTGTCGATTCGGCCGATAATGTCGTCGACCACGTGATGGCCGAAACCGGTCACCACGACGATCTCGTCGATTCCGGCGCGGCACAGGGCATCGACCTGAACCTGCAACATGGTCCGGTCACCCAGTTGCAGGCAGCATTTAGGAATGCTTTCGGTCAGCGGCAGCAGGCGGCGGCCCTGACCCGCACACAGAATGATGGCTTTCATGGAACGACCCTTTATTCACACTGCGTCGCGACGTTCGATCGCGGCATCAACGCGCCGCATTCTACCGGAACGGGGTTAAGGAAGCGTAAACCCGGGGCGGTGCAGTCACGCGGAACCGCGCAGGACCTCCTCGGCGAGCTCCAGGTCGGCCAGGGAATCGACATCCACCGCCGCCCTCGGCTGGCTTACCACCACGTGTGCGACGCGACAGCCGCAGACAGTGGAGAGGCGCTGGAGCGCCTCATCCAGGGTGAGCCTTCGCAGCAGGTAACGCAGCAGAAAGCCGGTACCGAGCGCAGCGGCAATTTTCCACGGCCGTTTGCGCCAGGCTTCGACGGACTGCCAGAACCGCAGGGCACCCAGCCCCTGCGGGGTGAGCACCGCGAACAGGTTGGTGCCGCACCAGGCGCCGTCGCGATAATTGTGAACCGTGCGGCGGGTATCCGGAAAGGCCTCGCGCACCGCCGCGAACGGCGCCAGCCCGGCCACCACGTCGGCGCCGGCCACGGTAGCGCGGCGCAGGGCCTGCCGGCAAAAGTCCTCGACGATGGAAGGCGTCAGCAGCGCATGATCGCCCGCGGTGACCAGGACCGGCCAGGAATCGACCCGGCGAACGCCGGCGAGCGCGCTGGCGCTGGGCCCGGCTTCCGGCGGCATCCACTCGAATCCCGCATCCGAAGCCCGCCGGGCGAGATCGGGCCGCGCCGACCAGACCTCCGCGCCCGGACCGCAAACCACCCCGCCGGTGATTTCATCCACCTCAGCCAGGGCCTCGATGACTCGCTGCAATGCCGGCTTGCCGGCGACCGTCGCCAGCACGCCCGCGGGCAGACCGAGCGCGCGGGCGAAGTCACTGCCGCCGGGCCGCTCTCCGGCCAGCACCACGGCCGCGTAGCTCATGAATTCACTCCAGGTCCCGCCCGTACATGCGGTAGCGGCGGGTCACCCGCCCGCCAATCCGCTCGATGATGTTGCGCATGCCCTGGTTGCTTTCCAGTATCCACGACATTTCAGCCTGCTGGACACCGCGCCGGCGCGCCGGTCCGACCGCCGCGTCCATGGTCAGGATGGCGAGTGCCGGGCCCAGCCGCGTGAACTGGTATTTCTGCCGCACACCCATCAACGCGATCCGGACCGTGGACGGAAATCGGACCTTCAGCCGCCATAACAGTTTCAGCCAGCCGAACGGAAGCAGGCGGCCGTCGAGATCCGCAATGGCCTCGTTGACATCCGGGAGCATAACGAGAAACGCCGCCGGCTCGCCGTCGACTTCCGCGATTCGAATGAAGGTATCGGGAAGGATCATCAGCAGTTCCTTTCCCACCGCCTGGAACTCCGCTTCGGTGAAGGGGACGAACCCCCAGTTGCCGGCCCAGGCGTCGTTGAATATGTCCCGCATGATGCCCAGGTCCCGGGTACGGTGCCGGCGCTCGAAAGGTCGCTCCCGTATTACGGCCGATTGCCGCTTCAGCATTCGGCGCATCGCCTCGGGCATGCTGAACCCGGCGTCATCGACATCGTAGGCCAGCAGATCCTGTTCTTTCCGGTAGCCCAGTGCCTCCACCGCGGGCCCGTAGTACGGCCGGCCGTAAGGCATCATGATGCGCGGCCGTGTGTCGAAGCCCTCCACCAGCAGCCCGGCTTCCTGGTTGATGCCCAGGTTGAACGGGCCCAGCGACCGCCGCATGCCGCGTTCACGCAGCCAGGTTTCGGCGGCGCCGAACAGAGCAGCGAAGACTTCCGCATCGTCCACGGCCTCGAGAAGGCCGAAAAACCCGGTGTGCGGATCGTGGGTCTCCAGGTAGAGGTGATCGATCTGGGCCGAAATTCGCCCGATGGCCCGGTTTCCGCGCCAGGCCGTCCAGCCCTGCCAGTCAGCGTGCTCGAAGAAAGGATTTTTCGGCGACAGCGCTTCACGGCGCTCCATGAGCAGCGGCGGAACCCAGCACGGATCGCCGGCATGAACCGTCCACGGCACGCGGATGAAGGATTCCCGCGAGGATCGGTTCGATACGGCTTCTATTCGCAATTGATTTTCGTCACTCTTCTTCACCTGGAAATGGTACAACATGACAATGGACTACCGAATGTCATTGCCGACATGAACAGCGAATCCCGACAGCAGCGGCAGGCGCTCGAACAGGCCACCGATTACGACGAGTGGCGCGAAGCGGCCGAAGCCCTGGACCGGCTGGACAGGCACGGCGACTGGCGCCGTGAGGAAGAGTCGACCGATTACGATTACCGGCTGATTCGGTCACGGGTCAGGTTGCTGCGCCGCCTGCGGCGCCAGGGCGATCACGACCAGCTCGTTTTCCGCCTGCGCGAGGAGCTGCACGGCAATCTGGGAAACATGGCCAATCCGGCGCTGTACCAACGGGCCCGGGTCGGAACCAAGAACCTCATCAACGCCTATCTCGACGAAGTCTGCGCCGCGTTGGACCTGCTCTGCGACAGCGACGTCAAGACGCTGCCACCCACGCGCAAGCGGCGCTTTTTCAACCGCACCGCACGCAGTTTCGGCCGGTCCGCCCTGCTGCTCAGCGGGGGTGCCTCCTACGGCCTGTTCCACCTCGGCGTGATCGAGGAACTGCACCAGCAGGGCCTGCTGCCCCCCGTGATCACCGGTTCCAGCGCCGGCTCGGTCGTCGCGGGCTTTCTGGCCACCCATACCGACGAGGAACTGGCAGAGGCCATGGAGCCGGATGCGCTCAAGTACCAGTGGGTCAGGACATTTCGCTGGAGCGAAGTCATCAAGGGCGAAGGCATACTCGATCAGAAGCAGGTGCGGCGGGCCATCAACCGCAACATCGCCGACATGACATTCCTGGAAGCCTACGAGAAAACCGGGCGCATTCTGAATATCTCGGTTTCTCCCGCGGAATCGCACCAGTTCCCGCGGCTGCTCAACTACCTGACCTCACCCAACGCCCTGATACGCCAGGCCGCACTGGCCTCCAGTGCGATACCCGGCCTGCTGCCGCCGGTGCAGTTGCGCGCGCGCAATTATGCCGGCAAGTCGACGGCCTACATGCCGCAGAGCCGGTGGATCGACGGCTCGGTCCACGAGGACATACCCAAGGAAAAGGTCAACCGGCTGCACAACGTCAACCACTACATCGTCAGTCAGGCCAATCCACACGTGGCGCCCTTCATGAATGGCGATAGCGACCGCACCGGCCTGGTGCCGTTCCTGCAGGATGTGATGGTGCGCGGGCCCATGTTGCAGGTCGAGCACATTCTCGACCTCGTTCACCGGCACTTCGATGTTCCCGGACTGGGGTCGGTTATCAAGAAGGCCCACGCCATCGTGCGCCAGACCTACAGCGGAGACATCACCATTTCCCTCGACCGTGGTGATATCCGGGTCAGCCGCGTACTGCGCAACGTCAACGAGGAAGAAGCCCGCGAGCTGATCGAGGCGGGTCGGCGGGCGTCCTGGCCCTGCATCGAACGCATCCGCAATACAACCCAGATCAGCCGCAGCCTGAACGCCTGCCTGGAGCGGCTCGCCGAGCGCTATCAGTACGTCAAACGCTGAGGGCTGCTCCATAGTCTGATTTCAGCCACAGTCGCTTTTGGGTTACAATCGGAGTTGATTGCAAGGGGTCCAGGGATTGGGGCCCGGGAGTTATTGAAATGAAAGGGATTTCCAGGTTCAACTTCGGCGTATTGCTGGCGGTTTTCACATACGCCGGCGTATACGCTTCCGAGCATCCGTCCGATTCGGACGAACTGTTGCGGACTCCGCCCGCCGGGCCATTGACCCTGGCCCCGGAGCGGGAAGACCGCGGCATTGCAGCCGGCATCATTCCGCTATCAACCCAGGAAAGCCTTCGCCTGCTGCGTGCGGCCCCCGGCACGGTGGTGCGTCTGACCGGCCTGGAATCACACCTCGCCAGTGACGGAAAACCGGTTCCCCTTCGGCGCTACGAACCCTTCGCGCCCGGCGCGGTGGTACACCTGGTGTCCGCATCGGGGAGCGTCACCATCGATCCGCGCAACCGGCGTTATTTTCTGGCCGGCACCGCCCAAGAAGGCGTTGGCATCGCCATCGACCCGTCGAGCGGTGAAATTTCCGGGTACGCCGTGCGCGGCTCGTCGCGCGTGCAACTCAGCGGCTTCGCCGGCATTGGAATCGAGGTGAACCCGGTGGATTCCGAACCCGAAGGGGCCAACGAGTGCGGCACCTTGCTGGACCATCAGACACCCGAGGTGCAGGAATCCGTATTCAACCCGCCCACGGCGAGCCGAAGCGAAGCGCCCCAGGGCGCCACCCTGAGCTTCGAGGCGGTGGTGGCCGTGGACACCGATACCGAGTGGATGGCCGGCAAGGGCAACGACCCGGCGACCGCCACCGACTGGATTACCGACCTCTTCCTGGCGATGAACGTGTTCTATGAGCGGGATATCGAGACCCGCCTGCTGATTGGTGACGTCATTCTGCGCACCGGCAGCGACCCGTACTCCGTGCCGAGTAATCGTTCCGATCAGCTCGATGAGTTCGGCGAGTACTGGCGCGTGAACATGGCCGCCACGGAACGAAATTTCGCCGCCATGCTCAGCGGTCGTGGCATCAGCGCCGGCAGTTTTTCCGGCATCGCCTGGATCGACGTCTACTGCAACAAAGGACAGCAGTGGGGCCAGCGCACCGTCGGCAGCTACAGCTTCAACGCCATCGGCTCGTCGCGCACCCCCGGCAACACGGCACTGTACGTCGGCCACGAAATCGGTCACAACCTGGGATCACCGCACACGCATTGCTACTCGCCCGAAGTGGACCAGTGCTACAACGGGGAGAGCGACTGTTACACCGGCCCGCCCTCCTGCCCCGCCGGCGGCAAGGGTACGGTGATGAGCTACTGCCACGTGAGCGGCTCTTCCGGCGCCGGTTGCGGCACCAACAAGCAGGAATTTCACCCCACCGTGCAGTCCCTGCTCGAAAGCCGGCTCGCCGCCAATTCGCCGAGCTGCATCGCGCCCTGGCAACCGGCTGTCGAGGAGATGGTGCATTCCAGCGGATTCGAGACGCCCTGACGCGACGGAACTGGCCGCCACCACGGCGGCCGGATGACGGGCCTAGTTGGTTTCCCCCCTGCGCCGCCGGCCCATGACGTAGAACACGGCGCCCAGCGCGAAGAAGATGCCCGTGACCACCCAGGACCGCAGCGAGGCGTGCCAGACCAGCCAGCAACTGGTGGCGAGGCCGGCGAGCGGTATCAGGTATCCGCCGGGCAGGTGGAACGGCGCTTCATCGGCATCGGCGCGCGCTTCCAGCCGTGGCAGGGCGAGAATGCAGGTCGCATAGACGATCAGTCGCACCACGGTACTCATCGCCGCCAGCCAGATGAAACTCCCGCTGAGCGCCAGCGCCAGGCCGGTCGCGCCGATGAACACGATGGCGTTGGTGGGTGTCGCCCACCGCGAATGCACGCGTCCAAACCACGCCGGCAGTGAACCCATCCGGCTCATGGCGAAGACCATCCGCGGGCCGGAGAGCATCATCGACGACAGGTTTCCGGTGATCGAGAACACCGCGCCGGCCGCCATCAGGGCCGCACCCGTCGTTCCCATCAGCAGATCCATGACGTCGATCAGCGGCCGTTCGCTGCTGGCCGCGTCGGGCAGTATGGAAACGGTGACAATCTGGATCACCACGTACAGCAAGGTGATCCCCATCACGCTCAGCGCCAGCGCGCGCGGAATGTCGCGCCGCGGATCGCGCGCCTCGCCAGCGGGGACGACGGCGCTTTCGAAACCGACAAAGGCATACATCAACACCAGCAGGGTGCCGCCGATGCCGTCCATCTCCGGACCGCCTGGATGAACAAAGACTTCCGGATTGATCTGCGACAGGCCCAGCAGTACCAGCAGGCTGAGCGGGATCAGCTTGAGCAGGGTGAACACGAACATCGCCAACACACCGCGCCGGACCCCGATCATGTTGACGACCATCAGGAATACAATGAAAACCGACACCGCGGCCCGGCGAGCCAGGCCGTCGCCGAGCGGTTCCCAGAACCAGGCCGCATAGGTGACCAGCAGGTTGGCATTGGCCGCCATCGCGGTGATCCGCGAAAACGTGAACAACCAGCCGATCTGGAAACCCGCGAACGGGCCGAAGGCGTGTCCCACGTAAGCCAGCGGACCGCCGGTATGCGAAAAGAAGCTGGCGGCGCGCGAGAAGGACAACACCACCGTCATGATCAGCGCGCCGCAGATGAGGAACAGCCAGGGGCTGAACAGCAGCCCCGCCTGCGCAGCGACCGCAGGCAGGGCGAAAATGCCGGCGCCAATCACGCCGTTCAAAGACATCGCCGCGAACCCCAGCCGGCTGATTTCCCTCTTCAGCCCGGCATCGATGGCGTGTTCGGATGCGGGTTGCCGGGGAGCCGTCATGGCCGGCAGTGTCTCACGGATGCGTGTGCCGCGCTCGTCATCATTCTTCCAACCCGGGCCCGCCATCGGCCAACAGATCTTCGAAGACCAGCAGACGGCTGTCCTTGAGGCGATCGACGTACAGGCGGCCATCGAGATGATCGAACTCATGCTGGAACACCGTGGCCAGGAACCCGTCCAGGGTGTGCTCGAACGTTTCGCCCTGCAGATTGCGGGCCGCGACACGAACCTGCTGAGGACGCTCGACATACCCGCGCAGACCCGGGACGGACAGGCAGCCCTCCCAGTAACCGGCGAGCCGGTCGTTCAACACCGTGAGTTCGGGATTCACGAACACGGTGAGCGGCATGGGCGGAATTTCGCCGTAGCGCGTCGGCCCGCCGGAAATCTCGATGATGGCGAGGCGGACAGACACGCCCACCTGGGGCGCGGCCAGTCCGATGCCGCCGGACTGGTGCAGGGTATCGACCATGTCATCGACCAGTTCGCGCAGCCAGTCCTGCTCCAGTTCAGCCGCTTCGAGCGGACGCGCGACCCGGCGTAATACCGGGTGTCCCATGCGCAGGATTTCCCGTGTCGCCATGAATCCTCCTCAGAAGCCGGCCAGGCGTTCAATGGTCCAGAACGCGGCCAGCGACCCAATCGCGTAGACCGGGACCCGCCAGGCCCAGTGTGGCCAGGGTATCCGCTTCAGGCCCGCCCACAGCACCAGGACGCCCGCGATGAAAATCAGTTGACCCAGCTCCACGCCGAGGTTGAAAAACAGCAGGGCGAGCGGGATCGCGTGGTCCGGCAGACCGATTTCGCTCAAGGCGCCGGCGAACCCGAAACCATGCAGCAGCCCGAACACGAAAGCCACCAGCCATGGCCAGCGGCGCGTAATGCCGGGCCGGCCCTGGCGCCAATGCACGATTTCCATCGCCACGAACAGGATGCTCAGCGCGATGATGGCCTCGACCGGCTGCTGCGGCGCTTTGACCCAACCCAGGGTGGCCGCGGCCAGCGTAATGCTGTGCGCCCCGGTGAACGCGGTCACCGTCCAGATCAGAGTGCGGGTATTGGGCACCAGCATCAGCAAGGCCAGCACGAACAGCAGGTGATCGACGCCGAGCAGTATGTGCTCCACGCCGAGCACCGTATAGGTGCGGATCACCTGTCCCGCGGATGCGGCATCGGTGACCTCGAATCCCGGCCGGGCCGGCGTAAGCCGGGCGATCTGCGTGGTTCCGTCGGCGCGCTCGAAGCGAGCCAGTGCGTCGATGACGGTGGACGCCAGTCCTGCGATTTCAACCCGGTGCCCGGCCAGGCCACCGGGGCAGTCCGCCGCCCAGCGCTCAACGAAGATTCCGCCTTCGACCCAGGCCACCGGATTGCCGGACCGCGTGCAGTGTTCCGGCAGGTCCACCTGGATGTCCAGCCGTCGCTCCCCCTGGGCGGGAACCCGCCACATCAGGGTGTAACTCCCGGTATCGATCTGCTGAATGCGCAGAAAAGCCGGCCGCACCTCGTGAGCCGCGAGCTGGGCTGCCATGAGCAACAGCAGCAACAGGCACAGACCGCGTTTCACGGACGGCCCGCGTCGCTGGATTCAGCCCCGCCCTCCGAAGGCGCCGTCGCGGCCGGACCGTCCACGGGCTCCACCCGGATCGTGTACTGCGCCGCCAGGCGATCGTAGAGCCCGCTGACTGCATCGCGGCGGCGTGCCGACAACCATTCGCGCTGTACCGCTTCGCGGATGTCATCCAGCGCCGGCACCCGGCCCTGCGAGCGGTCCTCGATGAACACGAGATGCATGCCATAGCCCGACCGGACCGGTCCCGACCATTGCCCTACCGGAATTCCCTGCAGGCCCGCCGCGAACACCTTGCCGAACAGGCGCTCGATCTCGCCCTCGCGTACGTCTTCGAGCCGGAACGGAAGAGGCAGGGGATCACCCTGGTTCTCGAAGTCGCCCTGCGGTCCGTCGGTGCCGATTCGCTGCAGCAGGGTGAGCGCATCCTGTTCGGTGGCGTCGCCCCGTTGATCACGGCTGAAAAAGACGTGGCGAAAACTCAGCCGCGGAGCGAGCCTGAAATCGTCCGGATGCGTTTCCAGATAAGTCTGCAGTTGCTCCTCGGTCGGCGCGTCCAGACCGGCGACATCCGCGGCCAGCAGTTCCAGTTTCTGCCGCAGCCGCCGGCGAATGACAATGTCGTCCTCGTCCAGTCCCATCGCTGTTCCCTCGCGGTAGGCGATCTCCTGGCGCACGTAGTCATCCAGCAGTCCCTGAAATTCCTCCCCGGTCGGCGGTCTCTTCCAGGTGCGCTCGAAGGTCTGGACGAGATTTTCCTGCTGCCCCCGGCTGACCACGATTTCTCCGCCGGCAGGCTCGTCGCCGAGATACTCCCAGGCCATGAAGATCAGGCCACCCAGCAGCAGAAAATGAACCAGGGGCTCGCTCAGCCACCGCTTGAATCGCATTCACCATCCTCCTTGCCTGTTCCTGCCCGGCATCCGTCGGCACGCGGCATTGTGCGGAATCCGCACCGGAGTCTACCCAGTTTTCCGATCCGCGGCTCAAGCCGGCCGGGCTTTCCGACCCGCTGGCCTGTTTCATTTTTGAGCAATACCTGTACTATTTTTGAGCACTTGTTTCGCTTCGCCGCAAACCGGGATCAGAGCGAAATTTCACGAATTGATTTTATTCAGAGACTTGTAATTTTATTGTAAGAACACTAATCAGAAATGAATTATAAGTTGCACTTTTTACCCGTTGACAGTCCTCATACACAGGCATAGTCTGTATCTCCCGTTCGAAGAAGCCCGACAGCCGGAAGGCCGACCCGCCGGAAAGCGACTGGGCAACAGAAAGCGGATAAAGTCCAGGTGGTACTGGGCATGTTACCCCGACCGGGCTCTGCCGAAAACGGTCGTACCACTGGGGTGACTCGAAAGGGAGACGCGATCCCTGGAGATAGACGAGGAAGCTTTCGGGTGGAGTCGTCGATAAAGAAAGACGGGCGTAGAAGGCTCGGAGCCGGAACCGACAGGCAGAGTGAAGCGGAGCCGGATTGAAATTGGGAAGGCCTTGGAGGATCTGCAGTCCAACATTAGCGGAGTTCCAATACTTCTACACGAGAGAGGAGGCGCAAGCCTCCTCTCTTTTTTTTGCTCCTTGAAAATCATTCGGACCTCAGCCGCACAGCCCCGCCCGGACCGGAACTCGGCATCGCGTGAAAGCCTTTGGGTCCCAGCGGGGTCTACTGCGAGCCCTCTTCAGCCGGAGTTCACCCGCTCCCCATCCGTTTCGTAATACAATGCGCGGACGCGCGTCCGGGGATGCGCAACTGTAACGAAACCTCGGGGCCCGGTCAGAGTCCAATCAAGATGCCCAAAGTCAGCCAGCAGGTCAGCGCAGGGGATTCCACGACACCCGTCATCCGGGTGCGGGGGCTGGTATTCCGCCGCGGACGCAAAACCATCCTGGACGGTATCGACCTGGATATCCCCCGCGGTCGAATCGTGGCCTTCATGGGACCGAGTGGCGCCGGCAAGACCACCGTGCTGCAGCTGATCTCCGGCCAATTGCGCCCGGATGAAGGCTGGATCGAAGTCAACGGACAACGCATCTCCGACATGTCGGACAAGGAACTGTACCGCTTTCGTCGCAATATCGGAGTGCTGTTGCAGAATGGTGCGCTTTTTACCGACCTGACCGTATTCGAGAACATCGCCACGCCCATTCGGGAACACACCGATTTGCCGGAAGCCCTGATCCGCCGGCTGGTGATGATCAAGCTGAAATCGGTGGGCCTGGGCGGAACCGAGGAACTGATGCCCCACGAGCTTTCCGGCGGCATGGCCCGCCGCGTGGCGCTTGCCCGGGCCGTCGTGCTCGACCCGGCCCTCATGCTGTACGACGAACCGCTGACGGGACTCGACCCGATCGCGGTTTCGCAGGTTCGGACGCTGATGAGCGAAACCAACGAAGCTCTGGGCATGACCAGCCTGATTGTCTCCCACAACATCAACGAGATGCGCAAACTCGCGGACTACGTGTACATCATCGCGGCCAAACGTATCGCGGGTCACGGCTCACCCGAGGATCTGTCGGCCAGCAACGACCCCGGCGTGGACCAGTTCATCAACGGCAAAGTCGAGGGCCCCATCCCGTTCCATTACCAGGGAACAGACACAGCATGGAGTCTCCTGGGCTGACATGACCGACGCGCGCACATCCCCGATACCCTTCGCCGGCCCGCTGGCCATGTCCGGCCGCTGCGTGCTTTTCCTGTTACGCATGCTGGCGGGTTTCCGGCCGACCGCGCAGCAGTTTCGGGCGGTACTGCAACAGGTCTACCTGATCGGCGCGCGCTCGCTGGTCATCATCATGATCTGCGGGTTCTTCGTCGGCATGGTGCTGTCACTGCAGGCCATCAACGCCCTGGAGCAGTTCGGGGCGTCCGATCAGGTCAGCCTGCTCGTCGGCAAGTCCTTGTTTCGTGAACTGGGACCGGTCCTGACGGCCCTGTTGTTCGCCGGCAGAGCCGGCACGTCGGTCACCGCGGAAATCGGTCTGATGCGAGCCACCAGCCAGATCGACGCGATGGAACTGATGGCCATTGATCCCATTCAACGGGTCGCCCTGCCGCGCTTCCTGGCCGGCATGATTTCCGTGCCGCTGCTGACCGCGATGTTCAATGCCCTTGCCATACTGGGCAGCGTCGTGTTCTCCATCGGCATCATGGGCCTGGACGGGGGAATTTTCTGGTCCAAGCTGCAGACCGGCGTCTATTTCGTGCAGGATTTCACGGGCGGGGTCTGGAAAAGCCTGGTATTCGGCGGCATCGTCAGCCTGATTGCCGTGTATTTCGGTTATACCGCCAAGCCGACCGGCGCCGGAGTCGGCACCGCCACGACCAACACCGTGGTTCTGAGTTCGGTTCTGGTCCTGATTTTCGATTTCATCATGACGTCGTTTTTTACCTGAGGTATCACCATGCGAGCCAATTACAAGGTCGAAATCGCATCCGGAATCTTCCTGTTCCTGGGCGTCGCGGCGCTCGTCTGGCTGGCCTTGCGCGCCACGGATTACGGCCAGGAGATTGGCGATGAGACCTACACCATCACCGCACGTTTCAGCAACATCGGCGACTTGCGCGATCGCGCGCCGGTGAAGATCGGCGGGGTGACTGTCGGCCTGGTCAGGGACGTTGAACTGGACCCCATCACCTTCGAGGCCGTGGTTCATATGGACATCGCCTCGCGCTTTGACGAAATACCGTCGGACACCGGCGCGTCGGTTCTCACGTCGGGCGTACTGGGCGACCGCTACGTGGGTCTGGAGCCGGGCGGCGCGCCCGATTACCTGGCCGAAGGCGACGAACTCTTTGTCACTCAGTCCGCCATGGTGCTCGAACAGATCATCGGCAAGTACCTGTTCAACACGGGCAAGGAATCATCCGAATGAAAAGACTCAATCGCGCATTGACCCTGACGCTGAGCAGTGTCCTGCTGGTTGCGGCCACCCTGGCGGGCACCACGCAGGCAGCCACCGACGGACCGGCTGAAATCGTTCGCGATACCGCGGGCCGAATCCTGGAAAAACTGGACACCAATCGCCAGGCCTATGAGAACGACACCAGCCTGTTGCGCACCATGGTCCGTGAAGACCTGCTGCCGCTGATCGACCTGCACTATTCGGCACGACTGATACTCGGGCGAGCCGGCCGCGGCATCGAGGACGAACAGCTCGACGCGTTTTCCGATGCGATGAGTTCGGTGCTCATCAACCGCTACGCCGACGGCCTGTTGGCCTTTCGCAGCGACGAGCAGCTCGAAGTACTGCCGCTCAAGGGCAAACATTCCGAAAAGCTGACCCGCGTTCGCACCCGGGTGAAACTGGAGAACGGCGGTTACGCGCCGGTCGACTACGCGTTCCGCAAAACGGACTCCGGCTGGAAAGCGTTTGACGTCACGGTCGAGGGCATCTCCTACGTCATTACCTTCCGCAACCAGATCGTCCCGCGGGTACAGGCAGAAGGCATCGACAAGGTGACTGCCGATATCCGCGCCGGCAATCTGGATTTGAACGAGAAAGACGATGGTTGATGCAACCGGCTTCACCCTGGACGCCGAAGACCGGGCCGTGGTGAGCGGCGACCTGACCCTGGACACCGTTGCCGGGCTTTACCGGCAATCGTCCGAAGTACTCGCACGCGCCTCCGGCAAGCTACGCTCGCTGGACCTCGCGGGCGTGGGACGGGTCGACAGTTCGGGGTTGGCGCTGCTGCTGCAATGGGAAGCCGCCACCGGTTGCGAGTCCCTCGAAGTGCGTAATGCGCCGGACGATCTGGTGAGTCTCGCACGCCTGTGTGATGCGCAGGATCTGCTGCGCCTGAACGGCCGTGATCCGGCCTGAACCGAATTTCGAAAATCGCGATGAAGAACACTAAAGTCCTGCCCCTGGTGCGCACCCTCCTGCCTGTCGTGGGCGCCATCCTGCTGCTGGCGGGCTGCGCCACGCAGCAGACCGCCCTGACCGATCCGCAGAATGACCCCTGGGAGCCGTTCAATCGCAACGTCTACCAGTTCAACGATGCGCTCGACCGCGCCTTGTTGCGTCCCGTGGCCCGGGGCTACGACGCCATCATGCCGGACGGGCCCCAGCGCGGGGTGCGCAACTTCTTCCGTAACCTGGCCTATCCGGTCGATTTCCTGAACCTGGTGCTGCAGGGCAAGTTCGAGGATTCGATGACCCGGACAGGGCGTTTCCTGATGAACTCGACCCTGGGCCTTTTCGGATTTTTCGACGTCGCCACCCAGGCGGGCATGCCCGATTTCCAGGAGGATTTCGGACAGACCCTGGCGGTCTGGGGCTGGAAAGACAGCCGCTACCTCGTGGTGCCCCTGCTCGGCCCGTTCACGGTACGCGATCTGGGCGGGCGGCCGGTGGACAGCATCTACGACCCGGTGACCTACCTGATCCGCGAAGAAGACGAATACCGTCCGCTCATCGTCGATCTCATTTCCCTGCGCGCGTCGCTGCTGCCGTTCGACAAGGACCTCGAGGAGGCTTCCGATCCTTACGTGCTCATGCGGGACGTTTACCTGCAGAATCGCGAGTACAAGATTTACGACGGCGAACCCCCGGCGCCGGACTACGACGCGCTGCTGGAGGAATAGACCTCAATCCAGGTCGCCTTCCGGTGGGCTGGCGCGGCCTTGTTGGCATGACAGGCACGGGCTAAGCTGGCGGGTGTGATTGCGCATTCCACAGCGCGCCGTGCCGCCGGCGCCCCGCCCTGCTGCGCCGCCGCATGGATCGCGGCGCTGGCATGCTCATTCCTGTTGTCCGCCTGTGAACCGCAATCACCCGACCTGGATACCGGGCCGCAACCCACGGTTTACCGCCATTCCATGGACGGGGCGCCGACCAGCCTCGACCCGGCGCACGCATCATCGATTTATGCCAATTTCCTGGTCGTGAACCTGTTCGACACCCTGTACCGCTACCGTTATCTCGCACGCCCCTACGAACTCGTTCCCAATCTCGCCGAAAGTCTGCCGGAGGTCTCTGCGGATGGACTGATCCATACCATTCGCATCAAGCCGGGCGTGCGCTTCATCGACGATCCGGCATTTCCGAACGGCAAGGGACGCGTCGTTCGGGCCGCCGACGTCGTGTACTCGATCAAGCGGCACTTCGATCCGGCGACCCGTTCCCAGGGCAGTTGGCTATGGCGCGGCCGGATTGTCGGCCTGGATGAATGGAGCGAGCAGGGCGCGGACTACGACCGGGAAGTCGCAGGCCTGCGCGCGCTGGACGATCGCACCTTGCAGATCCAGCTCATCGCCCCCTACCCCCAGCTCACGCACACCCTGGCACAGGGGTTTTCCGCCGTAGTGCCGGCCGAAGCCGTGGAATATCACGAAGCCGCCCTGGGCATCCATCCGGTGGGCTCGGGTCCTTACCGGCTGGCGCGCTTCGACAGCACCGGCGCCACCCTCATCCGCAATACCGGTTTTCGCACCGAGCCGTTCAGCCTGGAAGCAGAAGGGTACGATTCCTCCACCCAGGGCGGCTTCGGTCTCGAATCCCTGGAGGGAGAGGTGCCGCCGTTCGCGGACCGGGTCGAAGTGGCTTTCATCACCGAGGATGCCGCGCGCTGGAGCACCTTCAATGCCGGGGAATCGCATTTCGTCAAAGCGCCGGTCACCCAGTTCGACCAGATCCTGGCCAGTCGCAATCCACCCACGTTGCGCGCGGAGTACGCCGAACGCTATCACTTGCTGGCGAACCTGGAATCCGGATTCGTACATACCGATTTCAACATGAACGACCCGCGCATCGGCTACCACCCGGATCCGGACCAGAACGTTCGCAACCGGGCACTGCGCTGCGCCATCGTCAAGGCATTCGACTGGGAACGCCGTAACGAGGTGTTTTTCAGCGGACTCGGCCGGGTGTTTCCCGGCATCATTCCTCCGGTCACACCGGAGTACCAGCCGCCAGGTGCCGACGATCCCACCACCCGGGACGTGCTGGGCGCCATCAGCCTGCTGAAAAGAAACGGCTGGCATGCCGGCAACCTGCCCGAGCTCGAATACGGGTTCACGAGTTCGGTCACCGAGCGCCAGATGTTCGAGCAGTTCCGCAGCTTCATGGCGGACATTGGCTATCCGGCTGAACGTATCCGGCCGCTCACTTTCGCCAGCTACGGCGATTACGCGCGTGCCTACAGCAACCGCGAGGTCATGCTGATCAATTCGTCCTGGACCATGGATTATCCCGATGCCCAGAACACGATGCAGCTCTTCTACGGCCCAAACGCCGCCCCGGGCTCCAACGTGGCCAACTATGAAAACGGGGAGTTCGACCGGCTCTACCAGACCGGCGCGTCGATGCCGCCTTCACCCCTGCGAACCACGCTCTACCAGAAAATGAACCGCCTGGTCATCGGCGACTGCGCCACCATCAGTGGCATCTCACGAACCCTGGTGCTGCTCTGGGACCGTGAATGGCGAATGTTGCCGGACCGCTCGTTCGTGGGCGGATATTTCGTTCGATTCGCGGCGCCTCCGGCCACTCCGGAGGCGAAGGAGACCAACCCGTAGTGCGGCGAGCCCTGCGCAAGCTGTTCCAGGGACTGGCGCTCGTGCTCGGAGTCACCCTGATCAGTTTCCTGCTGATGGTGTACTTCGGCCCGGATCAGACCTTCACCCTGGTGGGCAAAAACGCCAGTGAGCAGCAGATTCGCGAGGTACGCCGGCAACTCGGCTACGACCAGCCGTTCGTGGTCCGCTATGCCGACTACGTGGGTGGTTTGTTCACACTCGATCTGGGCGCCTCGCATTCCAGCGGTGAACCGGTCCGCGGCATTCTCGGCCGCACGCTGCCGGTGACCCTGGCGCTCGTGCTGCCGGGTTTCGTGCTGGGCAACCTGATCGCCATCGCTCTCGGCCTGGTGGCGGCCTGGCACCGGGGCGGCTGGCTCGACCGGCTGATATCCGGTGTGTCGGTGGCCGGCATGAGTCTCAGCTTTCTGATTATCGTCATCGCGCTGCAGGTACTGCTGTGCACTCCGTACGGACTCAATCTGTTTCCCGCCCGCGGCTGGAATGTCACGGGGCCCGCCAGCTACGTCCAGTACGTGACCGTGCCGACCCTGTCGCTGCTCCTCGCCACCCTGGGTTACAACACGCGATTCTTCCGCGCCGTTTTCGTCGAGGAATCCGGCCGCGAGCACATCCGCACGGCGCGGGCCTTCGGCGCCTCCCCGGCCGAAATCATGGTCCGGCATGTCCTGCGCAACAGCCTGGCCCCGTTGATCACGCGCACCCTGTTCTCACTGCCCCTGATCGTGGTGTCCGGCAGTCTGCTGCTGGAGACCTATTTCGGCGTACCCGGACTGGGCCGGGTCACGTTCGATGCCATCACCAACGGTGACCAGCCGGTCCTGCAGGCCGTCGTGGGACTCACAGCCGTCGCATTCGTCGTGGTGCAGGCGGTCACCGACGGCCTGTACCGGCTGGCCGATCCACGAGTGCAATGAACACCGGCGCGGACACAACCGACACTTTTGCGGCGCCCCTGCCAGCCCGCCCGCCGTCCTCGCGCGTTTGGCGCCGTCTGCGCGACGATCGTTGGGGATTGTTCGGCCTGCTGCTGGTACTCGGATACTTCGGTATCTCGCTGGCGGTCTGGTCCGGGATGGCCGGCCAGGACTGGTCGGCGGCCAGCGGCGGGCGCTGGCAACCCGTCAGCGCCGAATACTGGTTCGGCACCAACGTGCTCGGCCAGGATATTTTCCAGCGATCGCTCTACAGCGTGCGGGTCGCGTTCGAAATCGGCCTCCTCGTCGCGGCGACGTCGACGCTGCTCGGTGCCCTGCTGGGCGCGTTGGCGGGCTGGCGGTCCGGATCGGCGGCCGACGATGCCGTTCTGTTCGTGGCCGGCGTACTGGATTCGATACCGTTTTACCTGTTCGTGGCCGCAGTCGCCTTCGCGATGCGCGGCAATCCCTGGGCCATGCACTTCGCCATGGTCGCCACCTTCTGGACCACCACCTGCCGACTGGTCCGCGCCGAGGTCATGCGGCTGAAGAGCCGTGAATTCGTGCAGTCCGCGCTGGCGCTGGGTCTGTCCGCGCCCAGGACGGTGCTGCGACACGTACTGCCCAACACGGTTCATGTGCTGCTGGCACAGGGCGCCATCGTCATCGTCGCGGCCATCAAGGCGGAGGTCATCCTCAGCTTCCTCGGCCTGGGTGTGCACGACGGCGTGAGCTGGGGCCTGATGCTGGCGGAAAGCACCCAGGAGGTCCTGGCCGGCCGCTTCAACAATCTGCTGGCCGCCTCGCTGCCGCTGTTCGGCATTCTGCTCGGCTTCAATCTCGTGGCCGATGCCCTGCAGGACGCGCTCGACCCCCGGGCCACGCCGGCATGACCGCCCGCATCCTGACGGTACGCGACCTGTCGGTTCGCCTGCCGGCCGCCGGCGCGGACCTTGCGGTGGTCGACAGGGTGGGCTTCGAACTCGCCGCCGGGGAAATCGTCGCCCTGGTCGGGGAATCCGGGTGCGGAAAAACACTGACCGCGGCGGCACTGCTGGGGATTCCGCCCGAGCCTGGCGGGCGGCTCGAAATCCGTACCCTGAAGATCGCCGGGCGCGAGTATTCATCGCTGGACGAACGCGGTTGGCGCAACGCCCGGGGCCGCGACATCGCACTGGTTTCCCAGGACCCACTGACCGCGCTCGATCCGGTCATTCGCACAGGGACGCAACTGGTCAGCGTCCTGCGCCGCCACGGCATTCACTCGCGCGGCGAGGCGGCGGCGAAGGCACGTGAACTGCTGGGAGAAGTCGGCCTGCCGGACCCGGCAGGGATGATGCGACGATTTCCGCACCAGCTTTCCGGCGGCATGCGTCAGCGGGTACTGATCGCGATGGCCCTGTCGTGCGATCCCGCCGTGGTCGTGGCTGACGAACCCACGACGGCACTGGATGTGACGACCCAGGCCGAAATACTGCACCTGCTTCGCACCCGGGCACGTGACCGCGGTACCGCCATCCTGCTGGTCACCCATGACCTGTCCCTGGCGGCACGTGTCTGTGACCGGATCCTGGTCATGTATGGCGGGCGCATCGTGGAGCAGGGCCCGGCCGCCAGCCTGTTCGAGTCGCCCGCGCATCCCTATACGGCAGGGCTGATGGCCGCGGTTCCACAACTCACCGGGGGAGATCCGCCGGTCGTAAAACCGCTGCCCGGGCAGGTGCCGGCTCCCGGCCACCTGCCGCCGGGCTGTGGCTTCAACAACCGATGCCCGCGGGCCGATACCATTTGCCGGAAGCAGGAACCCGAACTGACCACTTCCAACGGAGCCCACCTTCGCGAGGTGGCATGTCATCGCCCACAGCGGCCGGGCGAGCCGGGCAATCCTTCATGAACACCAACACGCCCACGGCCACACCCCTGTTCGAAGTGCGCGACCTGCGCGTGGAACACGCCGCGCCAGGCGGACAAAAGCTCAACGCGGTGAACGGAGTCTCGCTGCGGCTTCGGGAGGGGAGCATCCTCGGTGTCGTCGGCGAATCCGGCTGCGGCAAGTCCTCGCTGGCGCGAGCCATGCTCGGCCTGCTTCCCGTAGCGGCCGGCAGCCTGTTCTACCGCGGCCAGGAGCTGACGACACTCGCATCGCGCCGGCGGCGCGGCACGCAACGGGGAATCCAGCACGTATTCCAGGACCCGGCCAACTCGCTCAGCCCACGGCGCACGATCCGCCAGACGCTGGAAGAACCACTGGCCCTGTACCGCATGGCCGGCCGTGACGAGTGGCCGGGCCGTATCGCTCGAGTCCTGGAGGCCGTCGGACTCGGCAGCGAACTCCTCGATCGCTACCCGAACGAGCTGTCGGGCGGCCAGAAGCAGCGCATCGCGCTGGCCCGCGCCTTGCTGCCGGACCCGGATCTCATCATCGCCGACGAGCCGGTATCGTCGCTGGACGTCTCGGCCCAGGCCCGTGTCATCGAACGCATCCGCCACGCCCGGAAGACTTTCGGCACGGCTTTTCTGCTGATTTCCCATGATCTGGCCGTGATCCGCCAACTGGCGGACGATGTGAGCGTGATGTATCTGGGCCGGCTGGTCGAATCCGGACCCGCGGATCGGGTATTTGCGGAGCCAGCCCACCCCTACACCCAGGCACTGCTCGCGGCCGCCCGAGGCAACGGCGCACCGGGCTCCGGGCTCAAGGGTGAACCCCCTTCGCCCTTGACGCCTCCACCCGGCTGCGTGTTTCATACACGGTGCCCGCGCGCCATGGACCGGTGTTCGCGGCTGAATCCCGGGTTCACGGTAGCCGCGCAGGATGACTGCGGTGCGCAAACCCACTTGGTCAGGTGTCATTTATGGAATTGAGAACTTTGCTCCGCGGCAGCCTTATCGCAATCTTCGCTTTCGCCTGCACCGCATGCGGCTCCAGCCTGGTCAAGGGTCAGTCGCCGTTCGTATCCATCTCTTCAATGACCGCTTCCGGTGACTCCATCGAGGCCGCAGTCAATATTCGCAATATCAACGACGTGCCGATGAATATCGATCGGCTTGTACTGACGATGCAATCGAAGAATACCGTTCTGCTGCAACACACCGGCAGCCCGGGCCTGTCGATCGACCCCAACACCACCGAAGATGTCACGCTCAGCCAGACGGCCGACGAGTCGTCCCGGACCCTGCTCGACTCCCTGCAGTCCGGCGGAGTCGACAGCCTGTCATTCTCGCTCGAAGGGCGGGTGCAAACGGTCGAAGACGGCAACCTGTCCTTCCGGCACCAGGGCTACCTGTTCCGCGTACCCGGCAAACCCGGCCAGTTCCGCGCCACCAGTTCGCGCAGCTCGGAACGTTGAAACAATCAGTGCCGGACGCCGCGGCGAACCGCCTGTGTGGCGCGCGAATGCGATTGACGTACGCAGGGGACCGGCACTAGGCTAGTGCGGTCCTCAAGGAATCAGCGGGCCGCCATGAACATCACTTTCGAACTCAGCGAATCCGATCTCGAGCATTTTCGGGAAGTCATGCAGCGGGCCCGTGAGAACGCCGGGTCGCTCACCGAAGCGCAGATCGTCGAAAACGCCCGAACTCTGCTCAAGCAGGTCTGGACTTCCGACGCGTCCGACTTCATCCGCGAGCGCATGCACCGGCTCGAAACCCTGATCGGAATGGTGGTGGACAGCGGCTGGGGCCTCGAACAGGACGACCGCGAACGCGTGCTGCAGGCCCTGTCCTATTTCTCCGAGCCGGAAGATCTCATTCCCGACGACATACCCGGACTGGGTTTCCTCGACGACGCAATCATGATCGACATCGTGACCCGGGAACTGGAACACGAAATTCAGGCGTTTCGGGATTTCTGCGTTTTCCGGGCGGCGGAAACCAACCGTCTCGGCGAAAGTGCGGACGAACTGGAACGCTCCGACTGGCTCGAAGAACGGCGCAAGCAACTGCATTCCCGCATGCGCCGCCGCCGGAGACGGGGCCGGCGTGGGGGCAACGGCGGCAATTCGCCGTTCTCACTGTTCTGAGTTGAATCAAGGCTCAGGGTGCCGTCGGCGCCCGCTCCCAGTCCAGCGCCATCGGGCGATGGGGAATGCCATCCTCGAGAAATTCCTCGCCGGTCACCTCGAAACCCAGGGATCCGTAAAACGCCACCAGGTAGGTCTGGGCATCCAGTACCACCGGGCGGGTTCCGCCGTGTTCGCGGATCCGGTCCAGCGCCATCAGGACCATCTGCCGGGCCAGGCCCTTGCCGCGCCAGCCCGAGTCGACGGCGACCCGGCCAATCCGGAAACGGCCTTCTTCGCGCTGCGGCACCAGCACGCGCAGACAAGCCACGACATGACCGGTGCGCAAACCCACCAGGTGCCAGGCACGCTCATCACGGCCATCGAGTTCCTGGTACGCACACCGCTGCTCGACCACGAACACGGATTCCCTGAAGGCCAGCAAGCGGTATAACAGGCCCGGCTCCATGTCCGACAGAGCCAGCCAGCACCATTCGATGGGCGCGGTACCCTCAGCCATATATCTGGTCTCCGAAACAGGCTTTAATGACCGCCATTATCCCTTACAATGGCTTCACATCCGAACATTTCGTTCAGCCATGCCCGACCTCGCCTGCTATCGCATTCTGGTCGCCATCGAAACCGACGCCACGCGGTACCACGGCGCCGGAGCGAAGGCACCTTCCCTGCTCGCGGCGGGCGACGTGGATCAGTTGCTGGCACATCTGGCCACCGACTTGACCACCATTCTGCCAGCCGCCGAATCGGCCGGACTCGCCGTCTCCGGCGCCCTGCTGGATCAAACGCAGATCCTGCGGCCCGGCTATCCCGCGTTTCAGGCTCTGGAGCGGATTCTGCATGACCGGGGCGCCGGCGATCCGCGTGCCCGCCTCGGCGCCCCGGCTCGTGACGGGCGCATCGAGCCGGCCGCACTGCATCCCGATCCGGAGATTCCGCCAGGTATTCTGCAGCTGCTGCCCATCATCGTCAGTGGCCGGAAGGACGAAATCGCACGGCTGGGCGAGGAGATGGAACACCGCTTCCTGGAAAAAGGACAGCTTTCGCCGCACACGGCCCGTTGGCTGGAGGGCGCCTTCGACATCGCGACACGGCATGCCCGCTTCATGACCCTGACCGATCTGAATGCGATGTTCCGGCTGCAACTGGAGCACTTCGGTTTTCTGCCCTTGTGGGAATTGATCGACGCAGCACTGGCCGGACGCGAAGAGCCCCTCGAGGTACGCACCGACGGCGGGCAGGCCTACACCTGGCGCGACGGTGTCGTGACGACCGAGTACCAGACCTTCGACCACTGGGCGAAGACCGGCCCGGGCAGCCAGGTCGAGAGCGCGCGCGGCAAGCTGGCCGGCGGCTATGCCGAATGGACGCGGCAACTGCGTCAGTACCTCACCACCCTGTCGGCGCATGCCATTCCGGTACGCTTTGTCCTGCCCGGACCGAACCCGGCTCCTGTAGCGGGCACTTATCTGACGGAAGACAGCTCCCGCCCCCCGCCGCCGCACAGCGCAACGGTCACCGAGCACAGTTTCTCCGACCTTGGCACCGTGTGCGTCACCGTGGTCCGGGACGGCCGCCAGTGCAACCATTATCCACTGCAGGCTTCCGGGTTGAATCACATCCACGAAGACATTCGGGCCGAGGGACTCGAGGGCGCCGTCGCCTATCCGGGCAGCATCCTGTACGATGCCGCCAGCCGAATGCTGATACCCGACCGCGATGAACCCACCGCCCGAAGCACCACGACATGAAACGCCCGGATTCCTCTGACCACCTGCAGGTCGGCCCCTCCGCCATCCATGGCAGCGGCTTGTTCGCGGCCGAACCGCTGACCGAAGGCGTGCTGATTGGCACCTACGACGGTCCGGCCGTCGATGAGGACGGCATGCACGTGCTGTGGGTGGAGGAAGAACCCGATCACTGGGTCGGCTACGACGGCAGAAACTGCCTTCGCTACATGAATCATTCCGCGACTCCCAACGCCGAAATGGACGGCCGCGAGTGCTACGCGCTGCGCGATATCGACAGCGGTGAGGAAATCACCATCGATTACGGCTGGGACGACGAAGCTTGATTAATCGCGGCTCATCCGCATATTGATCCCATACGCCCCATCCGGGCGCATGCGGCAAATTCAGCAAAGGAAACAACCCAATGAACCTCAACGACGAAGTCCGCCAGCGCATTGACGAACTGGTCAACGGCAACCAGGTGGTGCTTTTCATGAAAGGCACGCCGCAGCAGCCGATGTGCGGATTCTCCGCGCGCACGGTCGCGGCGCTGGACAGCGTGATCCCCGGCTACGCGTCGGTCAACGTGCTCGAAGACGAATCGATCCGCGAGGGCATCAAGGTTTATGGCGACTGGCCGACCATTCCGCAACTGTACGTCAATGGCGAACTGGTCGGGGGTTGCGATATCGTCATGTCGATGCTCAATTCCGGCGAACTGCACCAACAGCTCGGCCTGGAAGCCCCGGACCGCACCCCTCCGGACATCCACATCACCGACGAGGCCGCGGAGAAAATCCGTGAAGCCACCGAAGGCCATGAAGGGATGGGACTGCATTTCCAGGTCGACGCCAACTGGGATGCCCAATTCAACCTCGCGCCCGCACAGGGCAGCGAAATCGCCGCCGAATCCAACGGCATCCGGATATTGATGGACCTGGCCACCGCGCAGCGCGCGGCGGGCGCGGAAATCGACTGGGTCAAGACCATGACCGGCGAAGGATTGTCCGTCAACCTGCCGTCAGCACCGCCCCCGGTTCACCAACTGCCCGTGACGGAGTTGGCCGAACGCCTGGAGCGCAAGGACATCCGGCTGATCGACATTCGCAGCGAGGACGAAAGAAGCAAGGCTTTCATCGAGGGCGCCGAAGTACTGGACCAGGAATTGATGGACGAACTGGCCGCGCTGCCCAAAAACACCGAACTGGCGTTTCTGTGTCACCACGGCAATTCGAGCATGGGCGCCGCGGAGTACTTCCGCAAGCAGGGCTTCACCGCGGTGCACAGCGTCACCGGCGGCATCGAAGCCTGGTCGAACGAGGTCGATTCCGAGGTGCCACGCTACTGAACCAGGCGGGGGCGCCTCGCGCTGCACTTCCGCAATCCCCACGAAAAAGCGGGCCCGCCAGGGGCCCGCTTTTTATTTCATACCTTGACGATCGTGCCGATCAGGGTCCGTCTTCGGTAACGTCTTCAACGGCGTCTTCTGCTTCCTCGGCGGCGTCTTCAGCGGCATCTCCCGCTTCTTCCATCGCGTCACCCATGGCGTCACTGGCGTCATCCATCATGTCCTCGGCGCTGTCCATACCGCCGTCCATATCACCAGGCATGCTGTCCGCGGCATCTTCATAGGCATCCGAAACCGCATCGGCAGCATCGTCATACGCATCGGATACCGTATCCGCCGCATCGTCATAGGCGTCGGACACCGCATCGGCGGCATCATCGTAGGCATCGGACATCGCATCACCCGCATCGTCCATCGCATCCGCCGTGGCGTCCGCGGCTTCTTCCGCCGCCTGACCCATGGACTCGGCCGCGTCACCGGCGTCGTCGCCGCCGCCACAAGCCGACAGGACCACGACAAGCGCAAGCATCGCGAACAAAGTCAAAAGTCTGAATTTCATAAAGGATTCTCCCTGCTTCAGTTGATTATGAACTGACCCGTCGATACGCGCGCGGGTATTCCGGTCCGGCGGTACAGGGCCTTGGCCTGAGCCATGCCAGTCACGCAGTGCGTCCCTCCCGGATGAATTCGGGATGACGCATACCCGCAAACGGCACCGCACGGCTTCTTCATAGCATAAACCATTTTCACGGCGCCGTTGGAACAGCGCGGCCGGCGCGCTCAGTTCGCGTCGAACTCCGCGATAACGGGCGCGTGATCGGACGGCCGTTCCTGCCGGCGTGGTTCGATGTCGACGTAACTCGAGGAACAGGCCTGCGCCAGTGGCGCAGAGGCCAGCAGAAGGTCGATGCGCAGGCCCATCTTGCGGCGGAAGGCATTCATCCGGTAGTCCCACCAACTGAAGATCCCCGGTTCCTGTTCAAACAAACGGAAGGTATCGGCCAATCCCAGATCGAGAATACGCTGCAGTGCCGCGCGTTCCTGCGAACTGCACAGGATTTTCCCTTGCCACTGTTCCGGATCGTGTACGTCCCGGTCGTCCGGCGCGATATTGAAATCCCCGACCACCAGCAGATTATCGTGGCGTTCGCGCTCCGCGGCGAGCCAATCGGTGACCCGTTCCAGCCAGTTCATTTTGTAGTCGAACTTCTCCGAGCCGACCTCACTTCCGTTGACCACATACAGATTCACCAGCCGCACCGGACCCAACGCGGTGGGAATGGTCACCGCCAGGATACGGCGTTGCGGATCTTCCAGGCCCGGGACGTCGGTGACGGGATCAGTAGCGGCTTCGCGCGACAATACGGCGACCCCGTTGTAGGTGGGCTGCCCGGAAAACACCGAGTGGTAACCCGCTTCCTTCAGTGCGTCGGCCGGAAAACGCTCATCCGGCAGTTTGGTTTCCTGCAGCGCCAGCACGTCCGGCCTGGCCACATCGACCCAGGCCAGTACATGAGGCAGGCGCACGTTCAGTGAATTCACATTCCAGGTAGCTGCTTTAAACACGTCCGGGGTCCCCGTATCCGCTGGTACTCAGTGTAAACGCTCAGGCCAGACCGTAGCTGCGCAACAGGGGCTCAGGCACGGGTTCGCGACCACGAAAGCCCGCGAAGGACTCCATCGCGGGCCGCGAACCACCGACCGACAGTATTTCGCGGCACAGGGCCTCGCCGACGGTTTCACTGAATGTGCCTTCTTCGGCGAACCGGTCCCAGGCATCGGCGGCGAGCAGTTCGGCCCACAGGTAGCTGTAGTAGCCGGCTGAGTAACCGCCCCCGAAAACATGGCTGAATCCGTTGAGGAACCGGTTCCATTCCGGCACCGGAACAGGCGTGCAACGTGCCCGCACTTCCGCCCATAAATCCAGCGGATCGCGCGGATTCTCAGGGTCGTATTCCAGATGCATCCGGAAATCACCCAGCGCGAATTCGAGCTGGCGCATCAGCATCATCGCCTTTTGAAAATGATGCGAGCGCAACAGGCGTTGTTTCAGATCCGGCGGCAGCGGTTCGCCACTCTCGTAGTGCCGCGAGAACCCGTCGAGCAGATCTTCCTCCCAGCACCAGTTCTCCATCAACTGGCTGGGCAGCTCCACCGCATCCCACTCGACATTGGCGATGCCGTTGATCTGCGGCCAATCCACTCGTGTCAGCATGTGATGAAGGCAATGGCCGAACTCGTGGAACAGGGTCTGCAGGTCGTTGTGGGTGAGCAGACTGGGGTGCCCACCGGAAGGCTGCGGAAAGTTGCAGTTCAAAAAGGCCACGGGTAACTGCTCATGCGAGCCGATGACCCGGCGGGAGCGGCACACGTCCATCCAGGCGCCGCCGCGTTTTTCCTTGCGGGCGTAGAAGTCCACGTACAGTCCGGCGAAGCGTTTGCCGTGGCGGTCGTGGGCCCAATAGAAGTCGGCATCCGAATGCCACACAGGCACGCTGTCGTCTTTCTCCAGGCTGATTCCGAATACCCGTCCCGCGGTGTGGAACAGCGCGTCCAGCATCGGCTGCAACGGAAAATACGGCTTGAGCATTTCGTCCGAGAGCTGCAATTCCGCCTGGCGATAGCGCTCCGACCAGAAGCTCAAATCCCACGGCTCGAGTGCCTCCGGCCCGCCCTGGTCCCGCGCAAACGCACTCAGCGCATCGAACTGTTCGCGGGCAGCCGGCAGCGCCTGCGCGGCCAGGTCGCCGAGGAATTCGAGCACCCGTTCCGGCGACGGCGCCATGCGGGTAGCCAGAGCATAGTCCGCGTACGTGTCGTATCCCAGCAGGCGCGCCAGCCGATGGCGCAGCGCGAGCGTTTCGGCAATGACCGGCGTGTTGTCCCACTGTCCCGCATGGGGCCCGAGTTCGGACGCGCGTGTGACATAGGCCTCGTACACGTCGCGTCGCAAATCCCGATCCTCGGCATGCGTCATCACGGCCAGGTAGGACGGGAAGGACAGATCGACCAGCCAACCCTCCTGTTCGTGCGCCGATGCATTCGCGGCGAGCAGGCGCAATTCAGCATCCGGTAGCCCGGCCAACCCCTTCGCGTCTGAATAATGGCGGGTCCAGGCCCGCGTCGCATCCATCAGGTTTTCCTGAAACCGCGTACCCAGGCTGCTCAGACGGCTCACGATGTCGCCGTATTCCCGGCGGGAATCCTCATCCAGGTCGACACCGGCGAGATGAAAATCCCGCAGTTCGATTTCCACGATCCGCTGCTGCTCCGCGGTCAGTGATTGAAATTCATCCGACTGATGCAAGGCCAGGCAGGCCGCGTGAATGCCGCGGTGCTGTTGCCGCCAGGTGGAGTGCCCGGTCAGCATCTCGCGGCATTCGTTATAGGCTTCACGCACCTCCGGGCTGTCGGCCACCGCACTCAGGTGCGACAGTGGCGCCCAGGCACGGTCGATGGCGTCGGTCCACTCCAGTTCCTCGGCGAAAAAGGACCAGCTCGCCGCGTCACCGGCACCGAGGCGGCGTTCCACGCCCTCGCGATGGCGCTGCAGCAGGCCGGCGATGCGTTCGGGCATTTCCCCGGGACGGATGGCGGGAAAATCGGGCAGCCCGGAAACGGGGCAGTAAAGGCCGGCCTGCGGATCAGCAGGTCTTGTCTTGGTGTCCATCTGTCGAATGTGTGGTCAGCGGCAAGGGAATCAAGCCGCAGCCGATGGTAGCATGGTGCCGCCGCGCGGTCCGGTCATGCGCCGAACGCCGGAAACACCGGCACCGGAATCGGAGAAAACCCATGAGATTTCTGATTGTTTTGCTGCTGTGCATTCCCACGCTGACCCATGCCCAGGATGAAGACGCACCGCCACCACCGCCTCCGTGCAGCGACCCGGCCTATCGTCAGTTCGACTTCTGGATCGGCGAGTGGAACGTCACGTCCAATGGTCAGCCAGCCGGAACGAACCGTATCCGCAAAATACACGGCGGCTGCGCACTGGAAGAGAACTGGCAGGGCGCCGGCGCGGGCGGCATCAGCGGCAGCAGCTTCAACATCTACGACCAGGCCAACGAACGCTGGCACCAGACCTGGGTGGACGCAGGCGGCACCCTGCTGCAGATCGACGGCGGCCTGAACGGAGGGGCGATGGTGATGAGCGGCGAACGCCCTTCGCCCGACGGTTCGGGACGGTCCACCCACCGCATCACCTGGACACCCAACCCGGACGGTACGGTGCGGCAACTCTGGGAAGCCAGCCGCGACGGCCAGACCTGGAGTGTGCTGTTCGACGGACTCTACACACGGGTGGCGAGCGGGGAATGAAACCAGGAAAGACCGGCGTGGCGCGACTCATCGCCGCCACGCGTTATTCGTTGCGCGGACTCAGGGCCTGCTGGAAAACCGAAGCGGCATTCCGGCAGGACGTGGCCCTGTCGGTCATCCTCGTTCCCGTGGCTTTCTTCGTGGCCCGGACACCGGAGCAATGGTTGCTGCTGACCGCACCCCTCTTGCTGCTGCTGATTGTCGAATTGCTGAACAGCGCCGTGGAAACCGTCGTCGACCGCATCGGAACGGAGCACAACGAGTTGTCGGGGCGCGCCAAGGACATCGGCTCCGCCGCGGTCTTTCTGTGCCTGCTGCTCATCGCAATGGCCTGGCTCACCATCGTGTGGCGCAATTTCTTCGCCTGAGCCGCGGCGCTCAGGATCCGGCTTCGCGCAGCCGCTTCGCCCGCGCAAAGTGCAGGAAAACGAAGGACAACGACCCCGCCAGGGAAAGGCTCACCGGCAGCAGGAGCGCCAGCGGGGCCTGCTGTGGCCAGCGTGCTGCCAGGAACTGGTAGAAACCCACTCCGGCCAGCGGCATGATCAGCCCGCGCAGGCCGGTGAAAGTGACGTGGATGGCCATGTAGTGCGAAGCCTGGGCGTCGGAACTGAAGTCGTTGTGCCCCAGATTCCAACCCAGGTGGGCACCGGCGTAGGCCGCGCCGAGCAGAATCGAAGCCGGCCACAGCAGTGCCGGGCTGCGCAGACCGAGAGCAAGCGCGAATACGGCGAATGAGGCCACGAAAAACCAGCTGTGGACCGCGCGGTAACTGAAAATATGCCGTTGATCCAGCAGGCGCGCCCAGATGCGGATGGAAAAGCACAAGACCAGCAGCGGCACGGACGAGGTGACCATGACCTGGTAGAGCCGGCTCAATTCCATCTGCTCGTTGAGCATCACCACGACCATGGGAATGACCATCAGGTTGCCGCTGCCGAACACCATCATGCTCAGCATGTAGTGGCGGAAGTCATCGTCGCCCCGCAGAACACGCTTGAATACGGACGGGTCCAGGCGGCGGCCCTCCAGGGTCTGTTCGGCGAGTTCAGCCGCCAGCAACTGGCGGTGCCGGCGAACGCGGGCATTACGATAGACTCGCGCAGCCGCCAGCGCGCACAGCGCGCCCACCACGAACGCGGGCCGGTAGGCCATCGGCGAGCCATCCATCAGAAAACCGATCAGCGCCGCGTAGCCTGCCACCAGAAGGGAAGCCAATTGCACGATGCGCCCGGTCACCTGCGCCCGCCAGTCGCGCCGGTAATTGGCCCGCCACACGGCCGCTCGCACCGTCAATATCCCCGACCAGGCGGTGCGCGCCAAAACGGTCAGCGCACAGAACGCCACCAGGCCCCCGGCGCTTGCGGGCGGCAGCGCGAGCAGGGCCAGGAACAGGCCCATCGCCGCCATCAACCGGCTCAGAAAGGTCAGCTTGTCCCGCCCGGCGGCCCAGGCGGCGAACAGGAAGCTGGACAGGTTGGAGAAGGCAGGCGCACCGGCCACCACCGCCACCGCGATGTTGACCGCCACCGGCGGCGCGACCCCGGCGAACTGGTTTTTCACGATAATGCCGAGCAGCCCCCCCCTCCAGGGCGCCCAGCGCAACGGCCGTCAGCGCCCAACTGGTCAGCTCGCGCGGCACCAGTGCCGCCGCCATGCGGGGTAGCCGGCGCGCCATCGGTCAGCCCGCCGTCACGGCTACACCGGGAACTCGGCACTGGACGCGCCCGCCTGTAGCCAGTAACGTTTTCTGCTGGCGATCCGCGCTGCGACCCCGGGCCGGACGCCGGTACACGTGACGAACGTCAAGGAGAGACCCGATGAAGCGAGCCCCGCAGGTCATGCTGTTGCTGGCGGTGCTGATCACCGCCTGCGTGCCCAATCCGGTGGAAAAGAGCCGCTCGGAAGCCTTCAAGCAGTACGAAACCATCGTGCGCTGGAGCCAATGGGATGCCGCCGTGGATTTCCTGTCGCCCGAGTATCTCGCCGAGCATCCGATCACGCGGCTCGACATGGACCGGCTACGGCTGTTTCGGGTCACCCAGTACACGATTCGCTCCGCCCGCGTATTCGACGAGGGCCGGGCCGCTGAACAGGTCGTCGAGATTCGCCTGTTCAATACCAACCAGGCCGTGGAACGGACCATCATGGACCGGCAGGAGTGGCGGTACAATCCGGATCGCGAACGCTGGCAGTTGCACAGCGGCCTGCCCGACCCCACCCAGGGACGCTGACACCCTGGCGGATTCCGCATCTCAGAATCCGTAGACGCTGAAACCGCCGTCCACCGACAGACAGTGGCCGGTTATGTAGGACGCCGCCGGCAGACACAGAAACGCCATCGCCCGCGCGCACTCTTCCACCCGCCCCACCCGTTTCATCGGTGTCCGCGCCAACACGCTCTCGCGGTACGCCGGATCACTGAGAACCTGGTTGGCCAGTGGGGTCGCGATGTACCACGGCGCCACCGCATTGACCCGGATGTCGTCCGCGGCCCATTCCACCGCGAGATTCCGGGTCAGCTGGATCAGGCCGGCCTTGCTCACGCCGTAGGGAGCGCCGGTGCGCAAATGGGTCAGGCCGGCCACCGAGGCATTGTTCACCACGCAGGCCGGCGCCGATTCCCGCAGCCGGGGCAGCAAGCGCCGGCACAGGTCGAAACACGCTGTCAGATTGACGGCCTGAACCCGTTCGTATTCCTCCAGGCTCAGTTCCGACACCGGTTTGCGGATGTTGATACCGGCGTTGTTGACCAGTACGTGTACCGGACCGTCAATCGCCTCGGCCAGGCGCTCGCGGTCTTCCGCCCGTGCCAGGTCAGCGGGCCGGACGTCGATTTGCCGCTCGGGAAACTGCCCGGAAACGGACAACCGGGCCTGCTCCAGGCGCTCCGGATCGCGGGCGACCAGCACCAGGTCGGCACCGAGCCCGGCCAGTTCGTGAGCCAGAGACAGTCCGATTCCGCTGCTGCCGCCGGTGATGACGGCACGCCGGCCATCGAGCCGCCAGGCCGAGGCCTGGTCCGGGCTCACGGTATCCGGCACAGGCAGTGGGCGGCGAGCGAGAATCCGCCATCCGCGCCGGCGATCAGACGCAGATCCCGCAGCAGGCTGTCCCAGTGGGCCTGGCCGGCCCAGGCCGGAAGCAGCGAACGTCCCAGCAGCGAAACCAGCCCGGTGCGAGCCAGCGTCTGCCCGGTCATGTCGAGCATGAAGCGTTCGAATGACGACAGGGCAGGTTCCTCGTAGCGAACCCGGTAATCGCTTCCCAGCCCGGCAATCCGCGCCGCCGCGTCAATGGCGTCGGCCAGGGTGCCGGTCTGGTCGACCAGGCCGCGTTCCTTGGCCTGCAAACCGCTCCAGACCCGGCCGCGAGCCACTTCCTCCACGTCCTCCTGGCTGAGGCCGCGGGCTTCGGAAACGAGTTCGATGAACTGCTGGTAGGTCTGTTCGGTGGATGTCTGGAAGATGCGCCTGAGATCCTCGTCGAGCGGCAGGTCGAGTCGCAATTTGCCGGCCAGCGGCGTGGTCCCCACCCCGTCGGTGTGGATACCGAGGTTGGCCAGCGGACGCGAAAACGTAGGCAGAAAACCGAATACTCCGATGGAGCCGGTAATCGTCGCGGGGCTGGCCCAGACCTCGTCCGCGCCCATGGCGATCCAGTAGGCTCCGGAAGCAGCGACGTCACCCATCGAGACCACCACCGTGCGGTTGGTTTCCCGCAGGGACTGGATTTCCCGCCGCACCATCTCCGAAGCGAACGTCTCGCCGCCGGGGCTGTCGATACGCAACACCACCGCCCGGACATCACTGTCGTCCGCGACCCGGCGCAGGCGCTCGACCATGGTTTCCGCGCCAATCATGCCCGGTGGCTGGCGGCCCCGGACGATATCGCCTTCGGCCACGACCACGGCGACTTCACTGCCCGACGACGGCCGCACACTCAGCAAGGAAGCCTTGAGGTAGGCGTCGAATCCGATTTTCCGGTAATCCGTGCCGCCATCCGCGGGCTGTCCCAGCCGGGCGAGTTCCTGGTGTGCTTCCTGGCGACTCATCAGCCGATCGGCCAGGCCCATTTGCAGCGCGAGCTCCGCGAAATCGCCGCCCACGGCTTCGAGGCGGTCGGGGAAGTTGCGAATCGCGTTGGACAGGTCCACCAGTGGCAATCCGCGCTGACGCGAAACGGCCTCGAGATACTGCTGCCACAGGCTCCCCAGCCAGAACAGCGTCGCTTCGCGGTCATCCTCCGACATGTCGTTGCGAATGAACGGCTCCATCGCCGACTTGTATTCGCCTACCCGAAACAGATTGACCTCCACTTCGAGCTTGTCGAGCCCCTCGCGATAAAAGTTGCGGTAGGCGGCGAATCCGTCGATCCAGATCATGCCGTCCGGATGCAGCCACACCTCGTCGGCCAGGGCTGCGAGGTAGTACTGCTGCTGGGACAGATTCTCCGCAAGCGCGACGACCGGCTTGCCGGAGGCGCGAAAATCGGTAATGGCCGCTTCCAGTTCCAGCAGCGAGGCCATGCCGATACCCCAGGTACGGGACGGGTCGATGACCAGCCGTTCAATGCGATCATCATCGGCCGCCCGGCGGATGGCGTCGACCATGTCGCGCAGACGGGTTTCGCGCCGGCCGTCCTCGGTCGCCTGCTGCAGCGCCTGGTCCAGGGGTGACCCGCTGTACTCTTCGACGACAAAACCCTGTGGATCGATCAGGAGCGCCGTGCGCGGCTGCACCACCAGCGCTTCGCCGGAATCCAGCAAGGCCGCGATCACCAGGAACAGGATGCCGAAGAAAACCAGGTTCAGCACCAGCTTGCGGGTCCCGTCGATGAATCGCCAGATCCCGTTGAAAAATCGCCCCAGCGCGGAGCGCGGTCGGTCGGACATGAAATCTTCCAAGGCTAAAATACCTATTCTATCCCGCAATCCCGGACGCTGCCGGGTCATTCACCGACCTGCGACGTCTTCCCGCCTCCCGGGGCGTGTGACCTCGCCAATCGGAGGTCAGTTACACCAACCCGATACCGCACACACCCAAACCGTAACCGGCAAGCCACTGTTATTCCGTACTTTTCACAAGTGGCACGACTTCTGCATTTACCCATCCATCCACTGAACATCTGCAAGGAGTCATGCCCATGGGAACCTTCTCCCGAATGCGTTACGTCATCGCCGCCAACGTCAACTCATTGCTCGAAAAAGCCGAGGACCCCGAAAAGCTGCTGCGTGCGCTTATCCGTGAGATGGAAGACGCGGGCGAGGAAGCCCGTGCCGCCGGCGCGGAATTGCTGGCCGAGCAACGCCACCTGGAACGCGAGTCCCGGAATCTGGAGCAGCTTGCGGCCGACTGGGAGCGGCGCGCCGAGAAGGCCGTCGCCGAAGATCGTGACGACCTCGCGCGCGAAGCACTGTTGGCTCGCTCGGAGGTCACATCGCAACAGGACGGCCTGGCCCGCGCACGAGTGGATGTGAATGAGCGCATTGCCAGCCTGGAGCAGGACTCGGCCACATTGAAACAGAAACTCGCGGACGCGAAGCAGCGCCTGAAGACACTCGCGCAGGCTCCGCAATCCCGGGGCCGGCCGTCCACCACCGGCCGCCCGCTGTCACGACCGGAACAGCGCCTGAAACGTGCGTTCGGCCGCTTCGACCGCTTGCAGGCCCAGGTGGAAAACCTCGAAGCGCGGGTGCAGTCCTACGAAACCGGCGGACCGGCCCCGACGGTCTGGTCCGAGCCGCCCGCTGCGGACCCGGCCATCGAGGAAGAACTGGCACGGCTCAGGAAACGGGTGGCGGGACCGGACGGCAACACCGCCACCTCCCGGGAATCCGTGCCGGACGCATCCTAGGCCGTGACTGCGGGCACCGACATTCGGCGGCCGATTCCGCGCCCGGTTCTCGCGGGCGTCTGCAGCCGCCTGGCCGCCCGGCTGCGCTGGAACGTCTGGGGTATCCGCGCGGCGTTGCTGGTTCTGCTCGCGGTGAAACCGCTGGCCGCGGCCGTCGTGTACCTGGCCGCCGCCGGTATCTTTTCGCTGTTGCGCCGCCACCGCCGGGTAAATGGCGAACCGGCGGACAAGCGGAAAACGTCTTCCACGAAACCGGATTGGCGGCCCCACTCGCCGGAACTGGCGGAGCACGCACGCCGCATCGAGGAACTGCATCGGCGGCTGGATCGTCTCTGAGTGCTGTTGCCGCCGGTGCCCCGGCGCAACGAGTGGGCTCAACCGTCCCGGATCAGGCGCCTCGTGCGAACCAGGAACCGGGTCAGCAGCAGCACTGAGCCGAGCGACAAACCGGCGATCATGCCCATCCACATGCCCGACGGCCCCCATTCACGGTGGAAGGTCAGGTAATAACCCAGGCTCATGCCCACCATCCAGTAAGCCACGAGGTTGTAGAACATGGGCACCCGCGTGTCCTTGATGCCGCGCAGCGCACCCGCGGCGCAGATCTGAATGCCATCGGGCATCTGGAAGACGGCTGCGAAGACCAGCAGTTCGATGGCGATCGCGGTCACCGCCGCATCCTGCGTGTACAGCGCCACGATCGCCTGGGGAAACAGCACCATCAGCGACATGCTGAACGTTTGAGTACCGAGCACAACGGCGATACCGATCAGGCCCACGTAACGGGCGAACACCGGATCGCCCCGTCCGATCGCGTTCCCCACCCGCACCGTGACCGCGCTGGACAGCCCCAGCGGGATCATGAAGGCCAGCGCCGCGAAATTGATCGCGATCATGTGTCCCGCGGCCGGCAGCGGCCCGAGGCGGCCGATCAGCAGGGCGGCACCGGCGAACAGGCTGCCCTCGAGAAACACGGATATCGCGATGGGCGTCCCCAGCTTCACCAGATCGAGGATGCGCCCCCAATGCGGCAGTTCGAAGCGGCTGAACAGGTCGTAACGACGAAAATGCCGGTGTTTCTGCACATACACCAGCAGCATCAGCAACTGCGCCCAGAGCACGATGGCGGTGGCATAGCCGCAACCCGTGGTACCCAGGGCGGGCGCGCCGAACTTGCCGAACATCAGCACCCAGTTGAGTGGAATATTCATCATCACGCCCGCCACGCCGTACAGCATCGTCGGGCGGGTGTGTCCCGAGCCCTCGCTGAAGAAACGCAGCAGAAACACGCCACAGATTGCCGGCACACCCCAGGACATCGCGCGCAGGTAATCGGCCGCGACCGGCACGATGACCGGGTCGATGCGCAGCGCCGTCAGTATTTCCGCGCTGTAATAACAGATCAGCCAGAACGGCACCGCCACCATCAGCGCCAACCAACCCCCCTGCCGTACAACCCCCGTCGCCTCGTCCCAGCGCTTCGCACCGTCCAGTTGCGCCACGTTGGGTTGAACGGACAGCAGCAGACCGATGGTGAACATCAGCAGCGCCGACCACACCGCCCCACCGATGCCCAGCGCCGCCAGAGAGACGTCCCGATCCGGCAGCCGGCCAGCCATCACGGTATCGACGAAATTCATGCTGAATACCGCCACCTGGCCGATGACCACAGGCGCGGCCAGCTGCACGGTCCGGCGAATCTCCGCGAGGTGATTGTGGGCTTTGGTTATACTGGTCACAGGGGCCGAATTCAGGCGGAGATCCGGGAAGACCGGGCATTGTACCGCAGAGGACGTTGGCACGAGCTTTACCACGCACTCACGCCCCTTCATCCACCCATGCAGAACACCATCGACTGGATGCGCAAAGCCGGACTGATGACGTGACTCGCACCGACCCCGTAACGCAGGAGGATCCGGAAGGCTCCTCCGGCTACCCGGTCACCACCGACCGGGGATTGACCCTTCCCGCCCGCCGCCTGAAGGGCTCGCCAGCCTGCCTGAACTGCGGCACCCCATTGCAGGGTCCGTTCTGTCACTACTGCGGGCAGCCGGACCGCCATCTGCTGCGCTTTTTCCCGGTGCTGCTGCGCGAACTGCTGGAAGACTTCATCGACCTCGACTCGCGCTTCATGCGCACCCTGCGCCCACTGCTGTTCCACCCCGGGCGCCTGACCCGGGATTACCTGGACGGACGCCGCTTCCGTTACACGCCGCCGCTGCGCCTGTACATCTTCTCCAGCATGGTCTTTTTCATCCTGGCCGCAACCCTGGCCGGCAACGCCATCGACGTCACGATGCAGGACGGAGATGAAGCACCCGACATCCAGCTACAGATCGGGGATTACGGAGAAAACGGAGAAGACGACGAACCTTTCACCGTCGACGGCGAACCGTGGGACCGTGAAACCAATCCGTTCATCGTGCCCGGCATGCCGGACTTCATCAACGACTGGATCAACGATGAAATCGAGGAATCACCGCAGAAGGAGCGGCAGATCGAAGCCAACCCCAACCTCATCGTCGAACAGATGTTCGATGTACTGCCCATCGCGGTTTTCGTGATGCTGCCTCTGGTCGCGCTGCTGTTCAAGTTCTGGTACCTGTTCGCACGGCGCTACTACGTCGAGCACCTGATCCATGCACTGCACAACCACGCGTTTTTGTTCGTTGTGTTCACGCTGACCCTGATCGCGGATTCACTGGCCGAATGGCTCGACCCGTCGGACGGCGGACGGGTCAGCCGGACGGCCTCGATATTCACGATGATCATGCTGGCGTGGATACCGCTTTACCTGCTGATTTCGCTGAAAACGGTCTACCGTCAGGGCTGGATCCTGACCGGGCTGAAATTCTCGGCCATCGGTTTGTCCTACCTCGTCCTGCTGCTTTCCGTGGCAAGCGGAGTCGCCCTGCTGAGTTTCGTCCTGCTATGAAGGATCGGCGGGCCACACGCGCCCGCCCTGCCGGTTCTACGAATACCGCTGCCGAAGGTAATGGAAAACCGCCCTCAGCCCCAGCGCTTCGCCACCCTCGGGGCGTCCCGCCCGATTGCCGGAGTTCCACGCATAAGTGTCGATGTGCACCCACGGAATGCCGGGCTCGACAAACCGCTGCAGGAACAAAGCCGCGGTGATCGCGCCACCGAAACCGGTTTTGGCGTTGTTGGTGATGTCGGCGATCGGACTCTTGATCAGTTCGTTGTAGGGTGCGTAAAGCGGCAGGGTCCAGAGCGGATCCTCGCAGTCCGTTCCGGCCTGCTGAATCCCGCTGGAAACCTCGTCGCGGTTGCTGAACAACGCCGGCAGATCGGTGCCCAGGGCGACACGCGCCGCGCCGGTAAGCGTGGCGAAATCGATTACCAGATCCGGGCGGCTTTCACACGCCAGCGCCAGCGCGTCTGACAGTACGACCCGGCCTTCGGCATCGGTGTTGCCGATCTCCACGCTCAAGCCCTTGCGGGTGGCAATCACGTCGCCGGGGCGGTAGGCGTTGCCCGAAACCGAATTCTCCACAGCGGGAATCAGCAGTTTCAGCCGCACCGGCAGTGCATGCGCCATCACCAGTTGAGCCAGGGCAAGCGCGTGCGCGGCACCGCCCATGTCTTTTTTCATCAGGGCCATGCCCGATGCGTTTTTCAGGTCCAGTCCGCCGGTGTCGAAACACACGCCCTTGCCCACCAGAGCCAGCAGGGGCGCGTCTTCATCCCCCCAGTCCAGTTCGATCAGCCGCGGCGCCCGGCTGGCCGCGCGGCCGACGGCATGAACGGCGGGAAAGTCCTCGCTGAGCAGCTCGTCGCCCACAATGACCCGGCTGTGTGCATCGAAACGGTCCGCCTCGCTGACCGCGGCATCGGCCAGTTGCTCCGGACCCAGGTGTTCGGTCGGCGTGTTGACCAGATCGCGCACCAGGGATTGTGCCGCGCACAGACGGGTGACCCGTTCGCGCAGCGACGGATCCAGGTAAAGGTTCGGCCGGGGTGACTCATCCCTGCGGTAACGCTCATAACGATAGGCGCCCAAACCCCAGCCCAGGCAGGCCTGCGCCTGCTGCTCTTCGCTCCAGTCGCATTCCAGCACATAGGTAACCGGCGGCAGGCGATCCTGCACCGATGCCAGCTGATACAGGCAGCCCTCCGGCTGCATGCCGAACAGGCAGCGCTCGAGCCCGCCGTCCTCACCCGGCAACACCAGCACTTCGCCCGCCTTCGCCGCAAACCCGGCGGACTCCTGCCAGCGCCGGTCACGCGGCGAAGCCTGTTCACGCCAGGCGGCCAGGCCGTCCGCGGTCAGGGGTACCAGGGGTACGGGCTTCGTGTCCCGCTCCGATTCCGTTGCAAACCCGTGTGTCACGCTTCCTCCCGCTGAATACGTTAAAACTACGCAGATTACACCATGAATGAAGCGTCACCCATGGTCGCGGCGAGACGGGTGACGCCGTATTCGGGTTAATCGATTCGCGCCACGTAATCGTTTCCGTCCCGACGAATCTGCAACAGGATGGGCCCGCGGCCGGCGTCCAGGCTTTCCTGCAATTCGGCCAGGCTCTGTACGCTCTGGCGATTGGCCGCGGTGATGATGTCACCCGGCCGCAGACCGGCCCGCGCCACGCGACTGCGGCGGTCGAGCCCGGCCACCAGCACGCCTTTGACCCGGTCGCCGCGCATCTTGGCCGGCAACTCCTCGAAGCGCGCGCCGGCCAGGCGCTCATCGAGCATGCCGCCGTCGATTTCCCGCAGCTCGGCGACACCCAGTGTCACGGAATGTGATGCACCGTCGCGCACGTATTCCAGGCTGCGTTCCTCGCCAACCGGCAACTGCCCTTCAACGTTGTGAAATTCGCGCATGTTGCGCACGGGGTAACCGGCGATGCCGACAATGACGTCGCCGGCACGTATGCCGGCCCGGTCCGCCGATGAGTCGCGAACCACCTCGGCCACCAGCGCGCCCTGGCGGTCCTCGAGATCGAGCGCGCCGGCCAGTTCGGCCGTCAGGTCCTGCACATAAATGCCCAGGGTGCCGCGGCGCACCTCGCCGAATTCGGCCAGTTGTTCCATCACGTACTGCGCCATGTCACTCGGAATCGCGAAACCGATGCCGACGTTACCGCCGGACGGCGTAAAAATCGCGCTGTTGATACCGACCAGTTCGCCGCGCAAATTGATCAGTGCACCGCCGGAATTGCCGGGGTTGATGGACGCGTCCGTCTGGATGAAATTCTGATACTCCAGGCCACGGAAGCCGGCCCGTCCCAGTGCGCTGACGATGCCCGAGGTGACGGTCTGCCCCAGTCCGAAGGGGTTGCCCACCGCCACCACGAAGTCGCCGACCCGAAGGGCGTTGGAGTCGGCCAGCGGCAGCGCCTCCAAGTCTTCGGCGGGAATCCGGATCATGGCGAGATCGGTGTCCGGGTCAAGCCCGATCACCTCGCCGCGGAAGCTGCGCCCGTCCGACAGGGTGACCGATATATCGTCGGCCCCGGCGATCACGTGATTGTTGGTCAACACATAGCCCTGCTCGGCGTCGACGATCACGCCCGACCCCAGGCTTTGGGACACGCGTTCCCGCGGCCGGTCCGGCACGTTGAAGAACCGGCGGAAAAACGGATCATCCAGCAACGGACTGCGGATGCGCACCCGGGTCTGGGTATAGATATTGACGACCGAGGGTGTAACGCGGTCCAGCACCGGAGCCAGGGACGGCAGTGGCTCGCCGTCCACGACGGGAGGCAGAGCTGCCGCAGCCCCCGGAACGAATCCGGTCAGGCACAGCAAAAGCAATAGAATTTTCGGGGCAACGAATCGACGCATCGTGAATTTCCTGTCATCCGAACGGGGTCTTTGACCCGCAAGCCGGCTCAGGGTTCGCATCCTGCAGAAACCTGCCGGAGCCCGCGCGAAAAACGGCCGAAAACCGTGCAATAAGGGCACGACCCCCCTGTTGAGCCGAATCGAAGCCGTTGATGATATCCCGATTACGAAAACACCACCTCGCGTTCAGATGACCCGTGGCGTACGGGTGCCAAAATGTACCGGTCTTGCTTCAAACGAGCGCCGGTTGCAGAATGAGCGCATCGTGGACCTGCAACAACAGGTATTGAGGACCGACGTATCGGGCATGCCGCTCGAGTGGATCGGCTACCAGCACGCCGTCCGGCTGATCACGCTGGGCCAGGTCAGCTATTCCCTCGGCCGCACCCTGTACCGCATACACGGCGGCGTCAACGCGCTGAGCGGAGTGCAGAGCATGGTGGAAGTCAACGCCATCGTCGCCACCGTCGGCCATCACCCGCACGAGCAGCTTTTTTCCCCGAAGTATTCACCGCCGCTGAGCAACAAGGCGCTGTTCCGCCGCGACCAGTCGCTGTGCCTGTACTGCGGCGAACAATTCCCCAATTTCATGCTCTCGCGCGACCACGTCAAGCCCATCAGCCAGGGCGGCCGCGACACCTGGAAAAACGTCGTCACCGCCTGCAAGCGCTGCAATAATCACAAGGCCGGCCGCACCCCCGAGCAGGCCGGAATGCAACTGCTGGCCATCCCCTTCGTGCCCACCCACGCCGAATACGTCTACCTGCAGGGCCGCCGCATTCTCGCCGACCAGATGGACTTCCTTCTCGCCCACTTCCCTCGTAACAGCGTGCTGCGCCAACGAGTGGAAGGCGGACAGAAACTGCTGGCCTGAACGCCTCACCCAAGCATCATGCATACCTATCTGCGTTTCAGCATCTTGGGTACACTAAGCGCCAATATCCCACCGCGTCCTGGTTAGATCCAGAATAATCACCCCCCTTGATCAAACGGCGAAACTCCGCGCCGCACAGCATTGCCCCGCACATTCCCGATTCAGCAAAAACACATCTCAATGGTCCAACACATGCAAAGAAATCAAAAATTCATGCTGATTGTCTTTTCCTGGTTGGCAGCATTATTAGCCGCACCGAATGCCTGGGCGGGCGCCAGTCTCTGCCTCACCGATGCCGACTGCACCGACCCCTCACTGCCGATCTGCAACACCCAGACCAACCAATGCGGCGCCAGTCTCTGCCTCACCGATGCCGACTGCACCGACCCCTCACTGCCGGTCTGCAACACCCAGACCAATCAATGCGAAGCCGCACCGGCGGGTTGCTCATCGGATGCCGATTGCATCAACCCGAGTGAACCCATCTGCAACACCATCACCATGATGTGTGAAGCTCCCCCTCCCGGCTGTCTGACCGATGCCGATTGCACCGACCCCTCCCTGCCGACCTGCAACACCCAGACCAACCAGTGCGAAGCCGCTCCGGCGGGCTGCTCATCCGATGCCGACTGCATCGACCCCGCGATGCCGTATTGCAATATCCCGCAGATGACCTGTCAGGCAAATGTCGTCACAACACTCTCCGGCAAGGTTGTCGACCGAAGCGACAGCAGCACGGCGGTATCCCCGGTAACAATCCAGCTACTGAATCCAGCCAGCGGCGCACCCACCGGTTACGAAGCGACCAGCGATATCGGCGGGAATTGGGAGATTTACGACCTGCCGCCGGGAAGCTACAAAGTTTTTTTTGATGCACACGGCGCCGCCAGCGATTATCTCGACGAACTGTACCCGGAGATTCTCTGTGACGCCGGAGCCTGTGACAAGGCGGGTGACGGCGTGGCTGTTGCCATCGCGGAGGGAGACAATACGCTCAATTACGACTTGCCCCGAGCCTACAGTCTTTCAGGCACGGTACGTGACCAGAACTCCCAACCGATGCCGGGTGTACAATTGCAGGTGTACGACGAAGACGGGCAGCCGCTGGGTGTGGCGACGACCACGGGAACCGGAGAGTGGATTTATCCCCGAATTCCGAATTCGACCTATTACATCAAGACGATACCGGCCAGTATCCCCGGTTACCGGTCGGAAATCTGGGACGATATCCTCTGCTACGCCTGTGACGTGATGACAACCGGCGATCCCGTCACCGTAAACCATGCGGATGTAAGCGGGTTGTTGTTCCAGCTATCGCCGGTCCCACCCGCTCTGCATGAAGATGGCTTCGAGGATCCACCCTGAACGGAAAACCCCATCTGGTAACCATTTCATGAGCGCATCCCCCGTCTACCTGGTCGACGCCAGTGTCTATATCTTCCGCGCCTGGTTTTCCATGCCCGATGCTTTCAACAACGCCAGGGGCGAGCCGACCAATGCCGTCTACGGCTTTACCGGCTTCCTGTGCAGCCTGCTGGAACAGACCTCGGCCTCACACGTGGGCGTGGCCTTCGACGAATCACTGACCACCAGTTACCGCAACGAGATTTACCCGGAGTACAAGGCCAACCGGGATCCGGCGCCGGACACGGGTTGCGAGGCTGTTCCCGAACGAGGCGGCCTGTTTGCGGCTAGTCAGTGCGATACTGATGGAAATCTAGGAGGACTGGCAAACGGCGGAACGCCGCTACCAGACCTTCGAGAACTAGCTGCGTTCTGAGGGAGGCCGAATTGTAGAGTCGACGACTGGCGCGGTAGCAGGTCGGCCGAACCCGATTACCCACCCCGTTTCCAGTCGCCGCTCGCCGAACCGGACATGCGGATTTCCCGCATCCGGCTCTCTCTGGGATCATGCCTTCGCCCACGGAAGTTTACGTGTACGCGTCGACAAGCGGACCAGCGCCAACTCACGATAGACCTTCTTTCGCAGGTCATCCGCCAGTTCACCGAGCCAGCCGCCAACACCCACCGCATCGAGCTGCTCGAACGTCACGCCATCCACACCCGCCGCCCCGCCGTTGGCCCGGCACAGACGGTAGGCGTGCCACAGCACTTCGGCCCGATACACCTTGTCATACAGCTGGTAGAAGCGGAACCCGGCTTCTTCCTTCGCTTTCACATGCAGCGCTTTGCGGAGCTTCTCAACTTTTGCAGGAGTTACCAGACTCAATGTCAATCTCCAATCGCGTGCTCTTGCCAGCGCTACTCCCAGACTAAGGGCCCTTTCCTCAATCGGCGTTACCCGACCTCAGCGGTACTACGACCCTATCCGCCATCCCACCGGACCGGTCTGTGCCTCCCGACACCCCGTTGCCCGCCTCGCGACACCAAGTATCCCGTGGGACTTCCCGTGTTGCGCTACTCTCCCATTTGCAGGCATGCCGTCGCTAATACGCCGGTGGGTCCATCGAGTGCCAATCGATCTCTTCCTCAATGGCGGCGGCCTTCCCCGTTCTGTAGCCGGGTCGGCACCTACATTACATTTTTCGAGGCCTGCTCAGCGTTCACTGCACGTTACGGCCTGCGTGCTCGCTGAATCCCTAAAGGACCCTTTTACATCGGAAGCTTCAGTCGCTTCGTTGCCTCCACCACTGTTCCGATTGCTACCGGCTGGAACGACAGTTGCCGAGTGGGAATCTCACCCACTGAAAGAGCGCACCTTTGCACGGCGCACTACAGACAGAATGTTGCTTAATCGGCGATCCTCGAATGGCGCAATATTGGCGCCCATTGACACCGATCAGATAAAAGAACTCACGGATAGGAGACACTAAACATACAGATATCCAAAGCAAGCACTTTAGGGAGTGCGAAATGAAAAGCATCATGCTTGTTCTAACTCTGCTGGCGCTCAACCCAGCAGGCATTGCATCCGCGAATTTTTGGGATCAAGGGTTCACGAATGGATATTCGCGTCCCGAAATTGCTTCACTCTACGGTACTTTCTATCCAGTCACCTACGGCAACTGTTTATTCGGGCCGCCAACACCGTGCGAATCGGGGCCAGCGTATGGGAGTTCACCTACTTACCTAACGTTCCCTCAAGGCGCATCTGGATCGTCCAATTACTGGGCGTTGCACATTAACAATGAACCAGCTTTTTACACAGAAGGTACATCAAATCCCGGCATTCCGGGGCGTACTCATCCTCTTTACTACAGCACGGATGCAAATTGGACTTACTATCCTGAGTCATACGATGTCGTCACGGACACGGATATTGGAGAGAATTTTCCTCGGGCGCATTTGATTGTCCGTCACTTAGGTGCAACACATAGTCACGATGCAAACGGAATTATGGGCCTCCCCTTTGTGTCAATGGGCGCACAAGCGGGACGCGGAAACTCATCAAATGTTGGTTCCATTTACGGAACTCCGCACAAAGTGAAGTTTTGGGCGAAAATTTGGGCGTATGCCGAACCATCCGGGGGTGATTATTGGAGTGACGGTGGACTCTGGTTTTATCTCTATGCGCTTAGCGAGTGGGGAGGCAAGAAGCGTGGTGTCTTTCTCGCTCTTAAACACCTAGGTGACAACACGGATGCGTCTTCAGCGACCGACGCTGGGGAAAATTTCTTATGGAACTGGACAGTCACGCAGTCTTTTTTCTATCCGGGAGTAGATTGGGCATTCTTAGACTCTGAAGACCTGAATGCGGGGCCTTCCGCTTGGCATTGTGGATTTACGGTTCCAAACATGTCTTCGACTGGCGTTGACTACCAATTCAACGTTGATCTCAAGAAGCTATTCCAATGCGCGAGCGCACGTGGATTATTCCAGCAATCTATGCCGTCCTCCGGGTCCGTGCCCATTTCTGGCGTGCATTGGGGGAACGAAATGAACGGAGCGGGTGGCTATATTTGGACATCTGTTCATAAGATGTCAATGTACTAAGGAGCGGACGTGAAACACTCTCATTTACTAGTATCCTCGCTGTTGGTCACTTTTTGCTTACCAGCACTAGCCCAAGACCAAAGTAGTCCAGTCAGTTCAACTGAACAAATTGAGTCTATTCGACAAGGACTGATCAGAGATTGCTTGGAAGATCCGATCTGCAATGCGAGAAATTCGAGTCATGTTACGAAGGTGAAAAGCCCTATCCCCCAATACAAAGAGGGCAAAAAGGTCTTTGAGGAAGTGCTGGACGTTAAGGCCTACTATGTGGCGGATGACGCCGATTCAGAATCAAGCGACTCGTAAACTTTTCGGCTCTTTGTGGATAAACCCACTGTGATTCGGAGTTTGTTCAGTGGGTTCAATTTTCCAGGGCCGACTTAATTGGTCCTCATACGACTATTCCTCAGCATAAACTAGTTTTATTTCCCCAAGAGTGCCAAGAAGATGCTCAATACACCCAACTTAAATCGCATTAAGTTTTTGATAATTCTGTCTTGGGCCGCCTGTTTGACGACAGGGATATCACCGCTACAAGCCGACGAAATCATCGACATCGAAGACGGTGATGTTTCTGGATTGAATTCGGCCATTGAACGTGCGAATCAATCCGGGGAGCGCACGTTTATTCGGCTGGTTGGTGATGGCGCATACTCATATCAATTACCTGAGAACTCACCTCCGAAAATAACCGGCACCATCATTTTGGATGGGAAAGGGGCAGTATTTAGCGGTGACGGCTCAACAGCTCTTGGTCCATTACTTGAAATTGGCGAAGGCGGCTCATTAGAGCTTTCCAACGTGGTGATTCGGGATTTCGAATCTGACCAACCAGGTACTTCGGAACAGGGGCTCATAATCGTGTCCGATGGAGCTTCACTATCTCTGGAGAGCGTGAGGATTTCATCCGTTGATACCCATTCATCCGGAAAGTCTTCGGGTGCGGTTGTCCTGAACTATGGCAATATTCAATTAAGCAAGGTGCGCGCCTCTGCCATTTCCGTTGTAACGGAATCACAGTATGCAGTTGTATTCATGAATAACCTTGGTGAAGCCACGCTAGAAAATGTCTTTATTATCGACGGCAGGATTGATGCCCCGGAACTGCCGGCACAATCTGTTGCAGCGTACATCCACAACGGCCCGTTCGCGACGCTCAACATTAGGTCGTCCACATTCATTCGCGAGACATCACCTTCTGGCACAACTTCAAAATTGCTCGCAATCGAACGAACCGTTGAGCGCCCCGGAGTGTTTCGAGAAATTGCGATGGGTGGCACGATGATATTGGACCTCGGCTGTACGTTCTCAGAAAACGTTGTTAGCACCGGATTCAATCTCATCTCCACGACAGAGCCTTGCCCGGCGAAATCCAATACAGATATTACTGGCTTTTATTCCAATGCCGCCCGGTTCGAAAACGCTCCCCAGGGTGGACCATTCGTCGTTCTTCCACCCAACAGCCCGGCGCTCGATAGAATCACGGGTGATACCTACACCTGCCCTAATCGAGATGCGATGGGTGGATTACGCCCCAAAGATGGCACTGGTGACGGCATTAGCCAATGCGATATAGGAGCATTCGAAACATCGGGGAACACACCGCTGTTTTCTGGAGGTGAGAACGGCTTGTTTTATTCCCGGGGCCGAGATGGCCACTACGTTACAATCGAAAACACAAGGCCTAATGAGTACTTAATTTTTTGGAACACCTTTGATCAGTCAGGAAATCAAGGTTGGGTGCTAGGGATTGGTAGCAGGAGTGGAAATACCATTTTGGCGGACGGATACTATCAAACGGAGGGTATTCTTACGCCCGGTGCGGGCGCCGACGTGAATACCAGTGAAATGGTCGACTGGGGATCGATTCGAATTGAACTGGAGTCGTGTCTCAATGGACGTTTCATTTACGATTCACTGCTTTCCGAGTTTGGTTCAGGAGCTTTTACGCTCGACCGGCTGGCCTACATCGAGGGCCTTGGATGTTTGGACTGAGTGGCCAGTATGGCAAACTGATCTCGAATGTCGACGACCACTTGCGCCATCACGGCTTTTCTGCCCGGAACATCGGTGACCGGAACGGGAGAACGCTTATAATCGAACCATGAGCGCATCCCCCGTCTACCTGGTCGACGCCAGTGTCTATATCTTCCGCGCCTGGTTTTCCATGCCCGATGCTTTCAACAACGCCAGGGGCGAGCCGACCAATGCCGTCTACGGCTTTACCGGCTTCCTGTGCAGCCTGCTGGAACAGACCTCGGCCTCACACGTGGGCGTGGCCTTCGACGAATCACTGACCACCAGTTACCGCAACGAGATCTACCCGGAGTACAAGGCCAACCGGGATCCGGCACCGGAGGAACTGAAACGCCAGTTCAAGTGGGCGCGAGCGGTGGCCGAGGCGATGGGACTGGCCTGTTACGCCGACCCCCGTTTCGAAGCCGATGACCTGATCGGCACCCTGGCCGTGCACTGGCGTGATCGCGGCCACCCGGTGTGCCTGGTGACCAGCGACAAGGACCTGACGCAACTGGTGCGTGAAAACGATCACTGGTGGGATTTTTCCCGCAACCGCAAACTCGGCGCCGCGCAGGTGCTGGAACGATTCGGGGTGTCACCCGAGCAGATCGCCGACTACCTGGCACTGACGGGCGACGCGGTGGACAACATTCCCGGCGTTCCGGGCATCGGGCCCAAATCGGCCGCTGCCCTGCTGGCGCATTTCGGCGATCTCGACCGGCTCTACGCCAGCGTCGACGAGGTGCCCTACCTCGGCATCCGCGGCGCGAAATCGCTGCACCGCAAACTGGTCGAACATCGCGCCGCCGCCGAACTCGCGCGTCAACTCACGGTGATTCGAACAGACGTGCCCTCGGCCCTGGAATCACCCGAAATCGCGCGCCGGACCACCGACGACGCAGCCTTGAATCGCCTGTTCGACGAGCTCGAGTTCGGCGGCATGCTGCGCCAGCGCTGCCTGCGGGCCTGAATCCGGACCCGGCAGGGCAAACCGCCTGTACGGCCTCAGTCCTTGCCGAAGGTATCCTCCTGGAACTTGGTCTCCGCGGCCGTCGGCAGCATCTCGTCGGGCTCCAGCGGTGACTTCAGGACCAGCGGTTCAACCAGCCCTTCATTGGCGCCCGGCACGTTGCTGCTGGCGAAATACCACAGTGAATCCCCGTGCGCTGCGGCAAACGACGGGAAGTTGAAGGTCTCCAGCGCATTGGCCACGGGTTTGACCTCGACCACCGACAATCCGGACGGATCGAGTTCCAGACGCATGACGCGCTGGGGCCGGATGCCGTTCTGGATCATCATCAGGGCGTTGCCGGACACCGCCAGGCCGGAGATGCCACCCAGGTTGAGGGATTCCGGGGCAGCCAGCATCGTCGATTTCTGGTCGTCGGGCAGCACCACCATGACGCCCAGCGCGGCATCGGCCAGGTACAGGCGTTTGCCATCCGCGGATAGCGCGATGTCGCGGAAACCCACCAGTTCCTTGTTGCCGAGGTAAGCCTCCAGCGCCGCACCGCCGGCGGCCTTGCGATAAAGCATCGGCAGCGCGCGGTCGATGACGAACACGTCACCCGAAGGATGCACCACGGAGCTGCCGAGCAGATGCGGCAGACTGTCGCCCGGCACCGGGAAACGGCCCACCAGTTCCAGCTCGTCCAGGGTGAATTCCAGGAGCGCGGACGCGCCCAGCATGTTCCTGGGCACGTCGCGGAAGGCCGGCACCGCCGTAGTCGACACCCACAGCCGGTTGCGCTCGGCATCCACGGAAAGGCCGTGCACCGACCACCACGGCGTATCCGCATCCGGCTTCAGCAGGCTCTCCACCTCGCCGGACTTCGAGACGGCCAGGATTTCGCCCGTGTCGACGGCCCCGGTCAGAAAGCGCTCGCGGGTCGGATCCCAGACGATGGCTTCCGGGTAGCTGTCCGCTTCGGGAAGTCGAAACGCGACTTCGGCCTCACCCAACGGATCACCGGCGCGGACCAGCAGGTCGTTGATGTAGTCGTAGACCTCGGTGCCGCGGATGCTTTCCGTGTCGTCGGTGGAATTGAAATCGAAACTCAGCCCCTGCTCCTGCATCTTGTGCATGTAGCTGTAGGCGCTGGTCTGGCGGCCCAGCAGCGCGGTTCCCACCACCATGCCGATCAGGTATTGCGGCTCGTAGGGGCGCAGATTGCGCAGCTTGATCGTGGCCTGCACGAAGCGCAGGTGTTCACCCGCCTCATAGGCCTCGATGGCGGTCTGCTGTAATCCCTCGATGTCATCCGGCAGCCCGCCCCGGTGGCGCGGTTTCCTGGGCGGAGCCTCGGCGGCCGCGTTCTGCGCGCCAGCCGCCTGGCCGGCTGCGGCCGCGGATGAATCTTCCCGGGCGAAACCGGTGATGGCTGCCAGGTTCAACAGCAGACCGACCCAGGCGGTAAGTAAAATTCTTTGTGACATCGTGATTCCTGAATTTGGGAAAGGGCCGTGTCGGAAGCGGTGCGCTCTCCCGCGCGCCGTCACCGACAGGCAACGGGTGTCTTTGAACGACGAACGGGTGGTTGGTTCCATCCGCGGCCGGAACGGAGCGCCAACCTGCGCGCCACGCGCGTCGCCAGTACAATCGCCCCATCAATCGCCGCATTTTACCAGAGAGCCTGCCCATGACTGAATCCCGGATGCTCTACGCCGGCCGCTACCTGGGGTTACGCGATTCCGGCGGCTGGGAATTCGCCACCCGCACCAATGCCTCGGCCGTCGCCGTGCTCGTCGCGGTCACCGGCGACGATGAAATTCTGCTGGTCGAGCAGTTCCGCGTTCCGGTCGGCCGGACCGTGATTGAATTGCCGGCGGGCCTGGTCGGCGATCTCGATGATCCGCACGAGGAACTGCTGACGGCCGCCCGCCGCGAACTGGTCGAGGAAACCGGCTACGAAGCCAGCGACGTATCCGCCATACTCACCTGCCCCAGCTCCGCCGGCATGACCGACGAGATGATCACCTTCGTGCGCGCCACCGGCCTGCGGCGGGTCGGCGATGGCGGCGGCGATGCCAGCGAGGCCATCACTGTGCACCGGGTGCCGATGGCGCGGGTCGATGCCTGGCTGGCCGGGCGGCTGGCCGAAGGAACGCCGCTGGACCCGAAAATCTATACCGCGCTGTACTGGTTGCGCCACGGCACCCCGGCAACGGACAATTCAAGCGATTCCAGGTGAGGATGCCCATGATTCGTCTCAGACCCTTGCGCGCGCCAACCCACGCGTTGGCCCGCGCGGCCGGCCGCGTTTCCAGGGCCGGTGCCTTCACACGCCTGGCCTTCGCCGTCACCGCAGGAGTGCTGTCGATGTCTGCGTACTCAACCGCAACGGCGGCCGGCCCCGATCCGGCCGCACAATCCGGGCCGGTGGCCATCGCGCTGCACGCGGGCGCCGGCACCATCAGCCGGGACCGGCTCGATCCCGAAACCGAAGAAAGAATCCGGGCCACCCTGCGGGCAGCCGCCCTGGCCGGTCATGAAGTGCTGAAATCCGGTGGCAGCGGCATCGACGCCGTGCTCACGGCCGTCACCTTGCTCGAGGATTCACCGGACTTCAATGCGGGCCGCGGCGCCGTCTTCAACGCCCAGGGCAGGCACGAAATGGACGCATCGATCATGAACGGAGCCGACCTTTCGGCCGGAGCCGTTGCCGGGGTTCGCCTGGTGCGCAATCCCATCACCCTGGCACATCGGGTCCTGACCGACTCCCCGCACGTGATGCTGACGGGGGATGGCGCCGAGGCCTTCGCGCGCCAGCAGGGCATCGCTTTCGAGGACGAAGCCTATTTCCATACCGACTACCGCTGGCAGCAATTGCAGGATGCCCGGGCCAGCGATGATCCGGAGGCGCATGCCGTATCCGAATCTCCCGACCGCTGGCTGTCGACGGTCGGTGCGGTGGCGCTGGATGCAGCAGGCAATCTGGCCGCCGCAACCTCGACCGGCGGCACCACCAACAAGCGCTGGGGCCGGGTCGGCGACTCACCCATCATCGGCGCCGGCACTTATGCCGACAACCGCTCCTGCGCGGTGAGCGCCACCGGGCACGGGGAGTATTTCATTCGCGCCACCGTGGCGGCGGACATTTGCGCGCGGGTCCGTTACCAGGGCGTTGGCCTGGAACAGGCAGCCGATTCCGTCATCAACGGTCAATTGGTGGACATGGGAGGTGACGGCGGTGTCATCGCCATCGATCCGGACGGCAACATCGCGCTGGTGTTCAACACCGCGGGCATGTATCGGGCCAGCATCGATACCACGGGCCGCACATTCATCGGCATTTACCGGGAGGAAACCCCGTGAGCGGCAAATCTCCCTTCCCCATTCCGCCCTGGATACTGGCGCTGGACGGTGTCGGAACCGTTCTGGTCGTACTCGGCATGCTCGCGGCGCTCGGCATCGACCTCGGGCTGCCGGCGCTGGCCGGCCTCTGGCCCCTGTTGATTATTCTGGGCGCCGGCCTGATGGCCCCCATGGTGGTCTGGGCGGTGCGCCGGGCGCAACGGGCGCGCGACGAGCGTCCCTGAGAATTCAGCGGACGGGCGCCGGCTTGCCGGCTGCCTCTCCGGCCAGTCGCTGCCACAACAGCAGGCTGGCATTGGCCCGGTTCAGGGTGTAGATGTGCAATCCGGGCGCGCCGCCGGCCAGCAGGCGTTCGCACAGGCCGCTCACCACATCCAGCCCGAAGGCCCGAATGGATGCGCCGTCATCGCCGAATCCTTCCAGCCGGCGCCGGATCCATCGCGGAATCTCTGCGCCGCACATGTCCGAAAACCGGGATAACTGACGGTAATTGGTGATCGGCATGATGCCGGGCGTCACCGGAATGTCGATGCCCGCCCGGGCGCAGTCGTCGAGCAGGCGGAAATAGCTGTCGGCATTGTAGAAATACTGCGTGATGGCGCCGTCCGCGCCCGCGTCCACCTTGGCCCGAAAGAATTTCATTTCTTCCTGCGGGCTGGGCGACTCGGGGTGGAATTCCGGGTAACAGGCCACCTCGATGTGAAACGCGGCACCGAATTCGCGGCGAATCCAGCGCACCAGTTCGTTGGCGTACTGGAACGGCCCGGGACCGGTCATGCCCTCGGGACGGTCACCACGCAGGACCACCAGCCGTTCGACCCCGTCCTCACGGTAGCGCTGCAGCAAATCGCGAATCTGCGATTCACTGCGGACCATGCAGGAAATATGCGGCGCCACCGGAACGCCGCTCTCACCGAGCAGCGCGTTGACCGTCTCCCGGGTCGAATCCAGGGTCGAGCCGCCCGCCCCGAAGGTCACCGACAGATAGGCGGGACGCAACGGTGACAATTTCTGCCACGTCGACTCCAGGACCAGCTTCTGCTCGGCACTGCGCGGTGGAAAAAACTCGAAACTGACTGGCGGAGCGGACACGACCCTGTCTCAATTTATGGCGTCGATACGCGTGATCAATAGCGGTAGTGGTCCGGTTTGAACGGCCCCTCGGTCTCAACGCCAATGTAGCTGGCCTGCTCGTCCGTCAGATCGGTCAATTTCGCGCCGATGCGCTCCAGGTGCAGCCGGGCCACCTTCTCATCGAGGTGCTTGGGCAGCACATACACCTGGTTTTCATAGCGATCGCCATGGTTCCACAGTTCCATCTGCGCCAGCACCTGGTTGGTGAAGGAGTTGGACATCACGAAGCTCGGATGGCCAGTGGCGCAACCGAGATTGACCAGCCGGCCCTCGGCCAGCAGGATGATGCGGCGGCCGTCCGGGAAGATCACGTGATCGACCTGTGGCTTGATATTCTCCCAGCGGTACTGCTTCAGACTGGCCACATCGATCTCGTTGTCGAAATGCCCGATGTTGCACACGATGGCCTGGTGCTTCATCTGCGCCATGTGCTCGTGGGTGATGACGTGGTAGTTGCCGGTCGCGGTGACGAAGATATCGGCCAGCGGGGCCGCCTCGTCCAGCGTGACCACACGGAAGCCCTCCATCGCCGCCTGCAAGGCACAGATCGGATCGATCTCGGTGACCCAGACCGTCGCGCCCAGGCCCTTCAGCGACTGCGCACAGCCCTTGCCCACGTCGCCATAACCCGCCACCAGGGCGATTTTGCCGGCCACCATCACATCGGTGGCGCGCTTGATCCCGTCGACCAGCGACTCACGGCAGCCGTACAGGTTGTCGAACTTCGACTTGGTGACTGAATCGTTCACGTTGATGGCCGGGAAGGTCAATTCACCGTCCTTCGCCATGCGGTAGAGCCGCTTGACGCCGGTGGTGGTTTCCTCGGTCACGCCCTGGATGCTGGCCAGGGCCTTCGAATACCAGCCCGGGGCGGTTTTCAGCCGCTGGCGGATCGCCGCGAACAGCGCCTCTTCTTCCTCGCTGCCGGGATTATCCAGTACGCTGGCATCCTGCTCGGCCTTGCTGCCGAGATACAGCAGCAGGGTGGCGTCACCACCGTCGTCCAGGATCATGTTGGCGAACCGCGGTTCGCCCTCGTCATCGCCCCAATCGAAAATGCGATGAGTGAATTCCCAGTATTCGTCCAGGGATTCACCCTTGTAGGCGAAAACGGGGGTGCCGCCATCGGCAATGGCGGCCGCGGCATGATCCTGGGTGGAGTAAATGTTGCACGACGCCCAGCGCACGTCGGCGCCCAGCGCCTCGAGCGTCTCGATGAGCATGGCCGTCTGGATGGTCATGTGCAGACTGCCGGCGATACGAGCCCCCTTGAGCGGTTGCTCGGCACCATACTCTTCGCGCAGCGCCATCAGGCCCGGCATTTCGGTTTCGGCGATCGCGATTTCCTTGCGGCCGTATTCGGCCTGCGAAAGATCGGCGACGTAGTAATCATTCTGTTCAATCTGTTCAATTACGGCATTCACTGCTGTTCTCCCGTGCGTTCTGTTCGAGCGCAGTTCCAATTCATGGCCCCCCGCCGAGCCTGGCCGGACTCGCAGTCCGGTCGCAGCGCCCCTCGGCACGCGGCACTTCATTCATCGGGGTTTTACAGCCCCGCCACCTCACGCAACTGGTCAGCGCGATCGGTCCGCTCCCAGCTCACATCGAGGTCTTCACGTCCCATGTGACCGTAAGCCGCAAGCGGTCGGTACATGGGCTGGATCAGGTCCAGCATCCGGATGATGCTGTACGGCCGCAGGTCGAATTCCTGACGCACGATCTGCTCGATCTTGTGTACCGGAATCTTTTCGGTGCCAAACGTCTCGACCGTGACCGAGGTGGGTTCCGCAACGCCGATCGCGTAGGAAACCTGGATTTCGGCCCGGTCGGCCAGTCCTGCGGCCACCAGATTCTTGGCCACGTAACGGCCGGCGTACGCCGCCGAGCGATCGACCTTGGAAGGGTCCTTGCCCGAAAACGCTCCACCGCCGTGCCGTGCCATGCCGCCGTAGGTGTCGACAATGATCTTGCGGCCGGTCAGTCCGGCGTCTCCCACCGGCCCGCCAATCTCGAAACGGCCGGTCGGATTGATGTGGTACTTGGTGTTGCCGTCCAGCCAGGCCTCGGGCAGTACCGGTTTGATGATTTCCTCCATCACCAGTTCACGCAGGTGTTCCTGGCTGGTCTCCGCGCTGTGCTGCGTAGACAGCACCACGGCGTCGATACCGGCCGGACGACCGTCCTCGTAACGGAAGGTCACCTGGCTCTTGGCATCCGGCCGCAAATGCTGGCGGCCAGCATCGCTGGTGCGGCGCACCACGGCCTGGCGTTTCACCAGTTCATGCGCATAATGGATCGGTGCCGGCATCAACACCTTGGTTTCGTTCGTGGCATATCCGAACATCAGGCCCTGGTCGCCCGCGCCCTGGTCTTCCGGACGCTCCCGGTCCACACCCTGGTTGATGTCCGGCGACTGCTTGCCGATGATATTGACCACGCCGCAGGTCCGGCCATCGAAGCCCACCTCCGACGAGTCGTAGCCGATGTCCACGATGACATTCCGGATCAGATCTTCGAGATCGACCCAGGCGGAGGTGGTGATTTCACCGCCAACAATGGCCACGCCGGTCTTGACGAATGTCTCACAGGCCACCCGGGCGGAGCGATCCTGATCGAGGATGGCATCCAGGATGGCGTCCGAAATCTGGTCCGCCACCTTGTCGGGATGGCCCTCGGAGACCGACTCCGACGTGAAGAGGTAACTGCTCATACGCCTGGTTCCTTTAATTATATATCTTTCAATCGAGATAAAGAGATATAGTCTATCCGAGCCGTCCGGTCAACGCAAAACCGGACCGGAATTCACACTGCTTCTGGCGCGCCACGCACCGAAATACTAGAATCCCTGCTTTTCCACTGGACCTTGCCGGAACAAAATATGCCAAGCACCCTTGCCCGCTCCATGCTGGACAATTTCCTCGGCCCCGCCGCCGACTGGTACAAGATGACCATCGTCCTCTTCCTGGTCGCGAATCCTTTTCTGCTGATCGCGACAGGACCATTCGTGACGGGCTGGGTGCTGGTCGCGGAGTTCATCTTCTGCCTGGCGATGGCCTTGAAATGCTATCCGCTGCAGCCGGGCGGCCTGCTGGCTCTGGAAGCGGTGATCCTGGGCATGGCGTCGCCCGAGACCGTATTCCACGAGGCCGAAGCCAATTTCGAGGTCATCCTGCTGTTGATCTTCATGGTGGCCGGCATCTTCTTCCTCAAGGACATGCTGCTCTACATCTTCACCAAGATCCTGATACGCATCCGTTCCAAGACCCTGTTGTCGCTGATGTTCTGTTTCGTCTCCGCGGTGCTGTCCGCCTTCCTGGATGCGCTGACGGTGACCGCGGTGATCATCACGGTCGCCGCAGGATTCTACGGCGTCTACCATAAAGTGACGTCGGGCAAAGGCTTCGACGACGACCACGATCACGCCGACGACACCGGCATCGGGCACGAGACCCGGGAGGACCTGGAAGGCTTTCGGGCCTTTCTGCGCAACCTGCTGATGCACGGCGCGGTCGGCACCGCGCTCGGCGGAGTGACCACCCTGGTCGGCGAACCGCAGAACCTTCTGATCGGCCAGGTCGCCGGTTGGGAATTCATCGAATTTTTCCTGCGCATGGCGCCCGTCAGCCTGCCGGTATTCGTGGTGGGCATGCTCACCTGCGTGGCGGTCGAGCGCATGAAAATTCTCGGCTACGGCGCGGAGATGCCCGACGCGGCACGGCGTATTCTGGAGGAATTCGACCGCATCGAGGATGAACGGCGCACACCCAAGCAGAAAGCGGCCATCGTGGCGCAGGTTCTGGTGGCACTGTTCCTGGTCGTCGCCCTCGCCTTCCACTTGGCCGAAGTCGGCTTGATCGGTTTGGCCGTCATCGTTCTGGCCACGGCCTTCACCGGCATCATCGAGGAGCATCAGCTCGGCCACGCGTTCTCCGAAGCCCTGCCCTTCACGGCTCTGCTGGTCGTATTTTTCGCCATCGTCGGCGTGATCCACGAGCAGCACCTGTTCCTGCCGGTGATCGAGTACGTGTTCTCGCTGGATCAGCACATGCAGGTACCGGTGTTCTTCCTGGCCAATGGGCTGCTGTCGGCGATTTCGGACAATGTCTTCGTCGCCACCGTCTACATCAATGAGATCAATGCCGCGCTGTCCGCAGGCGAAATCACGCGGGAGCATTTCGACCTGCTCACCGTCGCGATCAATACGGGCACCAACATCCCGTCGGTCGCGACCCCGAACGGCCAGGCGGCTTTCCTGTTCCTGCTGACTTCGGCCGTCGCACCCCTGATCCGGCTCGGCTATGGACGCATGGTGATCCTCGCCCTGCCCTACACGATCACGATGTCCATCTCGGGACTGCTTGCGACAGTTTTCATCCTCTAGCCCGGAGCTCCTTTCAGAATGACTGAACGTATCGGTGTGGCCACCGGAGTGTGGGCGAATTTTCTCGGAAATTCGCCCGGCTGGTTCAAGCGGGCCATCGTTTTATTCCTGGCGATCAATCCCTTCGTTTTGCTGTCGATGGGTCCGTTTTTCACCGGTTGGCTGATGGTGGCGCAATTCATTTTCTGCCTGGCCATGGCGCTGAAATGCTATCCGCTGCAACCCGCCGGTCTGCTGGCCATCGAGGCCGTGCTGATGAGCCTGGTAGGCCCCGAGGCCATCTACCACGAAACCGCGGCGAATATCGAGGTCATACTGCTGCTGGTTTTCATGGTGGCGGGCATCTATTTTCTGAAAGACATGCTTTTGTTCGTTTTCGCCCGCATTCTTGTCGGCATCCGTTCCAAGCGCCTATTGTCGCTGGTGTTCTGCTTCGCAGCCGCGGTGCTGTCCGCGTTCCTGGACGCGCTGACCGTCACCGCGGTGATCATCACGGTCGCCGCCGGCTTTTACGCGGTGTACCACAAGGTCAGTTCCGGCAAGGGTTTCGACGATGAACATGAGCACGCCGACGACAGTGGAATCGGCACCGAGACCCGGGCGGACCTCGATCAATTCCGGGACTTCCTGCGTAACCTGTTGATGCACGGCGCGGTGGGTACCGCACTGGGCGGCGTCACCACCCTGGTGGGCGAACCCCAGAACCTGCTGATCGGTCACCTGGCAGGCTGGGAATTTGGCGAATTCTTCCTCCGCCTGGCACCGGTCAGTCTGCCGGTTTTCGCGGTGGGTCTGCTGACCTGTTTCAGCGTCGAGCGGCTGCGGCTGTTCGGCTACGGTACGGAAATGCCCGAGGCGGCTCGGCGCATTCTCGTCGAGTTCAACCGGATCGAGTCGGAGCGCCGCACCCCGCAGCAGCGGGCCGCGATCGGCACCCAGGCGGCCGTGGCCCTGTTCCTGGTTGTCGCACTGGCCTTCCACTGGGCCGCGGTGGGCCTGATCGGCCTGACCGTGATCGTGCTGGCCACGGCCCTGACCGGCGTTATCGATGAACACAAGCTTGGCCATGCCTTCGAGGAAGCCCTCCCCTTCACAGCCCTGCTGGTGGTTTTCTTCGCCATCGTGGCCGTCATCCATGAACAGCACCTGATACAGCCGGTGATCGAATACGTTTTCCAACTCGACGCGACCATCCAGGTGCCCGTGTTCTACCTGGCCAATGGCCTGCTGTCGGCCATCACGGACAACGTTTTCGTTGCAACGGTGTACATGAACGAAATCACGGCGGCATTGCAGGCGGGTGACCTCTCCCGGTCGCAATTCGAACTGCTGACCATCGCAATCAACGCCGGGACCAACATTCCGTCCGTGGCCACGCCGAACGGTCAAGCCGCCTTCCTGTTCCTGCTGACCTCAACCGTCGCACCACTGATTCGGCTGAGCTACGGACGCATGGTGATGCTGGCCCTGCCGTACACGGTGACGATGACCATCGCGGGCCTGTTGGCGACCATTTTCCTGTTGTAGAAACCCGTGAGGGCGACCTGAGCGCGGCTGACCCGCGTCGTCAGCGGAAAATGAGCCACGTCAGATAAATGATCAGAACGATCACCACCGGCAGGACAATCACCAGGGATTTGCGTGCCAGGCCCATCATCGCGGCACCGCTTTCCTGCAGGCGCTCCGCGCGGTCCTGCAATTTTTCGGCGCGCTCGAACTGGCGGCGGGCCATGTCGAACTGTTGCTGCTGGATATCCAGCGCGTGTTTCTGCTGAGCCAGCTGTTCACGCTGGTTGGCTTCGATACGGCGCAGAATTTCGGTGACTTCGCTGGCTGGTTCCATCGGACGTTTCCCTGATAGCGTCTGGCCGTGGCAAATCCCGGCACACTGAGTTCTGTTCCAATGCCTGCTAGTGTAGTCGACAGTTGGCCTGTACGGAGTATGCAGATGAAGGAATCCACGCCGCCGTCCGGCCGTCGCCAGCTAGCCCGCGATGCGACCATCCTGCAGCTCAAACTGCTGATTGACGGATTTCGCGACGCGCTGCTGATCCCGTTGTCACTCGGCGCGGCACTGATCGGTCTGATCCGGGGCGGACCGAATGCGGACCGCGAATATCAGCGCGTGCTGAAACTGGGGCGGCGCAGCGATCGCTGGATCAACCTGTTCGGGCACCAGCCCCCGTCACACCGTTCCCATCCGGGCGGTTCACTGGATACACTGCTGGACCGGGTTGAAGACGTGGTCACGGAACAGTACCGCAAGGGACGTGATGCCGACGAAGCGCGTGCCGCAATCCGCGCGGCGTTGGCGCGCGATGAACCGGTCAATAGCGGGGAACCCGCCACCGGATGTTCCGGCAACGGGGAGACGGAAAGCGGTCCGCAACAACGAGGTCAGTAAGAACCGGCGATATAGTGCGCCAGTTGTTCAACCTCGGCTTCCTTCTCCTGCAGCATGTGTTTCACCAGATCCCCCAGCGACACGATTCCCACCATCTGTTCCGACTCGGTGATGATCAGGTGCCGGCAGCGGCAGGTGGTCATGATTTCCATCGCGGCTTCCGGAGTATCCGTTGTCGCCACGGTGATCAATGGAGCGGACATGACATCGCGCAATGGCGTGCTGGAAGATGAACGGCCTTTCAGTGCGATTTTTCGCAGATAGTCCCGTTCAGTGAAGATACCGCAGGGCTGCTCGCCGTCCTGAATGACCAGGGCACCGACGTTCGCCTGCGACATGATGCCGATCGCCTCGAGCACCGAAGCGTCGCTGTTGAGTGTCAGGACCGTTCCCCCTTTGCGGTCCAGGATTTCCCGGATCATCGACATAGAGCGTCACCTGACTGAGTTTGCCCCACCAGTGTATACCCTGAAAGGAGAAATACAACGCCACTCGTAAGCTTATTCGCGCCGCCTGGAGACGACCGTGTACTCCCCTTCGATGTCGCCGCCGGTCCCTGGCTGCCGTTCCGGGCTTTGTTGCGGACGACCGGAAGAGCGGCCGGGCCAGCGGGAACGCACCCAGGTGTATACACCGAATCCGGCCATGGCTCCCAATGCGATCAGCAATACGATCACGCCGAAAAACAGCGCGGCCGCCAGCACCAGCAGACCGACCAGGGTGGCCAGAACTCGTGCCGCGGGGCTGACAGGTGGCGGGTTGATCCGGTATCGCATACGATCATTCATCCTTTGAATTGCAAACTTGGGGCGCGCGCAGAGGGTATCAATGGCACAGCGATTGTGCAGGATCGAGGAAATCGGCGAATTCGGCAAGGATCTGGCGCTGCCGCATGCGGAAGGAACACGCTACCTGATGCTGTTCCGCCGGGACGGCCGCGTGGTCGCCTACGACAATGTCTGCCCCCACCACGGACTCGGACTCAATCTCGCACCCGGCCGCTTTCACTTTACGCGTGACGGCTGGCTGATGTGCGCACACCATGGCGCCAGTTTCGACCTGGAAACCGGGAGCTGCGTGTCGGGGCCTTGCCGCGGCGCGGCACTCAAACCGGCCACCGTGGAAGTGCGTGGCCAGGAAGTGTGGCTGACCGATCCGGACACCGCCGCCGGCGGTTCCGAATGAATCAGCCGAAAATCAGATTCACCATCGTCAGCATCACGGCGATGAAAATGACACTCATGATACTGCCCACACGGATGAAGTCCGCCACCCGGTAACCGCCCGGACCCATGATCAGCGCATTCACCTGGTGAGTCGGCAGGATGAAGGCGTTGGAGGCCGACAGGGCGACGATGAGTGCGTACATCAACGGATTGGCCCCTGTGGTGAAAGCGATGCTCACGGAAATCGGCACCAGAATGGTGGTGGCGCCTACGTTGGACATGACCAGGGTGAACAGCGTCGCGAGCGCCGCCAGCGAAATCTGCATCACCACATCGGGCACATCACCGAGCAACACCATGATTTCCTGCGCGATCCAGGCCGCGGTGCCGGTACGCTCCATCGCCTGGCCCAGCGGGATCAGGCTGGCCAGCAGAAACACCGACTTCCAACTCACCGCACCATAGGCCTCGTCCATGCTCAGCACCCCGGTCAGAACCATACCCATGGCCCCGACCAGCAGGGAGATGGACAGCCGGTAGTCGGTGAACAGAATCAGAAAAATCGAAATCGCGAAGAACACCAGTGCGTGCGCCACCTTGTTCGGCCGTTGCTCTTCCTTGGGAATTTCGGTGGCGACGATAAAATCCCGCTCCTTGCCGACGGCCGACAAATCCTGCCAGGTGCTGTGCGACACCAGGCAGTCGCCGGGCTCCAGCTCCAGGTCGCGCATGTCCTCGACCAGGATTTCGCCGCGCCGATTCACGGCCAGAACGCTGATGCCGTAGCGCTTGCGCAACCGTGCTTCGTTGATGGTCTGGCCGATCAGGCGGGAACCGGGAGGAATCACCACCTCGGAAATTCCGGCCCGGCTGGCGTTGAAAAGGCCACCGAAGGTGCGCAGCCGCGGCTGCACGCGGCACTGGTTCGCCAGAGCGAATCGACCCACCACGTCACGGGTTCCCATCACCCCGAGAATCGTACCCACCCAGATCATTTCGTCCGAGGGCGGCGCCAGCCTCGGCTCCTCGGTATTGCGGATGGCCAGCATGATCGGCGCGCCACTCAGTTTTTCGGCATCGCTGATTTTCATGCCGACCAGCGGGCTGTCCACGGTGACCAGCAACTCGAAAATGTCGCCCTTGATGCCGTAAACATCGGCGAAATACGACTTGGTACGCGCTGGTGCCCCGACGGATTTTTCCTTGGTCCTGGGGAGCAGCATGCGCCCGCCCACCAGAAAATAAATGATTCCACTGACCAGCAGCGCCAGCCCCACGGGCGTAACGTCAAACAGGTGGAACGGTTCCAGGGTTTCCACGCCCGGTGGCAGGGAGCGGTTGGCGTTGGCGATCAGATCGTTCAGCAGAATCAGCGGCGACGACCCGACCATCGTCAGGGTTCCGCCGAGAATGGCACAGAAACCCATCGGCATCAGCAGCTCGGAAAGCGGCACCTTCGTGCGGCCGGATATACGCGATACCACCGGCATGAACAGCGCGGTGGCGCCCACGTTCTGCATCATGCCGGAAATCACGCCCACCGCGCCGGAAACCAGGGACGTGATGCGGTTGGTCTTCTTGCCCCCGGCTTTCAGAATCCAGGCGGCCACAACCGTCATCACACCGGTACGGTCCAGACCGGCGCCGAGTACCATGACCGCGATGATGGACAGTACCGCGTTGGAGGCGAAACCGTCGAACAGGTCGGTAGGCGGCACCAGCCCCAGCAGGCCGATGGTCACCATGACCATGATGGCCGCCACGTCGACCCGGACCAACTCGGAAACGAACAGGCCAATGGTCGCACTCAGGACCATCAGCACGAGAATCATGTCGCCCGACAGTGTCAGGCCGGCATCCAATTCCTGCGCTCCACCTTCAAGCCTGACCTCGCATACGGTTTCCTTCCCCTTCGATTCGCGGGCCGGACGGGGCGGGATGTCCGGCAAGCACCCTGGTTCTATCCTAACCCGACGTCCGGCGCGACTCCATCAGTCGGCGCGCCGGAACAGCAAATCGCGCACTTCGTGACCGAGACGCCGCCCGCGCGATTCAAAGCGGGTCCGGGGGCGCCACTCCGGACGCTCGGCATACTCGCCGGGCCCGGCCACGTTTTCGAAGCGCTCGTCGGCACCGATGATCTCCATCATGTGCTCGGCGTACGGCACCCAGTCGGTTGCCAGGTGCAGCAAACCACCGGCGCGCATCCGCCGCGCCAGCAGGTCGATGAACGGCGGCTGGACGATGCGGCGCTTGTGATGGCGTTTCTTGGGCCACGGATCGGGAAAATAGATCCGAACGCCGTGCAGCGAGGCCGGCGGGATGCGGTGCTCCAGCAATTCCACCGCGTCCTCGCACGCCACGCGAACATTTTCCAGCCCATTTTCCTCCAGCTTGAGCAGCAGGTGGCCCACCCCGGGACGATGGACTTCCACGCCGAGGAAATTCTGCTCCGGATTCGCGGCAGCCATCTGCCAGGTCGCGTCGCCGTTGCCAAAGCCGATCTCCAGTATGACCGGCCGGTCGTTGCCGAATACCTGGCCGAAATCGAGTACGCCGGAATCACCGGCCACGCCATGGCGTGGCCACAGCTCGTCCAGCGCGCGCTGTTGCGCCACGGTCAGGCGGCCGCCGCGCAGCACGTAACTGCGCACCGGCCGATGGTGGTCTTCCGGGCTGTATTGCTCGTCCGTCATGTACCGTACTCGTCGCCATGCTTTACCAGCCCATTCTAGCGTGAATGCAACCCGTCTCCCGAACGGAACAGGCCGGGAGCGGCCGGCCGGCGGCCCGGCAGTGGCGTTCGTCGCAAAACACGCCCCCGGACTTGAAATTCCGGTCCCGCCGGCCCAATCTGCGAATCATGGCAGACGACACCGAAACCGTACGCAGCGGCTACCTCGACCGCCAGATGCTCATCGCGATGCCCGGCCTGGTGGACGGCAACTTCGCCGGCAGCGTGACCCTGTTGTGCCAGCACAACGAGGAAGGCGCCATCGGCATCACCATCAATCGGCTGTCGGACTTCTCGCTGGGCGAGATCCTGGCGCAGTTGCACATCGAGTGTGACGACGATGACATCCGCAATCTGCCGGTGCTCGAGGGCGGCCCCGTGGCGCCCGATCGCGGTTTCGTGCTGCACACGCCGCAGGAAGGGTTCGAGTCCAGCATGCAGGTCAGCTCCGACATCATGGTTACCACCTCGCGGGACGTTCTGGCGGCCATCGCCAGCGGCGATGGGCCGGGCAAATTTGTCGTCGCGCTCGGTTATGCCGGCTGGGGCGGCGGACAGCTCGAAGGCGAGCTGCGCGAGAATGCCTGGCTGTCGGTCGAGGCCGACAGTGAATTGATTTTCGACATGCCACTGCCCAGCCGTTTCGAAGGCGCGCTGGGGCGCCTGGGCATTCACGTCGATCGCCTGCACCACGAAGGCGGGCATGCCTGAACCCGCGGAATTCCGCGGAACCCTACTCGGCTTTGACTATGGTATGCGGCGCATCGGCGTGGCCGTGGGGCAGTTCGCCACCCGCACCGCCAGCCCGCTGCAGACCGTCGCGCATCGTGACGCCCCGGACTGGGACGCGCTCGACCGGTTGATACGCGAATGGCGCCCCAATGCCCTGGTGGTGGGCCTTCCCCTGAACGACAAGGGTGAAGAAACGGATCTGTCGCGCGCGGCCCGGCGCTTCGGCGGCGCACTGGCGAAGCGCTACGGTCTGCCGTGCCGGTTCGCCGACGAGCGGCTGACATCGAAAGCCGCTGAAGCGCAATTCGCCGAAATGCGGGCCCGGGGCAGTGCGCGGCGCAAGCACGCGCAGCGGCTGGATGCCATGGCGGCGCAAATCATCCTCGAAAACTGGTTACAATCGGCTCCCGACGGCGCACCGCCGGCCACCGCGGCCGACGCGTGACCGGCCCGTTGCCGGACATGCGACGTGCGTGAAAACCCTCAGGAATCCGAGATGGCCAAGCCGCTGGAGCATTTCACCCACACCGACCCCTGCACCGACGACCAACTGCACGAACTGGTCAACCGCGCCCTGCAGGTCGCAGGCAATGCCCAGGCATTCGCCAATGCGCTCAGCGGCCGGCTTCTGATCAACCTGTTCTACGAGCCCAGCACGCGCACACGAATCAGCTTCGAGACCGCGGCCAAGCGTCTGGGCATGCACGTCGTGAACATTTCGGCGACGGGCAGTTCGGTGGAAAAAGGTGAATCCCTGTTTGACACGTTCGACACGCTGCAGGCCATGCAGCCCGATTTCATCGTGGTGCGCCACCGCGACGAGGGGGTCGCCGAAGCTCTGGCGGAACGCGCCGAACCCGGCCTGCACGTCATCAATGCCGGAGACGGAACACGTGCCCACCCCACCCAGGCCCTGCTCGACGCCGTCACCCTGCAACAGGCGTTCGGCGATCTGCGGCCGCTCAAGATCGCGATGGCGGGCGATATTCGCCACTCCCGGGTCGCGCGCTCCAGCCTGGCGCTCTTTCCGCGCCTGGGGGTTGCCGACATTCGCCTCGCCGGCCCCGCAGATTTTCTGCCGACAGACGCGGAACGCGACGGCGTACGAATCTGCCGGACGCTGGACGAAGCCATCGACGATGCCGACGCCATCATCATGCTGCGCATACAGAAGGAACGAATCTCCGGTTTGAGCATTCCATCCGATGCCGACTATCACGCCGCCTGGGGCCTGACGGAATCCCGGCTCGAACGGGCCGCGCCGGGCTGCCGCGTGCTGCATCCCGGCCCCATCAACCGCGGCGTGGAAATCGCCGACTCGGTTGCCGACGGTCCGCGCTCGCTGATTCGCAGACAGGTACGTAACGGCCTGCACACGCGCATGGCCTTACTGCTCGAACTGGATGGACATGGAGCGTATCCGGGGGTTTGATCCGATTGCGGGGCCTGCCGCACACACGCTGATCCTCGGCAGTATGCCCAGCGTGAAGTCTCTGGCCGAGCACCAGTATTACGGCCATCCGCGTAACGCATTCTGGCCGATCATGCGAGAAATTCTGGCATTGCCGTGCGCTGAATACCCCGATTACGCCAGCCTGACCCGGGCCGTGGCCGGCCGCGGGTTCGCCATCTGGGACGTACTGCAGTCCTGCCACCGCCCCGGTAGCCTGGACGCCGCCATAGAACCCGGCAGTGTCGTGGTCAACCGTTTCGACCGTTTCCTCGGCCGCTACCCGGGTATCGACCGCATCTTCTTCAACGGCACCACCGCGGAACGCCTGTTCCGGCGGCATGCTCTGCCGATGCTCCCCGCCGGCAGTCCCTCCTGCGGCATGCACCGGCTGCCATCGACCAGCCCGGCGCACGCTGCGCTGACCCTGGAGGAGAAATTGGCCGCCTGGAGCGCGATCGTCCCGGCGGGCGGGCTTGCATTCGATGGCCGTTGACGGCACCTTGGGCCGGATGAAACGAATCTGCGTGTATTGCGGCTCCAATCCCGGCAGACGGCCGGACTACCGCGCGGCCGCGCGCTCACTCGGTGAGGAACTGGTGCGGCGGGGCATCGGCCTGGTCTACGGCGGCGCCAGCATCGGGGTCATGGGCGCGGTCGCCGACGCCGTTCTGGAGGGCGGCGGGGAAGTCATCGGTATCATTCCACACGCCCTCGCGGCCCGGGAAGTGGCGCACACCGGCCTGACCCAACTCGACGTCGTCGATTCCATGCACCAGCGCAAGGCGCGCATGGCGGAACTGTCAGACGGCTTCATCGCCCTCCCCGGTGGCTGGGGAACCCTGGAGGAGTTGTTCGAAGCACTTACCTGGTCACAACTGGGACTGCATCACAAACCCTGCGGGCTGTTGAACATAAGCGGTTACTTCAATCACCTGGAAGCTTTTCTGGAACACACCATGGCCGAGCAGTTCGTGCGGACCGACTACCGACCGATGATGATGATGGAAGACGAGCCTGCAACCCTGCTGAACCGCTTCGCGACTTACCGCGCGCCGCGTGTCCACAAGTGGATCGGGCCCGGGGAAACCTGACCGGACGACCCGCGCCTCAGTCGGCGCCGAACCGGGATTCGAAGCGCCAGGTACGGGTGATGTGCAGGATGTCCACCTGGTCGGTGATGTTGTCCGGCAAGGGTGCGTAGGGCGCGGCGAGCAGAACGATGTTTTCCGCCGCCCGATCGATCTCCGGCAAACCGGAACTGCGCATCACCTTGATGCTCTCGATCGAGCCGTCGGCCTGGATGCCGACGGACAACACCAGATCACCATGCAGATTGCGCTCGCGCAATTCCAGCGGGTAATTCAGATTGCCGACCCGCTCCACCTTGGCCACCCAGGCACTCATGTAGCTGGCGAACTCGTATTCCTTGGTGTTGGCCGAAATGACCTTGCGTCGCGGCAGTTTCGACTGCCACTGCCGGTGACGGCTGACTTCCGGTTGCAGGCTGGCCATGTCCATGCTCTGCCGCATCAGCCGCGCCGCGCTGGGCTGCGGCAGATCCGGCTGTTCGACCGCGGTGGTTTCAAGCGGAGTCTCGTCCGCCACTTCGGTCGCCACGACTTCCCGCTGCATTGTCTGCGGCGTCGGCATCGACTCGACGCTCTGCGCCGGATCGAGTCCTTTCTCCGGCACCGGAAGCTCACCACTCACCGGGCGCGACGGGCGCTGACGTTCAGTAGTTTCCCCGCCGCCCCGCTGACTCGCCTGGGCCAGGAAATCCGCCTCGTCGGGATCCTGTTCGCTGCGCCATTTGACCAGCACCACGTCCAGGGTGTCGGCGATACGCGGTGCCGGATCGAGAGAGAAGCCGAACCGCACGCCAAGCAGCACCACCGCATGCAATCCGAAAGCCAGCACCAGGCACACCATGAAACGATCCTGGTGCCACGGACGCCGCGCGGGTGATGTGCGAAGGGTGGAAGCGCCGCTCACGCCGGTTCCAGTTGCTCCAATGCGTCAAACAGGTCACCCGCGATGTTGAGGCCGAATTCGGCGTCCAGTTCGCGGATGCAAGTCGGGCTGGTCACGTTGATTTCAGTCAGGTAGTCGCCGATCACGTCGAGGCCGGCGAACACGATACCACGACGCTTGAGTTCCGGGCCGACCTGACCGCAGATCCAGCGATCACGGTCGCTCAGCGGCACGCCCTTGCCGGTGCCGCCCTTGGCGAGGTTGCCGCGAAAATCACCTGCCCCCGGAATGCGCGCCAGTGCGTAAGGCTGGGGTTCGCCGTTGACCAGCAGAATGCGCTTGTCGCCCGCCGTGATCTCGGGGATGTAACGCTGCACCATCACCAGTTCGCTGTCACTGCGGGTAATGGTCTCGAGAATCACTTTCAGGTTGGGGTCGTCCGGGCGGGCCTGGAAAATCGAATCGCCGCCCATGCCACCCAGGGGCTTGACCACCGACAGACCATGCGTCGCCATGAAGGCTTCGATGTCACGGCTGCGCGAGGTAATCGTGGTGGGCACGCAGCACTGCGGAAAGCGGGTGATGAAACACTTCTCGTTGGCGTCGCGCAGCGCCTGAGGCCGGTTCACCACCCGGGTGCCTGCCTGCTCGGCCAGATCGAGGATGTAGGTGGCGTAGACATAGGCCATGTCGAACGGCGGGTCCTTGCGCATCAGCAGCACATCCAGTTCATCCAGGCCGCGGCTCTGCGCCTCACCGAGACTGAACCAGTCGTCAGCGTCGTCCCGCACCGTCAGCGGCCTCATGCGAGCGAACGCGCGGCCGTCCGCGACCATCAGGTCGGGCAGTTCCATGTACCACAGTGCATGACCTCGCCGCTGTGCTTCGAGCAACATGGCGAAAGTCGAATCCTTGTAGGTTTTAATCCCGGCGATCGGGTCCATGATGACCCCCGTTGCGCGATTGCCGGCCGCTGACCTGTCCTGGCTGTCCATTGGGTATTCCTGTTCGCGGTCCACTCGCCGCAACCCATTATCGGATCGAACCGGCTTTCGATCCACCCATCGGTGAGACCGCGGACCGATGGGGACTTTTTGCGAATTGATTTATCACCTGTTTTTTCTAAGCTGTTGTTACTACTGGATTCTGTTCACAAAAGTGGTAGTATAGGAATTCTCCCCGTAATTCGGGTGGAGGAAATCGCGCGTTAAAGAGGGGCCCGGGAAGGCCGCAGACACAACCAAGGATGGAACTATGACGCAGTCACAGGCCAACGGCCAAGCCAACCAGGGCACCGGACGCGATCAAGGCGCCGCCAATGGCGCGGCAGCAGCAGGAGCGGCTTCGGGACTCAGGATACTCATCGTCGACGACAGCGCCACGATTCGGCGGTCCGCCGAGTCGATGCTGGCCGGCGAAGGCCATGAGGTCGTCACCGCCGAAAACGGTTTCGATGCGCTGTCCAAGGTGGCGCGCCACAACCCCGATCTGATTTTCGTCGACATCATGATGCCGCGGCTGGACGGTTACCAGACCTGCGCCATCATCAAGAACAACGCCCAATACCGGGCAACTCCCGTGGTGATGCTTACGAGCAAGGACGGTCTGTTCGACCAGGCGCGCGGTCGCGTCGTCGGGTCGGATCTGTACCTGACCAAGCCGTTCACCAAGGAAGAACTACTGGGCGCGGTCGCGCAACACGCGGCCACATGACCGGCTAGAAGTACGCGGCCTGGGGGGGCCGCCGACAGCCGGGGTCCGTGAACAGGGATAGTGAAGGGACACATGACTGACAAGAGCACGAGAAAGGCATTCGCCAAGTTGCTCGATTACTCGCGCCGCGGCGAAGTCTTCCAACCCGGCGCCGGGACCGGCGCGCATCAATCCGACGAGTGGAGCGGCGTGACGTTTCGGCTGGCCGACACCCGCGTGGCCTGCAACATCAACCTCGTCCACGAAATCCTGCCGCCGCCGGCCGCGACGACCGTGCCCGGCGCCAAACCCTGGATCCTCGGCCTGGCCAACGTGCGCGGCGCCCTGATGACCGTGGTCGATCTGCCCTGGTTCCTGACCGGCCGGCGGACCCAGGTCACGTCCAGTACCCGGGTGCTGGCCACCACATTGCAGAAAGCCCCGCTGGGGCTGTTGATCGACGAAGTATTCGGCCAACGGCATTTCCTGACTTCGGACGCAGACAATCCCGACTTGCCGGATGACTCTCCGCTGCGCGATATCGTCCGTCACAAACATCAACTGGGAACGGAAATCTGGCACGAGCTCGACCTCGACCGGCTGTTCCGTTCCCCGGAGTTCACCAATGGCGCGGCCGGATAAACAGAAATCCTGGGGCAACAAGGGCAAGTCGAACCAGAAAGGTTACTTTCTGAAATTCGACCGCGGTGGAAGCTCCGCCGGCGAAGACGAGAGCGAGAACCGCCGCACGCGACCCAAGCAGCTCTACCTGCTCGTCGGACTGCTGGTGGTACTGCTGGCCTTCGTCGCCATTACGTTTTACCTGATTACCCGCGATAGCCGTAACCAGCAGGCCTGGATCGGGCACTCAACCCAGGTCCAGGTGCTCTCGCAGCAGATGGCCAAATCGGCCACCGAGGCCGGCGAAGGCCGGACCATCGCGTTCTACGAACTGGGCGATGCGCGCACCGAAGTCACCCACGCGATGATGAGTCTGCGGGAAGGCGACGCGGCTACCTCTCTGCCTAAATTGCCCGGTGCGGTCAGTGGGCCACTGAACGAACTGAACGACACCTGGCAGAAAATGGATCGCAACGCCCAGACCATCATCGAGCGCGAAGCCTTGATCATGGACCTGAGCAAGGCCAGTTCCAGCTTCATCGAGGTGCTGCCGCGCATCCAGCAACTCACGGACGAGGCCGTGCGCAGCCTGACCCAGAGCGACGCACCCAGCGACCAGATATTCGCCGCCAGCCGCCAACTCGTGCTGGCCGACCGCATGCTCCGCCACCTCCGGGAAATGCTGCGCGGCGGCAGCGGAATCGCCGAGTCGGCGGACAGTTTCGAACAGGAAGTGGAATATTTCGGGCAACTGCTGACGGCCTTGCTCAAAGGCAGCAGGTCCCTGGGCGTCTCCGCGGTCAGAAACACCCAGGTACTGAGATCGCTGGGCGAAGTGCGCGACCTGTTCAACGAGGCTCAGCCGCAGATCGAATTCATTCTCGCCTCCTCGGCTGATCTGCTGGAAGTCCGCAGCGCCGCGGACGGAATCATCCTCGACAGCAAGGACATGTTCGACCAGGCACGCAACGTATCGGAAGCAATCCAGCAACGAACCGTGTCACGCATCTGGCCGTCGCTCTGGTCGGGATCCGTCGCGCTGATCGTGATGCTGCTCATCGTTGCCTGGCTGATGCGTTCCTTCCTGCGGGCCGAACGCGAGCGGGCGCTCGAAGCCGGCCGGCAGAACCAGCGCAACCAGCAGGCCATCATGCGGCTGCTGGACGAAATGGAATCGCTCGCGGACGGTGACCTCACGGTCCACGCCACCGTGACCGAGGACATGACCGGCGCCATCGCGGACTCCGTCAATTTCGCCGTGGAGCAACTCCGCGAGTTGGTCAACGGTATCAACATCACCGCCCAGACGGTCGCCGAGTCCGCGCAGGAAACCATGAGCACGACCAGCAAGCTGGCCGAAGCTTCCGGACGCCAGGCCGAGCATGTTCGGGCCGTGACCGACACCATCAACGAGATGGCCGGCAAACTCGATGTCATGGCCGAGCGGTCGAGCGAATCCAGCGAAGTCGCCGAACGTTCCGTGGACATCGCCAACAACGGCGCGCAAATGGTGCAGCAGACCATTACCGGCATGGACACCATCCGGGACCAGATTCAGAAAACATCGAAACGCATCAAACGCCTGGGCGAGTCCTCACAGGAAATCGGCGACATCGTTGAACTGATCAACGGAATCGCCGAGCAAACCAACATCCTGGCGCTGAACGCCGCCATCCAGTCGGCTTCGGCCGGTGGCGCGGGCCGTGGGTTCGCCGTCGTCGCCGATGAAGTGCAGCGCCTGGCCGAGCGCGCCTCCAACGCCACACGCCGCATTGAAATGCTGGTCAAGAACATTCAGACCGACACGGCCGAGGCCGTCGTTTCCATGGAGTCCACGACCTCCGAAGTGGTCCGCGGCGCGAAAAAAGCCGAAGACGCCGGCGAGGCTCTGGAGCGGATCGAGTCGGTATCGAACGACCTGTCACGGCTGATCACGGAAAATTCCCAGGAGGCCCAGGAACAATCGCGCATCGCCACCCAGGTTGCCGAGGAAATGCAGGAAATCCGCGATATTTCCATCCAGACCTCGGAGGGCACGAACCAGACGGCACGCTCGATGGGCACCCTGGCCAATCTCGTCCGGCAACTGCGGGAGTCGGTCGCCGACTTCAAGCTGCCCGCCGCCAACAAGGAAGAGGCCTGAGCGGCCGGCACGGAGACTGTCATGATGCTAGAAGGCACCAACGCCAGTTCAGCCATTCGCTGGGTCCGCCAGGACCTGGACGAGGCCATGCAGTCCATCCGGGACAACCTGGAATCCTATGCCGAGGATGAAACGGATCGTTCGGCGCTCCGGGAGGTTCAGGAGCGGCTGGAGCAGCTCAACCTGACCTTTCTGACCATGGAGCAGAAAGGAGCCAGCATACTCACCGACGAAATGATCGCGGTGGGCGGCCATTTGCTGCACGACGGCGGCAACCGCCAGGAATCCCTGGCCGCACTGACCGATGCCGTCGTGGTGTTGCCGTCCTATCTGGATCGGCTGCAGGCCGGTCACGACGATCTGCCGATTCTTCTTCTTCCGACCCTGAACGAACTGCGGGCGACCTACGACGAAAAACTGCTGTCGGAAGGCACCCTGTTCGCTCCGGTGCTGGACGTGATGATCCCGGAACTCAACGGCAACGAGGCCGACGCGATCGGAGACCGCGAATTCAGCGCCTTTGCCCGGCGCGTTCGCAACCAGTACCAGGCCGCCCTGCTGGGGTGGCTCAAGGAGCAGTCGAAGAGCGAACTGCTCGACCCGCTGCAGGAAGTCTGCCGCACCCTGCACCGCCGGCTCGGCCGTCTGCCCCTGCGGCGCATGTGGTGGATCGCCGAGATGACCATCGCGGGCTTCCGCGATCACGCCATCGACAACGACCTGCCGTTGCGCCGGCTGTTCGCCCGCCTCGACCTGAATCTCAAGTCCCTGGCCGAAATCGGCGAGGACGGTCCGCCCGATGACGCACTCGTCGCCCTGTCGCGGGCACTGCTGTTTCATGCCGCCCAGGCCCGGCCCGGGAGCAAGTCAACCGACCTTTTGCGCCAGCGGTTTCAACTCGAGGAACTGATTCCCGATCGCGACGCGCTGATGCGGGCACGGGGCGCGGTCACCGGCCGCGACGCCGAACTGTTTCGTTCCATCGGCGACGCCGTGCGCGAGGAAATGGCGGCGGTCAAAGACACCCTGGACATGGAACTGCGCACCGGGCGCGTGGAAACCGAACAGCGGGAATCCAGCCTGGCTTCGCTGCGGCAACTGGCCGATACGCTCAACATGCTCAATTTGCCGGTGCCGGCACGCGCCGTCGAGGACCTGCTGCCGTCCCTGGAAGAAATGGATGGCGCCGACAACACCGAACTGGACTCGCCATTGCTGCGCCTGGCGCGCAAGCTGATCGAGGTCGAATCCCTTCTCGACACCCACATCCGCCTGCTGGGCGAGCCCGTTGACGAAGAACAGGGGTCGGACTACATCGAACTGCCGGCGCGCGAATACCGGGAAATTCTGGGGCAGATGCTCGACCAGTGCGTCAGCAGCCTGCACGACGCCCAGGACGCGGTGCACAAACGCCTCGCCGGTGACGCGGAAGCGGACTTCGGAGCACCGCTGGAGGCCGTTGCGGGCGCTCTCAAAATGGCGGGGCAGCGTGAAGTCGGGATGCTCACCGAGAAGCTCGGCCGGACACTCAACGCCGGCCTCCACGCCAAAGCCGAAGGCGCGTCGGACGAGGAAGCCCGGCTGATTCCGCTGACCGACGCCGTGGCCGCACTCGATCTTTACCTTTCCGGCTGCCGCGACGAGCAGGCCAACAGCCTGCGGTTCCTGGAAATCATGCACGAAAGGCTGGACGGCCTGCCGGAAGCCGACACCGATGGTGCCGATGCCGGTCACACGAAAATCGAACTTCCCGAGCGCGCCGCCGCCGCGCCCGAGCCCCAGCCAGTCGCGGCGGACGCGGATGGCGCGCAGCCAGTACTGGACCCCGACCTGCAAGCGGTGTTCATGGAAGAATTTGACGGCGTACTGGCCCAGCTGGCCGAGCGTATGCCGGTCTGGATGGGTGACCTCGCAGACCGGGATGCACTGAACGATGTTCGGCGTGGTTTCCATACGCTCAAGGGCAGTGGCCGCATGGTCGGCGCCGTGGAGGTCGGTGACTTCGCCTGGCGGGTGGAAGATCTGCTCAATCACATTCTGGAGGGCAAAACCACAGCCGGCCCGGACATGGCAGACGCAGTTCAGCTCGCGGTGAGCTGCCTGCCCGAACTGAAGGCCCGATTGTTGCAGGAACCCAGCGCCCTCGATGCCGGCACGATCGCTGCAGTGAGTGATTTCTACCGGCGCGCCGCCGCCGGCGAAGCGATCGAGGCGGGCGTACTGCGCGACATGCTGCCCGCAGCCCTGGTGGCTGGCGCCGAGCCCGCCGGGACTGCCCGCACCACCGCCGAGTCCGGCACCACCGGCACGGGCGAAGCCGCCAGCCAGCCGGAGACCGGCGCAGCGGACGGAGTGGATCCGGAGCTGGCACAACTGATGATCGGCGAAATCCGCCAGTACATCGGCGATCTCGACGGATTCGCCAACGGAACGGACGATCAAGCGGCGGGCGAGGTCTCCGAAGAACTGATCCGCGCGGCCCATACCCTGGCAAGCACCCTGGCCCTCGCCCCGCTGGGACAGGAGTCCGAGCTGGCGCGGGCGATCGAACACTATCTCATTGCGCTGGGTCGGAAGGACCTCACCGCATCCCGGGATGCTCTGACAGTTGTGCAGCATTGTCTGCACCGCTTCCGTCAACGGCTCTACATTCTCGAAAACGGCAATGCCACCACGTATCCGCTGGAGGATGCCGTGCTGCTGGCTTCGCTGACCGCCGAAACCGAGACGGCCCAGCAGGCCACGGCCGCGCAGGAACCCGCCGCGGCGACCGCCGAACCGGTGGAAGAAGCCGGGGATGTGGCCGCCGGCGAAGCGCAAGCGGACGCTGCCACCAGCGACAGCCCGGACCCGTCATCGGTGCTCAACGACGAAAGCGGCATCATCGCGATCTTCCTGGAGGAAGCCGTCGAAGTCCTGGAGCGCTGCGACACGCTGCTCAATACCTGGCGCGACAAGCTGTCCGACCGCAAGCTGGTGCAGAATCTGCAACGCGAGATTCACACCTTCAAGGGCGGCGCGCGCATGGCCGGCCTGGATCCGCTGGGTGACCTGGCGCACGCCATGGAAACCCTGATGGAGCGGATCGCGGCCAATCGATTGCAGGCCACCGTGGCCGCGGTCCAGGCGCTGGAGGAAGGCTGCGACCGGCTGAATGTCTGGGTCGAGCAACTGCTGACCGGGCAAATGCCGGCAGCCGGAAACGCGCTGGCCCGGTTCGAGCAACGCACGGCCGCACTGGAACTGCCGGGTTCGGAAGCGGCCGCAACGGAAATCGAGACCGCCGCTCCCGTTGCCGCACCGGCCGAAGCCGAGGTTCCCGAGGCCGATACGACCGGGCAGACCGCGGAGCCGGCCCCCGATACGGTCGGCGCCGACGAGACGGCCAGGGAATCCACCGCACCGGAGGCCGGGGACGACGGCGACACCGCAGCCCGGGCCGCCGCCGCAACCGCAGCGGACTCCGGCGACGAAACCACCGCTGCTTCCGTACCAGGCGAAGAGACCGAGGCCGATCAACCGGCCGCCGCCGAAACACGCACCGAAGAACAAACCAGCGTCACTCCGGCCGCGGCGGACGCTCCGGACCGGAAAGCCGGCGACGACACCGGGCCGCGCGAGGCGGCGCCGCGGGAACCCGCGCAGGCTCCACCGGCGCCGGCCGCCGAGCCACCCAAACGCGAATTCCGCGACATTCCGGACCGCCCCGCCGTCGAAGCCGCGGACGATGCCGCCAGCCAGCAACATATCCGGGTCGCCGCCGAACTGATGGATTCGCTGGTCAACCACGCCGGTGAGATCAGCATTTACCGCGCACGCCTGGAGCAACAGCTCGGTTCAGTGCGTTTCAACCTCAAGGAGATGGACCAGACCGTCGGGCGCCTGAAAGACCAGTTACGCAAGATGGACATGGAGGCGGAAGCCCAGATGCTGTCGCGGTACCAGCACGCCTCGTCCCAGAGCTCTTCGGATTTCGATCCGCTGGAACTCGATCGTTTCTCCAACATGCAACAACTGTCCCGGGCCCTGACCGAGTCGGTCAGCGACCTGCTCAATCTGCAGGAAATGATGGGCGAGTCCGTGCGGCAGGCCGAGACCCTGCTGGTCCAGCAGTCCCGGGTCAGCAGCGACCTGCAGGAAGGTTTGATGCAAACGCGGATGACCCCGTTTGGCAGCGCGGCCCCGCGCCTGCGCCGGGTGGTCCGCGCCGCCGCCGCCGAAACCGGCAAGCGGGCGCGCCTGCAACTGCGCATGGCCGGCTCCAGTGATCAGCTCGACCGCAACGTGCTCGAGCGCATCACCGCGCCACTCGAACACATGCTGCGCAACGCCGTCGTGCACGGCATCGAAGCACCCAAAGTTCGCCGCCAGAAGGACAAGCCGGAAGAAGGCGAGATTGTCGTCACGGTGGAAGCTGAGGCCACCGAGTTCATCGTCCGGGTCGAGGACGACGGCAACGGCGTGAACCTGGATGCCGTGCGCAAGCGCGCCATCGAGCGCGGCCTGCTCGGCAAGGCCGATGATGTCAGCGCGGCACGACTGACGTCCTTCATCCTGGAAAGTGGATTTTCCACTGCCGAAACCGTCACCGGACTCGCCGGCCGCGGCGTGGGCATGGACGTGGTCAACAGCGAGATTCGCCAGATCGGCGGCTCCATGGACATCGACAGCGAAGCCGGCAAGGGCACGCGTTTCACGATTCGCATCCCATTCAGCCTGGCCGTGATGCAGGCCATCGGAGTCACCGTCGGCGAGCGTCCGTACCTGGTGCCACTGAACAGCGTGGGCGGGGTCGCCCGCATGGTGCCCGCCGACTACGCGGCACTCTGCGCCGACGGCAATCCGGAGTACGAATTCGCCGGCGAAAAATATCCGGTGCTGGAACTCGAACCGCTGTTGGGTGAAGAAGCACCGGGCAAGACGTCGGGCAATGTCTCTTTGCTGATGATCCGTGCCGGCGAGCACAAGGCCGCCTTCCGCGTCACCGAACTGCAAAGCCACCAGGAAGTGGTGATGAAACCGGTCGGCCCGCAGATCAGCAGCATTCCGGGCATCCTGGGCGCCACGATCAGCGCCGATGGCCAGGTGGTCATCATCCTTGACATGGGCCCGGTGATTCGCCGCGGACTGGCCCTGGCCGCCAACTCCGAAAAGCCGGTGGAGCCGCCGAAAAAGGAGAAATTGCGCAAACCGCTGGTCATGGTCGTCGACGATTCGATCACCATGCGCAAGGTCACCTCCCGGGTACTCGAGAACCACGCCCTGGACGTGATGACCGCCCAGGACGGTCTGGACGCCATCGAGAACCTGCACGAGCGGATTCCCGACCTGATGCTGCTGGATATCGAAATGCCACGCATGGACGGCTATGAACTGGCCGAACACGTACGTTCCGACCCGCGCCTGCGCCATGTGCCCATCGTGATGATCACCTCGCGCGCGGGCCAGAAGCACCGGCGGCGCGCGCGCCAGGCCGGAGCCAACGAGTACATGACCAAGCCCTACCAGGAAGCCGATCTCGTGGCCAAGGTGGGTGAGATGCTCAAACTCGACCTGAACGAGCAGCGAACGGACTGACTCATGTCGACCAAGAAAACCACCACCAGGAAAAAGACCGCCGCGAAGAAATCTACCGCGAAGAAGACTGTTGCGAAGAAGACTGGCGCGAAAAAGGCGGTCCGGAAAAAGTCCACCCGCCGCGGCGTTTCCGCGCGCAGGAAAAGCGCCGCCCGGGGCCGTAAGCCGACCCGCCGCGAGGCCCGGGCCGAAGCACGCGCGCTCAACGGCACCACGGCACCAGCCCCGGAAGTGCATTGCGCCCTGGCATCGACCGGAGGCGTCAACCTCCTGCTGCCGACCAACGTGGTGGCCGAAGTCATCGAGTATGTCCAGCCCGCACCGATGCAGGACACACCGGACTGGTTTTTGGGCCAGGTGGAGTGGGACGACCGGCAGGTACCGGTATTCAGCTATGCCGCGCTGATCAGTGGTGAAGCATCGGACGAGCCCGGTCCGCACGCACGAATCGTCGTCCTCAAGTCACTGTCGGACTCAACCCGGGTCCCCTACCTTGGCGTGGTGACCCTGGACATTCCGAAACTGCTCAGCGTCCAGATTTCCGACCTGGAGCACACCGGCGACGATCGCAAGTCCATGGGCGTGTACTGTCACGTGAAGTTCAATGAAGAACCGGCCGTCATTCCCGACCTGGATCGGCTGACCCACCTCGTCACGCACGCGGCCTACGGCGCTCTGCCTCTCACCCGCGCTCCTGGCTGACGGGAACGACCCGATTCAGTTGAGGTCACCAGCGGCCGCTTGAAGCGCGGCGATCACGGCCGGGCCGGCCGTCTCGGTCCGCAGGATACGCGTTCCGAACCGGACCGACTCGACCCCGGCCCCTTCCAGCACGGACCGTTCCCTGTCATCGAACCCGCCCTCCGGCCCGATGAGGACCTGCATCGAACCGGATGCCTCCAGGTTTCTGAACGAATGCCGGGAAGCCGGGTCGAGTGCGATTGGCGACCCCTGGCAGGATGAGGCCGCCCAGTCCACCAACGACATCGGCGCGCGCAGTTCGGGCAACTCGGACCGGCCGCATTGCTCGCATGCCGAGATGATCACGCCGCGCCAGTGCGCCATGCGCTTGTCCAAGCGCCGGTCATCGAGCCGAACGCCGCAACGTGCGGTGATGACCGGCTGAAACGCCGCCGCTCCCAGTTCCGTGGCTTTCTGCAGGGCCTGATCCATGCGCTCGCCACGGCTCAGGGCCTGCACCAGGGTGATGGACAACGGTGATGGCGGAATCCCGGGCAGCCGTGCTTCGATCCGCGCCTCGGCGCCGCTCTTGCTGACGTGAACCAGCTCCGCGGCATAGTCACAACCATCACCGTTGAACAGAACCAGCGGGCTTCCGGTGCCCAGCCGCAGCACGCGGCCCACGTAATGGGCCTGCGCCCGCGGCAGCGCCAAGGTGTGGCCGGGTTCGATACCGCAATCGACATGCACACGTGGTATCCGCAAACTGATCTCCCGTTGTTCGATACGCCCGCGATCGGGCCCGTACCGGCTGTCTTTGGTCATGCGGGCGCGAAGCCGGGTTTGGTATCATGGCGACCTTTACCGGTGTTCCATGCGCGCGCGTGTCCGTATCCGACGTATTCTAGGGAAGGTCTTGTCCATAATGCACGGCTGCGGCGGCGCGCCTGATTCATGAGAGCTTTCCTGATCGCACTGTGCGTGCTGGTGATCGTTACGGCCGTGTTCTTTCCGGCCACCTGGCTGATCACCCTGGCAGCCCGCGACGCACCCGCCCTGGCGGTCGATGATGTCTCCGGCCCCTGGTGGAACGGCACGGCCCGCGGAACCCGCTGGGGAGAACTGCGCCTGGGCACGGTCCGCTGGCGCCTGCGGGGAATCGGGATCGACCCGCGCCTCCGGCTGCAGTGGGCGATCAGCGGCCGCGGACCGGATTACCGGCTCGACGGCGCATTGGCCACACGGGGTGGCCGGCTGGATGAGATGCGCGATGTACGCGGCGCCATACCCGCGGCGTGGTTTGCGCCGGCCGGCGCCGCGCTGGCGCTGCGGATCGAAGGCCTCATCGAACCGGACCTGGAGCGCGTGCGCCTTGATCGCCAGAGCGTGACCACCGCCGCCGGCAGGATGCACTGGACCGGAGCCCGCGTTTCAGGCTCCATGCTGCAGGCGAACATCCCCGCAGCGGAACTGGGAACCGTAGTTATGGAATTACACAGCGAGGATGAACAGACCACGATCATGAATATCACGACCCGAACACCCGCGGACATCACGCTCAACGGTTCCGGCTCGATTGAAGCGGGCGCCTGGCAACTGGAAATCCTCGCACGGGCCACCGGCCGCGGACACACGTTGCTGAATCGGCTCGAACCCTACGGCACCCGCCAGCCCGGTGGCAGCCTGGCTTTCCGGTTCGCCGGCCACGGCGGAGCCGCGCAGCGATGAACGCATTCGTCGAAACCGCCCTCGAAGCAGCCACCGCGGCCGCAGAAGTCATCCGCCGCTATTACCGCGGCGAATTCGAAGTGGAAATCAAATCGGACGACTCACCCGTCACCGTCGCCGACCGCGAGTCCGAGCGCGTCATCCGTGAGTGTCTGCTGTCGGCGTTCCCGGAACACGGATTCTACGGCGAGGAAACCGGCCGCAGCGCCGCGGATGCCGATTACCTCTGGCTGGTCGACCCCATCGATGGCACCAAGAGCTTCGTTGCCGGCTACGGCATGTTTTCCACCCAGATCGCCTTGATGCACCGGGGCCGCCTGATCGCCGGAGTCTCCTCGGCGCCGGCGCACGATGAAATGGCATGGGCGGCGATGGGCGAAGGCGCTTTCCTCAACGGCGAACCGATTCGCATGCGCCGCTGCGAGTCGATCGGTGATGCGGCGGTGTCCACGGGCAACATCCAGTCCCTGGCCGCATCCGCCCGCTGGGCATGCCTGGGCGACATCCTGGCCGCGGTCAACCGCACCCGCGGCTACGGCGACTACTACCACTATCACCGCCTGGCGGCCGGTCAGATCGACGCCGTCATCGAATCGGACGTCAACATTCTCGATATTGCCGCGCTGGCCGTGATCGTCGAAGAGGCCGGCGGCCGCTTCACCGACCTCGACGGTGCACCGCTCACCCTGGAGACCCGTTCGGTGCTGGCGGCAACACCCGCGCTGCATGCCGACCTGCTGTTACGGTTGAACCCGGAGAACTCCTCATGATCGACAAGCCCGCATACAGCCTGCCCGTCATCCACGACCGCCGGCTGCGCGACCCGAGCAAGCTGTTCGAAATCGAACAGCTCGACCTGGAGTTCTCCAACGGTGAACGGCGCACCTACGAACGCATGCGCAGTCGTGGCCTGGGCGCTGTCATCATCGTGCCGATGCTGGATGATCACACGGTTCTTCTGGTACGGGAATACGCGGCCGGACTGCACCAGTACGAGATCGGCCTGCCCAAGGGCCGGCTGGAAAAGGGCGAGAGCGTGCTCGAAGGTGCGGAACGCGAGTTGAAGGAAGAAGTCGGCTACGGCGCCCGCGATCTCATGGAGCTCACCCGTCTCAGCCTGGCGCCCGGCTACATGACCCACGTGACCCGGGTGGTCCTGGCGCGGGATCTCTACCCCGAGAAACTGCCCGGAGACGAACCCGAGGAACTCGAAGTGGTCCCCTGGCCCATCGACGAACTCTTGACCATCACCGGCCGCGACGACTGCACCGAGGGCCGCACCATCGCGGCGATGTACATCGCGCGCGACTATCTGGCCGCGGAGAAAGCCCGATGACGGCCGCCGGACCCGGACAACAGGCTCTTGACATTGCCGCGATCGCACAACGCGCCGGCGCCGCCATTCTCGAGGTCTACCATCGGGATTTCGAGGTGACCCACAAGGAAGACACCTCACCGCTGACCGAAGCGGATCTCGCCAGCCACCGGCTGATCCGCGACGAGTTGGCTGCCCTCACCCCCGATATTCCGCTGCTTTCGGAAGAATCCGCCGAAATCGACTTCGAGACGCGCTCGGCCTGGAACGAGTACTGGCTGGTCGACCCACTGGACGGCACCAAGGAATTCGTCAATCGCAACGGCGAGTTCACCGTCAATATCGCGCTGATCCGGCGGCACGAGCCCGTGCTGGGCGTGGTCTTCGTTCCGGTTACCGGCGTGACCTACATCGGCGAACCCGGGCGTGGCGCCTGGCGTTACGCCGAAGGCGAATCACCGCAAGGCATCGCGGTGCGGCAGCCGTGCCCGTCGCCGGCCGTGGTGGTCGGCAGCCGTTCACATGCCAACCCGCTGCTGGAGAAACACCTGTCCGGCCTGGGGGGTCACGAACTGGTGAGCATGGGCAGTTCACTCAAATTCTGCCGTGTGGCCGAAGGCGAAGCAGACTTCTACCCGCGCCTGGGCCCGACCTCGGAATGGGACACCGCGGCCGCCCATGCGGTGGTTACCGGCGCCGGCGGCGCGGTGGTCACCCTGAACGGAGAACCGCTGCGCTACAACCTGGAGGATTCGCTGCTCAATCCCGAGTTCCTGGTCATTGCCGACACGGCGAAGGATTATCCGGCCCTGTTTGCGGGCTACGGCGACGACTGACCAGCCAGCCGTCACCGGCCGATGGACCGGCCCGGCAATACGAAGCAGCGACACGACCCGGCGAACCGGTTCAGAAGGGTTTCAGCTCCACCAGCAACACCACCGCTATCAGGATCAGCGTGGGAACCTCGTTGAACCAGCGATACCAGGTATGTTCATGACGTACCGTGCCGGCCGCCAGTTCTTTGACGATGCGGGCGCACAACACGTGGTAAGCGGTCAGGATCACCACGAGTCCCAGTTTGACCTGCATCCACGGCTCCCCCAGCCAGGCAGGCACCGTCGCCAGCACGCCGAGGCCGAACAACCACGACAGGGTGCCGCCGATGTGCATCATGACCAGCAGGCGACGCTCCATCACGCACAGCGTTTCACGTACCGGGTCTTCGTCGGCCATGGCGTGATAGACGAACAAACGTGGCAGGTAGAACAGACCGGCGAACCACGTGACGACGAAAACGATGTGAAACGCCTTGAGCCACAGCATGCGCGATTAATCCTCGAAGCGGGAATGTCACAGTCCCTTGACGGCCTGGAAGCAACGCTGTATAAGATGCAACCAGTTCCGGGGGTCTTGCCCAGAATTACAACAACAAACCACAAGTAAATCAAAAAAAGTGCAGGGAATAAGCGGCTTCGGCCGCTTTTTTGTCATGCGGCGCCGCAAACCGCCTGATTGGACCCCCGGCGCGATATCGCGCACAGTGATCACCATGAACGACCCGATGCCCCAGTCCCGCCCGAAACGATCGCGAACCGGGCTCGGCCTGCTTGTTCTGAGCGTACTGACAGGCGCGATGATTCTCACCCATTTCGCGACCTTGCGCTGGTCCGCTCCCGAACTGGTCGCGGCCCGGGACCGTCTGGCCCTGCTCGAATCCGAGATCGAAACCCTGTCGCAACGCCTGGACAGCACACGCACGCGGCTGGCGAAAGCCGAGGAGGAATCCCGGGTGACCCGGCAGGCCAACCGGCTGCTGCGCGAGGAGGAAAGCGCCCGTCAGGCGGAACTGCAGCGGCTGCAGGGTGAGCTGGACTTTTTTCGGCGGCTGGCCGGGACCAGCGGCACCCAGACCGGCCTGGCGGTCTATCAATTGGAACTGACCCCGTCTGCATCCCCGCGGGTGTACCGCTTCGTCCTGACGCTGACCCAGAACCTGCGCCGATCGGCAATCACGACCGGCACCGTGGAAATCACGCTGGAAGGAACCCTGGACGATCGCCCGGTCACCCTGCCCTGGAACCGCATCGCCGGAGACGAAATGCCCACCCCCACGTTCCGGTTCAAATATTTTGAGCAGCTCGATGGCTTTTTGACCCTGCCGGAAGGCTTCACCCCGATGCGGCTTACCGTCAGCCTGCAGGCCAAGGGGCAGAAGAAGCCCGTGACCCGCGGGTTCGACTGGGCGCGTCTCACCGAATCCGGCCCACCGGATCCGGTGGCCGACACACCCGCGTGGAGTGGCGGCCGACATTGATATCGCCGAAGCGCGCCACCATCTTGTGAAGCACCGATCGAGCGATTAACCTGCCATCATGGACAGTACAACACAGTCGAATTCACCCCAGGCCCCGGCGCCCGACGCGGCGATGCACGGCATCGTGTTCACCGACGCCGCGGCCCGCAAGGTTCAGGAACTGATTCTGGAGGAACGCAATCCGGAACTGATGTTGCGCGTCTACATCAGTGGCGGCGGGTGCTCGGGTTTCCAGTATGGCTTCACCTTCGACGAGGAACAGTCCGAAGACGACATCGCGGTCGAAAACGACGGTGTCCGGCTTCTGGTCGATCCGCTCAGCTTTCAGTACCTGATGGGCGCCGAAGTGGACTACACCGAAAATCTGCAGGGAGCCCAGTTCGTCATCCGCAACCCCAATGCTTCAACGACCTGCGGCTGCGGTTCATCATTTTCGGTCTGAGCGCCCAGGGTGGACCTCAGCGTCAGTATTGACCGGGTTTCACGGTCTCATCAAAACCGTTTCACATCCGTTCGCCTCGACCGCCTGGTCGAGCACCGCGACGACGAGGAATGGGTGCAGCGCGCCCTGGCATCCGACACGGCCCGCTTCGTGCCATTGTGGCGCAGCCGCAGCCTGATCGCCTCGACCGACGCGGGCCAACTGGCCGTTTATCTCCGCAACGGCGAACTCGACCACCTCGACAGCATCCAGCCCCCCACCCTGCTGGGCACGGACGGCAAGCGCTATTTCTTCGCCGTGTCGATCAACGACCAGCAGCGCGAGGCCGTACTGAGCCGGCACCCGGAAGCCCGCTTTGTCGATTTACGCCGCGCCTCGGTGGACATGGATGCCAAGCACGCCGGGGTGCTGGCCTACGCCAAGGCGCTGCATTACTGGCAATATCGGCACGGTTTCTGCGGCGTGTGCGGCAATCCCAACCACCTCAGTTCAGCCGGGCACAAACTGGTTTGCAGCAACGAGGAGTGCGCCCGCCAGTCCTTCCCCCGCATCGATCCCGCCATCATCGTGCTGGTAACCCATGGCAACGCCTGTCTGCTCGGACGCAATGCCAATTGGCCACCGAAGCGATTCTCCACCCTGGCCGGCTTCGTCGAACCCGGCGAGAGCCTGGAAGACGCGGTGGTACGCGAAGTCTTCGAAGAGGCTCGTGTGCGGCTCACCGACATCCGCTATGTGTCATCCCAGCCCTGGCCGTTTCCGGCCTCGTCCATGTGTGGTTTCTATGCCGAAGCGGAAAGCCGCGACTGCGCACCCTCGGAGGAAATGGAGGAATTGCGCTGGTTTACGACCGACGAACTGACAGCGGCGGTTGAGGACGGCAGCCTGCTGCTGTCGCCGCCGGTCTCGATCGCCTTCCGGCTGATCGCCGACTGGTACCTGCAGCAGGCCGGCGCCGACCTCGAGGCCGTCACACGCCGGGTCCGCGGCAAGGTTTGATTCGTACCGCCGGTTCACGCCTTTGCTAGAATCGGCGCAAGGTCAGCTAAAACGCGCTGCGGACGGACTCGACGGATGACCATCATTGCCATACTGCTCGCCTTCGCGCTTTGCCATTTCATTCGCGAACTGGGCCAGGTACGCAACCACCAGTGGCTGCACAAATGGATCGGCATTGCCGACAACGCCTTCTCGAAGCTGCCGTCGTGGCAGGATCTGACCGGCTATCTGATCATCCTGTTCATCCCCGTTCTGCTGCTCGGACTGCTCAATCAGCTCGTGCTCACCGCCTTCGGCACCCTGGGTGTGTTCCTGCTGGCCATCGCGGTTCTGGTCTATACGTTCGGACCGCGCGACCTGGACACCCAGGTGGCGGACCTGATCGCGGCACCCGAAGGCCCGGAACGCGAGCGTGCGCACGCGGCTCTGCTCCGCGGCGAAGTGCCCGACGACCAGGAAGCCAGCCGCGGGGCGACGGTGGGCGCGGTGTTCAGCGAAGCCCTGCATCGTTGGTTCGGCATCATATTCTGGTTCGCCGTCCTCGGCGTCGTCGGCGCGTTCCTGTACCGCGTCGTGGACTGGCTGGCCTGCGAGCGCACCCACCTCAGCGACGGGCAAAAGCACCTGTTTCTGCGCACCCGCCAGATTCTCGACTGGCCGGCGGCACAGCTCATGACCCTGTCATTGGCCATCGCGACCGATTTCGACTCGGTCTTCGCCGCCTGGAAGACCTATCACGATGAGCAGGGCCACGGCCTGTTCGAAGGCGACAACGGGTTTCTGCTCGCCAGCGCGCGGCAAATTGTCCTCACCGGCCACGCCGCCCAGGATGGCTACGCCGACCAGCTGGACGGCCCGCTGTCCTGCCTCAAGCAGTCGATGGACCTGGTCTGGCGGATTCTGGGTGTCTGGATGACGGTACTGGCCCTGCTGTTGCTGATCGACGTGGTCACCTGAACAAGCCGATGCGCAGCAGACCCGGGCGGTGGCTCGGATTCTTCCTTCGCCATCACCGGCGAGCGGCCCTGCTGTCAGCGCTCTGCGTCTGCCTGATCATTCAGGGCGAATCTTTCGCCGATCCCATCCGGCTGCCGCAGGCCGATGGCGGAACCCTGGAGTTGCCCCGAGCCGCCGAAACTCTCGTCACCCTGTCACCCAATCTGACCGAACTGGTCTACGCCGCCGGCGCCGGCGATCGCATTCGCGCCACGGTCGCCTACAGCGAATACCCGCCCGCAGCGGCGCAATTGCCCCGCATCGGAGACGCCTTCCGGATCGACCTCGAACAGGTTCTGGCACTGCGGCCCGATCTGGTACTGGCCTGGGACAGCGGCAACCCGCGCGCCGCCGTCGCCCGGTTGCGGGACCTCGGCATCACCACCTGGTCGATCGAGATTCGCAGTCCGGAGGAAATCGCAAGCATCCTGAAGCACATTGGACGGGCAACCGGCATGCGGCAATCAGCGGACGCGGCCGCGCTGGAAGTCAATCGCAAACTCGCACGGCTCAAAACGGAGTTCGCCAACCGCCCGCCGGTCCGGTATTTCTACCAGGTCGACTCCCGGCCGCTGTTCACCATCAACGGCGCGCACCTGATTGCCCGCAGCCTGGCACTGTGCGGTGGCCGCAACGTGTTCGCTGAAGCCGAATCGCTGGCACCCCAGATTTCTCACGAATCGGTCATCGCGGCCGATCCCGAAATCATGTTTGCGCCGGCCGCCGCACCCGGGCAGGACCCCTTGCAGCAATGGCGGGACTGGCCGACCCTGAGCGCCGTGCGTAACCGCCGGCTGCATGTGTTACCGGCCGACCCGATCAGCCAGGCGACGCCCCGGCTGTTGGACGCCACGGCTTCAGCCTGTAGGCTGATGCATCAATGACGAGGTGAACCTGTTCAGCCGACCAACCGGAACCGAGGCCCTGCATGAATGAAACGCTGATCTCTTCTCCCGTGGGCGTGATGACGGTGCTGATTGCGGTCGTCAGCTTCTGGTTCTGGCTGGAACGGGTGAGTGGCTGGAGGCTGTTCAACTACCTGCCCCCGCTGATCTTCATTTACGCCACACCGGTACTGCTGTCGAACACCGGCATCATTCCCTTCAAGAGCACCGCATACGACTTCCTGTACACCTACGGTTTACCGATGTTCATCGTACTGATGCTGATCAAGGTCGATGTCGTCGGCGCGGTTCGCATCATGGGCAAGGGCGTTTTCGTGATGCTGCTCGGCAGCGTCGGCGTCGTCATCGGTGGCATCGTCGCCTACACACTGGGGCAGATCCTGGCCACACCGGCGGGATTTCCGCTGCATTTCCCGCTGCCCGAAGACAGTTGGAAGGCATTCGGCACTTTGAGTGGAAGCTGGATCGGCGGCACCGGCAACATGACGGCGGCGCATGCCGCGCTCGACGCCGACGCAGGTCACATGACCCTGGCGGCCGCCGCCGACCAGATGGTCTACCTGATCTGGCTGCCCATCCTCCTCGGATCCAAGGCCTTCGCCGACCGTTTCAACCGCTGGATGAAGGTTCCGGCGGACCGGATCACGGCCATGGACAGAGCGGCGGCCGCAATGGATACCGACGAAAGACCGCCGTCGATGACCCAACTCCTGGCCCTGGCCCTGCTCGCCGTCGGCACTACATGGATTTCGCGCGGCCTGGCCGAGGTACTGCCACCCGTTGTATTGGGGGGAGCCACGGTCATCAGCGCCGGCACCTGGCTGATTCTGCTGGTGACCACCCTGTCGCTGATCGCATCGGCGACACCGGCGCGGCGACTGCCGGCGGCACAACCCATCGCCATCGCCATCATCTACGTCTACGTGGCGCGAATCGGCGCCACCATGGACCTCAGCGAGGCCAGCCTGGAAACCATCGGCGCCTTCGTACTGCTGGCTTACGTCTGGATATTCATTCACGGCGCCTTCGTACTGTTCGGTGCATGGCTGTTTCGGGTCGATGTCCATACCCTGGCCATCGCTTCTGCCGCCAACATCGGCGGCGCCGCCTCAGCCCCCGTTGTCGCCGCGCACCACCGGCCCTCGCTGGTGCCGGCCTCCATTCTCATGGCCATGATCGGCTACGCTGCCGGCAACTATCTGGCTATTCTCACTGGCCGCATCGGCCAACTGATCGCAAGCTGAGGATGAACGTGAACCGGATTCGCCATCGGATCGCGGAATTGCTGGAAGCCGGCAGGGACGATGACGGATGGAGCCTGGTCGTCGACATCGGTCTCGTTATCCTGATCGTGGTCAACGTCGCAGCCGTCATGCTGGCCACCGTGCCCGACCTGCCGGAACCGTGGAATGCGCGACTGTGGAGACTGGAGCTGTTCAGTGTCGCGATTTTCACGGTGGAGTACCTGGCCCGCCTATGGACCTGCATCGACGTGTCACACTACCAGGGCATGAGCGCGCTGCGGGCGCGGATACGGTGGATGTTTTCGCCACTGGGGCTGATCGACCTGCTGGCCATTGCGCCGTTCTACGTGTTCCTGTTTCTGCCCATAAGCACACACTCCACGCTCTTGCTGCGTATTTTCCGCGGACTGCGGCTGCTGCGGATTTTCAAACTGACCCGTTACTCGCCGGCACTGAATGTGCTGCGCTCAGTGCTGATCCAGGAGGCACGTACCCTGATCCTGGTCGCGTTTCTGCTGCTTGTCATCCTGGTGTTCGCCTCATGGGGCATCTATCTACTCGAACGCGATGTGCAACCTGAGGCGTTTGGCAGCATACCGCGGGCCATGTGGTGGGCCGTGGTGTCGTTGACCACGGTGGGTTACGGCGACGTGGTGCCGGTCACCGGCTTCGGAAGGGCATTCGCAGGTCTCATCGCGCTCATCGGCATTGGCATGGCCGCGCTGCCCGCCGGTATACTCGCCTCGGGTTTCGCCAGTGAAATGCGCCGTCGCGAGCAAGCCTATAGCCGTGCTCTCGGCCGCATGCTGTCAGACGGCAGCCTGACCCCTGACGAAGCCCGGGAACTCGAGCGGCTGCGCGAGAAACTCAACCTCAGCGAAGAAGAGGCGCATGGTCTGCTCATGGACGCCAATCGCGAATGGATCAGGCAACTCAAGTGTCCGCATTGCGGTAACGCACTGATCGATGCCCCGCCCGAATGACCCCGGACGCGTACTCACTGCGGCAACCCGAAAACATGACCCATGACAAGGAACCCTTCATGATCTCTCGTTTCAAAACATCCCTGCTCGCCTGCGCCCTGCTGTCGACCGCCCCCGGCGCCGGCGCAGACACCGTGCTTGACTGCCAACACCTGCTCGACGTGGAGCGGGGCCGCATGCTCGAGGCACGCCAGATCTGGATCAAAGGCAATCGCATCGAAGCGGTCGCATCTGAGGTCGAGGCGCCCGCGGACGCCGAGAGAATCTCACTCGACACCTGTCTTCCGGGCCTGATGGACATGCACGTGCATCTCAACAGCCAGTCCTCGCGCAACGCCTACATCAAGCGCTTCCAGAACAATGCGGCGGACTGGGCGCTGACCGGCGCCCACTACGCCGCGATCACGCTGGATGCCGGCTTCACCACGGTGCGCAACCTGGGAGATGCCGCCAACGTGACCGTCGCTCTGCGCAACGCCATCAACAACGGCATCGCCACCGGCCCGCGAATCTTCACCGCTGCAAAGACCATCGCAACCACCGGCGGCCACGGCGACCCGACCAACGGATACCGTGACGACCTGATGGGTGATCCCGGCCCCGCGCAAGGCGTCGTCAACAGTCCCGAGGACGCCAGCAAAGCGGTGCGCCAGCGCTACAAGGATGGCGCGGACTGGATCAAGATCACCGCTACCGGCGGCGTCATGTCGCTGGCGAAGAACGGCCAGAATCCGCAATTCCGCATGGCCGAACTCGACGCGCTGATCGCGACCGCGACCGATTACGGTCTCGACGTCGCCGCTCATGCACACGGCGCCGAGGGCATGAAACGCGCCGTTCTCGCCGGCGTGCGCTCGATCGAACACGGCACCTACATGACCGAAGAGATCATGGACCTGATGAAGGACCGCGGAACCTATTACGTACCGACCATTTCGGCCGGCAAGTTCGTCGCCGAGAAGTCCCGTGAGGAAGGTTATCTGCCGGAAGTGGTTCGCCCCAAGGCCGCCGCGGTCGGCCCGCAGATCCAGGAGACTTTCAGCCGCGCCTACAAGGCCGGAGTGACCATCGCCTTCGGCACCGACATGGGCGTGGGCCCACACGGCGAGAACGCACGTGAATTCGAATACATGGTCGAAGGCGGCATGCCGCCCCTGGAAGCGATCCGGTCCGCCACCGTGACGGCGGCGCAATTGCTGCGGGTGGAAGATGAACTCGGCAGCATCGCGCCGGGCAAACTGGCCGACATCATCGCCGTCAATGGCGATCCGCTGGACGATGTTTCCCTGCTCAGCGATGTCCGGTTCGTGATGAAGGACGGCCGGGTCCACCGCGGCCGGTGAACGGTACGCCGATTGAAATTTCGTCTACGCTGAAGTAGAGGTGAAATCACGGAACCTGACGCATGAACCGTCTAGGAATCGGAATCGCGCTGTTTTCACTGGTGCATCTCATACCGGCGGTCGCTGCCCGCGTGCGCGGCTCGCTGATTCGGGGCATCGGCGAGAATCCCTACAAGGCCGTCTTCAGTCTGATATCGCTCGCCGCACTGTTCCTGATCATCACCGGTTGGCGCAGCGCATCGGCCGAACCCCTGTATTCGCCGCCGCAGTGGGGGCGATACGTCGCCCTGCTGCTGGTCTGGGCCGGCTTCGTACTGTTTCCGGCACCCTACCTGAAGAGCAACGTCCAGCGCCTGGTACGCCACCCGCAACTGACCGGAGTGACGCTGTGGGGTCTGGGCCACCTGCTGGCGAACGGAGAATCGCGCTCGGTGCTGCTGTTTGGCGGCTTCGCCGCCTGGGCCGTGCTGGAGCGCCTCGCGCTCAACCATCGTGACGGGCCCCGCCCGCCGCCCGCGCCGGTCGGCCGCGATGCGGACCTGAAACTGCTCGCCGTGGGCACCGTCGCTTACCTGGCCTTGCTGTTCCTGCATGCCTGGTTGTTCGGCGTCCCGCCGTTCCCGGCCGCAGCCTGAACAACCCGCTGATCGGAGGAACCCGGTCTGCCGGAAATCGCACCGACCCTGTGCGACCCTTTAAACGGAGATACAACCATGATTGGATACGTCACCCTCGGAACCAACGATCTGCCGCGCGCCGCGGCATTCTACGACGCCCTGCTCGGTGAACTCGGCGCCCGGCGCATCATGGAAGAGGACCAGTTCATCGCCTGGGGAACCTCGATGGAACAACCCGGTATCGCCGCCTCGAAGCCGCACGACGGCAAGCCGGCCACGGTGGGCAACGGCACCATGGTCGCGCTGGCCGCGCAGACCCCGGAGCAGGTTCAGCAGGTACACGCCAGGGCATTGTCATTGGGCGGCGCCGATGAAGGCGCGCCCGGACCGCGTGGAGAGGAGGGTTTTTATGCCGGCTACTTCCGTGACCTCGACGGCAACAAGCTGAATGTATTTTGCATAACCCAGCCCGGCAACAGTTGAACGGGCCAGCGGGCCGCAAACACAATCCCGGGACCGGAAGGGGCTGGCCACAGCCCTCTTCCGGGTCGGACCATGAGTCAAGCTCTCAATCGAAGTAGAACAGCCCGGCGCCGCCGCCGTTCATGTCCCAGATCGTGACGTTGAGCGCGAACGCGAACAGCAACCACAGCAAATAGGGCACCATCATCCACGTCGCCAGACGTGAAATGGATGAGAACGCCTTGATGCACAGTATGACGAACACGACAAGCAGCGCCATTTCGGCCATTGCCCAGCCAATCCGGTTGAGACCGAAAAACAGCCAGGACCAGGCCGCGTTCAGGCCGAGCTGGATCAACCACCAGATCAGTGCGCCGACACGCACGTAGTGACCGGTTATCCAGACGCGCCACATGGCCAGCGCCATCAGCACATAAAGCACCGACCAGGCCGGGCCGAAAACCCAGGCCGGTGGCGTCCAGTACGGCTTGCGCAATTCGACGTACCAGTCTCCCGCCGGAAAACTGGCACCGAATGCCGCGGCCATCACGACAAGTACCAGGAACAGGGCCAGTGGAAGGTAGCGCGAGGTCATGTCTGGGCTCCAGGCGAATCAGGGAGAGGCCGGCGCCCGGGCACTGGCGCCGGGCATCGACTCGGTCCCATGGTACGGGTGCATCGCGGCCCGGAGCAAGACCACCGGTTGCGCGGGCCGGGCAGATCCTCAGCCCAGTGAGGCCAGAATCGCATCCAGCGGGTCGAGCAGTAACTCGGCGTGTTCCGGCGCGAACACCAGCGGCGGCCGTATCTTGACGACATTGCCGTACGGACCGGTGGTACCCACCAGCACGCCCTGCTGGCGCAGCCGGTCACGCACCTGCCCGGCCGCTGCCCGGTCCGGCTCCCGGGTGGCCCGGTCGGTGACCAGTTCGATCCCCCAGAACAGCCCCTTGCCGCGCACGTCGCCGACCCGCTCGTGACGCTCCATCAGGCCACGCAGCCGCGGTTGCAACAGCCGGCCCATGTCGTGCACCCGATGCAACACGTTCTCCCGCTCGATTACATCGAGCACCGCCAGGCCCACGGCCGCAGACACCGGGTTACCACCGAAGGTATTGAAGTAACTGAACTTGCGCGCGAATGCCGCCGCGATGTCGCGGGTGGTGACCACCGCGGCCAGGGGATGACCGTCGCCGATCGGCTTGCCCAGGGTGACGATGTCGGGCACCACGCCGGAGTCCTGGTACCCCCAGACATGGTCGCCGAGCCGGCACAGGCCGGACTGCACTTCGTCCGCGACGCACAGCCCGCCGGCCGCCCGGACCTGCGCGAACACTTCCCGGTAGTAGCCTTCGGGCGGGACCAGTGCGCCGTTGGAATCGAAAATACCGCAACTCATGAACATCGCCGGCCGGTGACCGGCCCGGGCCAGTTGCGTAATGGCTTCGCCGGCCCGACCGGCGTACTTCGGACCAAGACCCTCCTCTCCATACCGAAACGTCCCCCGGTAGGGATTCGGCGGCTCGACCGTGGCCAGCCAGGCGGGACGGTCGGCCGCCGGGTACTCGGCCGTCGACAGCGTCGTCACCACCATGGAATTTCCGTGATAGGCATCCTCGGCGACGATCGCGCCCTGCTGCCCGGTGACCATGCGCGCGATGCGAAAAGCCAGGTCATTGGCCTCGGTGCCCGTGCAGACGAACATGCAGGTGTCGAGTTCATCCGGCATCGTGGCCTGCAACCGCTCCGCGTACGCGACTACATTTTCGTGCAGGTAACGTGTGTGGGTATTGAGGGTCGCGGCCTGCCGGGCCAGCGCCTCGACGACATACGGATGACAGTGGCCCACCGACGCGACATTGTTGTAGCAGTCGAGGTAGCGGCGCCCCTCGGCATCGAACAACCAGACCCCTTCACCGCGCACCAGGTGAACCGGGTCGTCGTAGAACAGCCGGTAGGCGGGACCCAGCGCCTGTTCCCTGCGGCGCAGCAGGTCCGCGTATTCGGCCTCACTCATCGCGAGCACTCCGAAAGCGCCAGGGCCGTGACCTCGTCGAAACCATCGACCACCTGCCGGGCGCCAGCCGCATCCAGTTCCGCCCGTCCCCCGAAACCGTAAGCCACGCCGATCGCGTCGATACCGTGCTGACGGGCGCCATTCACGTCTTCGGCCCGGTCGCCGATCATCAGGCTGCGGTGCGGCGCCAGGGCGTTGACCTCCAGCGCGTGTGCGATGATATCGGCCTTGTGCCGCCGTTGGCTGTCGAGTGAACTGCCGGCAATGCCGCTGAAACGGGATCGCAGCCCGAAATCACGCAGAACCCGGTCCGCGATGTTCTCCGGCTTGACGGTGGCGACGTACAACCGGAATCCGGCGTCGGCGAGCGCGGCCAGACCTTCCTCGACGTGCGCGTACACCCGGGATCCTTCACGGCCCAGCCGCGCATATTGCGCGCGATAATCGTCGATCGCCCGCCGGGCCGAGTGCTCGTCCATGCCGAAGTCCTCACTGAATATCTCCAGCAGCGGACGACCGATGAAGGCCCGCACCGCGCCGGCATCCGGCGGTTCCGAACCGGCCCGCTCGAGCGCGTGGATCAGCGCGGCCGATATGGTGCCGCTGCTGTCCACCAGGGTGCCGTCGAGATCGAACAACAGGTTCCGGATCATGTGCGCTTGAACACCCGGCCGTGGGGAAACCGCATTGCAGCACACGCCCTGCAAGCGATCAACCGGAGTCCGAAGGGGCTGCCCGGGCCGGCCGCCGGAACCCCCTCCTCGATCGTCATCCATGCCACGATCGAATGCTGGGTGAAATGGGAGTTCATCATCGCCGGTCTCTATCCGTCCGATCATGAAATTCAATTTCACCTATCGCCCAGGGATCGCTAAGCTTGCAGTACGGGCATCAATCCGTTCCCTAGCTATGGAGGTTTTAAATCCAATGTCATTGAAAGGCAGCAAAACCGAACAGAACCTGAAAGACGCCTTCGCCGGCGAGTCCCAGGCCAACCGCCGCTACCTGTACTTCGCGCAGCGCGCGGACGTCGAGGGCTACAACGACGTATCGGCCGTATTCCGCTCGACCGCCGAAGGCGAAACCGGGCACGCGCACGGTCACCTCGAATACCTCGAAGAATCCGGTGATCCCGCCACGGGCTTGCCGATCGGCGGAACAGCCGACAACCTGAAAGCCGCCATCGCTGGTGAAACGCACGAATACACCGACATGTATCCGGGCATGGCGCGCACGGCGCGTGACGAAGGTTTCGACGAAATCGCCGACTGGTTCGAAACCCTGGGCAAAGCGGAGCGCTCGCACGCCAACCGCTTCCAGAAGGCCCTGGACGAACTGGGCTGACCCCGGCCGTCGCGCCAACGGCGCGACGATCAACGGAGCCGGGGCCGGCCGTCGGCTCCGGTTTCTTTCCCTCGACCCCGGAAACCGGAGGCCATCTGCGGCCCCGATCCCGGTATTGACGATTTACACCTGGAAGGAGTGTGCCCCATGCGCGAAGGCAGCCTCGAAGCACCGACCCGCCATGCCCTGGGGTGGGAAGACCCGGCGTTTTACGACGAGAAAGGCCTGTTCGACGAACTCGAACGCGTCTACGACATCTGCCACGGCTGCCGCCGTTGCGTTTCGCTGTGCGATGCCTTCCCGACCCTGTTTGACCTCGTCGACGAGTCCGAAACCTTCGAGGTCGACGGTGTCGCCAGGGATGATTACTGGAAAGTCGTCGATCAGTGTTACCTGTGTGACCTGTGTTACCAGACCAAGTGCCCTTATGTGCCGCCGCATGAATGGAATGTCGATTTTCCGCACCTGATGCTGCGGGCCAAGGCCATCCAGTTCGACAAAGGCGAACGCAAGATCAGCCACCGGCTGCTGAGCAATACCAAAATCCAGGGCAAAGTCGCCAGTCTTCCCGTGGTTTCCACGGCCATCAACGCAGCCGGCCGCAACAAGGGCCTGCGCAAGCTGATGGAAAAAACCCTGGACGTGGACGTGCGTGCGACCTTGCCGGAATTTCACTCCAAGACACTGCGCAAACGGGACCGCAACCGCCGGCCGGCTGATCTACCGGCGCGGGAAGCCGGCTCCACCAGTGGCCGTGTGGCGCTGTTCACCACCTGCTATTGCAACGTGAACACGCCGGACATCGGCCAGGATCTGATCCGGATTTTCGAGCACAACGGCATTCCGGTGCGGCTGACCTCGAAAGAAGAATGCTGCGGGATGCCCAAGCTTGAACAGGGCGACCTGAAGACGGTGGACAAGTACCGTCGAACCAATATTCCCGAACTGATCCGCCTGATCGACGAAGGCTGGGACATCGTCGCGGCCATACCGTCCTGCGTGCTGATGTTCAAGCAGGAACTGCCGCTGATGTATCCGGACGACCCGGACGTGCAAAAGGTCAAAGCCAACATCTACGATCCGTTCGAATACCTTGCCCACCGACACAAGGAAGGTTTGCTGAACACGGAGTTCAAACACGGCCTCGGCAAAGTCGCCTGGCACGTGCCGTGCCATCAGCGGGTACAGAACATCGGCCCCAAGACACGGGATATCCTGGCGCTGGTGCCCGACACCGAAATCACCATGATCGAGCGCTGCTCGGGCCACGACGGTACCTACGGAGTGCGGGCCGGCACCTGGGAGCGTTCGCAGAAAATCGCCCGGCCGGTTCGCAGCCGGGTACAGAAAACCGCCGCCGAATACCTGGTCTCCGACTGCCCCATGGCCGCCAGCCAGATCGCCGAGGGACTCGAACTCAGGCACGGCGAAACCAACCCGATCAGCCTGTTGCGCAAAGCCTACGGTCTGGACTGAGCAGCAGGCTGCAACGCCCCTTCTGGAGCACCATCGATGAATCCACTGACCCGCGAGGACCTCCTCTCCCTGGAGCAATACGCCGAACAGCGCGATGACTTCCGCGCCCGTGTGATGCAACACAAAAAGCACCGCCGCGTCGCGATCGGACCGAACTTCACGCTGTATTTCGAAGACCGCCTGACCATTCAGTACCAGGTGCAGGAAATGCTGCGCATCGAGCGCATCTTCGAGGCCGCCGGCATCGAGGAAGAACTGGCCGCCTACAACCCGCTGATCCCCGACGGCAGCAACCTGAAGTGCACCGCCATGTTCGAATTCCCGGAGGTCGAGGAGCGCCGCCGCCGACTGGCCGAACTGACCGGAGTGGAAAACCAGGTCTGGATGCAGGTCGATGGCTTCGACACCGTCTATGCAATCGCCAACGAAGACCTCGACCGTTCCACCGACGAGAAAACCTCCGCCGTGCACTTCATGCGCTTCGAATTCACGCCGGACGCGGTCGCCGCGCTGCAGAACGGCGCCGGACTGAAGGCAGGCGTGCGATCCGATCTCTATCCACACGAAACCGTCCTCGACGAAGCCACCCGAAAAGCGCTCGTAAACGACCTGTCAGGCGGGTAACGGAGCACTTGAGCACGGCCGGCGATCATCCATTCGAACCCGGGTAAACACGACGGTCAATCGCCGGAAACACCACCACACAGGTCCGCGAACGAGCGATCCGCGAGGGACTCGCTCACTTGACAGTTCCGACCAACACGATAAACTTGCTTGTCGCTAACAAGTTTATTCGTATGACCGATCGCTCATCCCAGACCACCGTCCCCGATTCCCGCCGCACCCAGGCGGAACGCACGGCGCTGGCCGAATCGCGCATGATCGGTGCGGCCATCGACCTGTTGAACACGGTCGGTGTGAGCGGCGCCACACTCAAGGCCATCGGCGAGGAAGCCGGCTACAGCCGGGGCCTGGCCACGCATCATTTCGGCGGCAAAGCCGGCCTGTTTCGCAGCCTGCTGCGCGAGGTCCACGCCGCGTTCCTCGAGGATCTTCATTCGCGTGTTGGCGAGCGCACAGGCCTCGAAGCACTGGAAGCCGCCAACGAGGCGCACCGTGATTTCGTGCAGCGTCATCGGGACCGGCTGCGTGCCATGTACATCCTGTGGTTCGGCGCGCTGGATCCGGGTTCGGACTTCAAACCGAATGTCGCCCGTTTCATGGCTCGCCAGCGTGAAACCATGGCCGATTGGATTCGCGGTGGCCAGGCCACGGGCGAGATTCCGGACCACGTCGATGCCAATCGCATGGCTCGGCAGATCTACGGCAACCTGGTCGGCGTCAATCTGCAGTGGCTGATCGACGCCAGCCTGAACCTGAGCGAGGCCTATGCCGACATGCGCACCGACATGCGCTGTCTGCTCGGACAGACCTGAATTCCCACAACGAACTGCCCCACAGGGCATCACGAGGTAGAACATGACCGACGCATACATTTACGACCACGTCCGCTCTCCGCGCGGGCGGGGACGCCCCAACGGCTCGCTGCACGGCACCACCCCCGCGGACCTGTCCAGCCAGGTGCTCGGCCACCTGCGCGATCGCAACCAGATCGACACATCGATCATTGATGACGTGATCTTCGGCTGCGTGACCCCGATTGGCGAACAGGGGGCTGACATCGCCCGTATCGCAGCGCTCAAGGCGGGCTACGCGCAAAGCGTTCCGGGCAAGCAGATCAATCGCTTCTGCGCCTCGGGACTGGAGGCCATCAACACCGGCGCCGCGCAGATCATGTCCGGGCAGTCGGACGTGACCGTGGCCGGCGGCGTGGAATGCATGTCGCGCGTCCCCATGGGCTCGGACGGCGGCGCCATGGCCACCGATCCACAGACGGCCTATGAACTCTATTTCGTACCTCAGGGCATCAGCGCCGACCTGATCGCCACCAAGTACGGCTTTTCGCGCGAAGACCTGGACACCTACGCGCTGGAAAGCCAGAAGCGGGCCGCCCATTCCTGGGAAAACGGTTACTTCGCGAACTCGGTGGTGCCCATCCGGGACCACCTGGGCGACGTGGCCCTGGATCACGACGAACACATGCGCCCCGAATCGACCATGGAAACCCTGGGCAGCCTGAAACCCGCGTTCACCATCCCCGGTGAGCAGGGCGGCTTCGACGCCGTCGCGCTGCAGCGCTACCCGGATGTCGAATTCATCGATCACCGTCACACCGCGGCGAATTCCAGCGGCATCGTCGACGGCTCGGCCGCCGTGCTGATCGGCAACGAGGCCGCCGGCGAGCGGATGGGCCTGAAACCGCGAGCCCGTATTCGGGCCTTCGCATCCATCGGCTCCGAGCCCACCATCATGCTGACCGGCCCGGCGCCGGCCACGGAGAAAGTCCTGGCCCGTGCCGGCATGACCACCGCCGACATCGACCTGTTCGAACTCAACGAGGCCTTCGCGGCCGTGGTGCTGCGCTACATGCAGCAACTCGATATCGATCACTCGAAAATCAACGTCAACGGCGGCGCCATTGCCATGGGCCACCCGCTGGGCTCAACCGGCGCCATGATCCTGGGCACGGTGCTCGACGAACTGGAACGCCGCGGACAGGGCACCGCCCTCGTCACCTTGTGCGTCGGTGCCGGCATGGGCACGGCCACCATCATCGAGCGCGTCTGAGCGCCCCACCGAATTTCCGAGAGAAAACGACATGACCGACTCGAACACCCAAACCATCCACTACCGCGTCGACGATGACGGCGTCGCGCTGCTGACCATCGACCTGCCCGGCACGTCGATGAATGTGCTCACCCCTGAACTGATGGCCGACCTGGAAACCGTGGTCGACCGGGTCGCCGCGGATGACGCGGTCAAGGGCGCGGTACTGACTTCCGGCAAGAAGGCCTTTATCGCCGGCGCCGACATCAAGGACATGGTGACCGCTTACGATCGCGGCGTCACCGCCAGTGAGGCGGCCGAGTTCAGCGCCGGTCTCAACCGGCGTTTGCGCAAGTTGGAAACCTGCGGCAAACCATTCGCCGTCGCCATCAACGGTCTGGCGCTGGGCGGCGGGCTCGAAGTCTGCCTGGCCTGCCACTACCGGGTACTGGCCGACAGCCCAAAAGCCGTGCTGGGCTTCCCCGAAGTCAACATCGGGCTGCTGCCCGGCGCCGGCGGCACCCAGCGCACGCCACGCCTGATCGGCATCGAAGCCACGCTGCCGATGATTCTGCAATGCCGCAACCAATCACCGGCCGACGCGCTGAAACTGGGGCTGGTGCACGAACTCGCCCCGGTCGACGAAGTCGTCGAACGGGCCCGCCAGTGGGTCCTGGAGACCGGCGATCCGGAACAGCCGTGGGACAAGAAGGGGTTCCGCATTCCGGGCGGAGCCGGTGCGACCAACCCCAAGCTGGCGCAGAATTTCATGGTCGGCACCTCGCTGGTCGCCGGCAACACGCAACATAATTACCCGGCTCCGATTTCGGCGCTGTCGGCGATCTACGAAGGCAGCGTGGTGCCCATCGACACCGGCCTCGAAATCGAATCGCAGTATTTTGGCAAGCTGCTCGCCGGACCGGTGGCACGCAACATGATGCGCACCCTGTTCGTGAACAAGGGCAAGGCCGATAAACTGGCGCGGCGCCCCGAAGGCATCGAGAAGAGCCAGGTCGGCAAACTGGGCATCCTCGGCGCCGGCATGATGGGCGCCGGCATCGCCTATGTTTCGGCCAAAGCCGGTATCGACGTCGTGCTGCTGGACACCGACATGAGCCGGGCCGAAAAAGGCAAGGCCTATTCGACCGGACTGCTGGACAAGGCAATTGCCCGGGGCAAGTCCACCGAAGACAAGAAAGCCGCCGTGCTCGATCGCATCCGCCCGACGACCGACTACGCCGATCTGGCCGGCTGCGATCTGGTAATCGAGGCCGTGTTCGAAAACCCGGAGATCAAGGCCGACGTGACCGCCAAAGCCGAAGCGGTGATCCCGGAAACCGCCATTTTCGCCAGCAACACCTCGACCCTGCCCATTACCGGGCTGGCACAGGCCTCCAGCCGTCCGGCCTCCTTCATCGGCATTCACTTCTTCTCGCCGGTGGACAAAATGCCGCTGGTCGAAGTGATCGTCGGCGAGAAGACGTCCGATGAGGCCATCGCACGCAGCCTCGATTTCATACAGCAGATTCGCAAAACACCGATCGTCGTCAACGACAGCCGCGGATTCTTCACCAGCCGGGTATTCGGCACTTTCACCACCGAGGGCGTGCTGATGCTGGCCGAAGGCATCAATCCGGCACTGATCGAAAACGCCGCGAAAATGGCCGGCATGCCGGTGGGCCCGCTGGCCGTATCGGACGAGGTTTCCATCGAACTGGGCCTGCACGTGGCCCGGGAAACCGCCAAGGCCACAGGCGAAGACTTCCCGCGCGATGCCGCCGATGCCGCACTGGTCAAGCTGGGCGATGAACTCGGCCGCCTGGGCAAGAAGAACGGCAAGGGCTTCTACGACTACCCGGAAGGCGCGAAAAAGCGTCTGTGGCCCGGCCTGGCCGAACACTTCCCGGTGGCCGATGAACAACCCGGTGTGGACGAGGTCAAGACCCGCCTGCTCTATCGGCAAGCGCTGGAGAGCGCCCGCTGCCTGGAAGAAAGCGTACTGACCGATCCCGCCGACGGCGACATCGGTTCGATTTTCGGCATCGGCTTCCCGCCCTGGACCGGAGGTGCGCTGTCCTTTATCGACACCGTGGGTATCGACCACTTCGTGGCCGAATGCGACCGCCTGGCCGAGGCCTATGGTGAACGCTTCAGGGTTTCCGACGCGCTGCGCGCCAGGGCCGCGGAAAAGCAGCCCTTCCACCCCGTCCCCCGGGCCGCCTGAGCGGCCTGGCAGGAGTACGCCGATGAATCGCCTGATATTCGACGAAGAGCACGACCTGTTCCGTGATCAGGTCCGTCGCTTCATGCAAGAGGAGATCGAACCGAACGTGGAGGCCTGGCGCGAAGCCGGCATCTGCGACAAGGACGCCTTCCGCAAGGCCGGTGAGCAGGGCTACCTGTTCATGTGGGCTGACGAGCAGTACGGCGGGCTGGGCCTGAAGGACTTCCGCTTCGAGCAGATTGTCACCGAAGAAGGCATCCGGCACGGCGATATCAGCCTGTTCCTGACCCTGCACAGCCGGCTGGTCGGCCCTTACATCGGCGAACTCGGCAGCGAGGCGCTGAAACAACGCCTGATCCCGCAGTGCATTTCGGGCGAGGCCATCCTCGGCGTCGCCATGACCGAACCGGGTGCCGGCAGCGACGTTGCCGGCATCAAGACGCGAGCGATCCAGGATGGTGACGACTGGATCATCAACGGCTCGAAGACCTACATTTCCAACGGCATCAACGGCACCCACTTCGTCGTCGCCGCCCGCACCGTGCCCGACAAGCCCCACGGTCTGGGCCTGTTCGTGGTGGAAGCCGACATGGAGGGCTTCAAGCGTGGACGCAACCTCGACAAGATGGGCCTCAAGGCCCAGGACACCGCCGAACTGTTTTTCGAGGACGTCCGGGTACCCGCCGAGAACGTGCTCGGCGACCCCACCCGCGGCTTTTACAACCTGATGCACTTCCTGGCCGAAGAACGGCTGATCAACGCCGTCCAGGGCATCGCCCACGCCCAGACCGCCTTCGACCTGACCAAAGCGTACATCCTCGAGCGCAAGGCCTTCGGCCGGCCCATCGCGGCGTTCCAGAACAGCCGTTTCAAGATGGCGGAGATGCGTACCCAGCTGGACATCACCCAGACCTTCGTCGACCAGTTGGTGCTGCTGCATAACGCAGGAGCACTCTCCGCCGAACTGGCGGCCGAAGCCAAGCTGCAGGCCACCGAAACCGAGTCTCGCGTGATGGACGACTGCGTGCAGCTGCACGGCGGCGCCGGCTACATGAGCGAGTACCGCATCTCGCACATGTTCACCGACGCCCGCATCTCTCGCATTTACGCCGGCAGCTCGGAAATCATGAAGGAAATCATCGCCCGCGGCATGGGGCTGGACGAGCGCGAGTTGTTGAAACGGTAACCGGCACGTTCACACCCTGATTTTCAAGCGGCAAACGCGTGAGCGATGGCCGCGTCCAGGCGTTCCAGAATATCCGCTTCACTGAGGCCGAGACACCGCCGGTTCGCCACGGCATGGATCCCGTCGACAACCTGGCTGCCTTCGCCCCGGGCGCCACGCAGCTCCAGATTCCACTGGCGCAGCCGACGCACCTGCACCGGACTACACGGCACCAGCACGCTCGCGCGCATACCGGTACCCAGATTTCCGGGGCAACTCGTCAGGAAGCCCAGACGCCTGGAAAAAGCGAAAGTCAGGCGCTGCTCGATCACCTCGAGCAGCCCGCTGACCGCATCCGCCGCAGAGGCCATGTCGTAGCCGCACGTGATCGCGAAAACGCGCAGATGATCTTCTTCGTTGATCCACACACCGGCCCGGCCATCGGCCGCCACGAATACCGCGCGCCCCTCCGGCCAGTCATCCAGGATACCGGCACTGGCCATGAACCGATCGCGATTGTCGAACAGCATTTTCGTGCGCCGCAGGGCACGTTCATGTTCCGGCGCGAGTCGGTTGAGGGGGTAGAGCCGCCCCGGTACGTCGCGCAGGACATCGGCAACCACCCGCAGAACTTCGCACCGCTCCGTCCGTTCCATGGCGCTCGGAAAGTGGAATCCCTCGATGTTGCGCGCGAGGCGAATGCGGCTGGACACGGCCGGCGGATCCGCCCGGGGCCGTTTTGGTGCCGCCAGGAAACGCCCCCCGGAATGCGCCTCCAGCGGCAACCCGGTCAAGCCATGACAACGCAGGATAACGGGCCGGAACCGTGCCTCGAACCGTTCGTACGATTCCGGCTCGCCGGCATAAAGGCCAATTCGGCTGTCCGCATGCTCCCTACCCGATTTGCTGATCCAGTCCCAGCTGACGCGGCTGCCCACGGCAGTGCGGGTGGACCCTTCGGTCAATGTGCGCCGACCGGAAATGAATGTGCGGACCGACAATTCCCGAGACCCCGTCGTATTCCGAAAACTCCAACCATCTAAACCGAAACCGGCCCACCAGGCAATCGTATCCGGACCGGCGAATCCCCTTTTCCCGACCCGGGCCCGGCTGATTCATGACTCGCAGCGGGCCTCGCGGCGGTACAATGCATCGCATGTACGCTGTCGCCCCCATCCTTCTCGGCGCCCTGCTGAACCTCGGTACCGCGGCACTGCCGCCCGGCCCGTCTCTGACTGAATCGTCACCGGCCGAGACCGATGTTGAGGAAGACACACCGTTTCGTTTCGCGGTCTTTTCCGACCTGACCGGCGGCGAACGCCCCCGTGTGTTTGAAATCGCAATCGCCCAGCTCAACCTGCTGCGACCCGAGCTGATTCTGAATGTGGGCGATCTCGTCGAGGGCGAAACCGATGACCGCGACGAGCTCAACCGCCAGTGGGACGACTTCGACCAGCGCGCGGCACACGCCCGGGCGCCGGTCTACTACGTCGGCGGCAACCACGATCTGGCCGGCGAAGTCATGCAGGCCGTATGGGACGAACGCAACGGACCGCGTTATTACCACTTCATTCATCGCAAGGTGCTGTTCCTGGTGCTGGACACCGAAGACCACACGCCGGAGCGCACCCGGGAACTCGAACGCATGCGCACCGAGGCGCTGGCCCGGGTGCCAGAGGAAGGCTGGGGCGCACTGCGCGATTCCGACTACGGCCGAGCGCCGGAGTACTCCGCCGGGAACATCAGCGCCGGCCAGGCGACGTATTTCCGCGAGGTCATCGCCGCCAACCCCGATGTGCGCTGGACCTTCCTGTTTCTGCACAAGGCGGCCTGGGAACGGCACGGCGGCACCCCGTTTTCAGACATCGAAGACGCCCTCGCCGACCGGCCTTACACCGTATTCCACGGCCATGAGCACGCCTACCGCCACCAGCAGCGCCGCGGCCGCGACTACATCCGCCTCGCCACCACCGGCGGCGTGCAGTTGCCGGCCAAGGGCCGCTCCATGGATCACATCACCCTGGTCACCGTCAGCGACAACGGCGTGGACATCGCCAACCTGCTGCTCTCCGGCATCCTGGACAAAACCGGCCACATCCCGCTCAACGGCGACGACGTCTGTTTCGAGAGCGCCCGTTGCGAATCTGATTGAGTACGCGCGCCCGCACCGATCCTCAGCAGCTCCGGAATTTGCCTATACTTGCAATCATCCGCCGCGCAATCGCGTCTGATCATTCGAACCCCGAAAAGAGATACCGGAGGCAACCCCCCATGTATCGACTGCTATTCGTACTCGCACTGCTCACGGCCTGGTCCGTCGAAACAAGCGCCAACACCTACGGCTCGGTTGAGCCCATGGCCAATCCGTCGGTTGTCGACACCACCGACCTTCGTTCCCAGTCTCTTGAGATTCGCGAGGCTTTCGCGCAACGTCTGTTCAGTTGCGGCGCGGTAGACGACGTGCTGGAAGCGCTCGAGGAAACCGGCGGCATCAATACGGTCAATGCCCTGAACACCAGTTTCTCCGTGGTCGCGGGCGGATTTGCGGGCTCGACCAATCCCGCCTATGCCTACACCGTGATCGACAGCGGCCCCAATGCGGCGACCATGGACGACATCGAGGTGTTCACCAACGCCCTCGGCTTCGTGTTCTCGCAAGGCAGTGCGTTTCTGCTCGACGCGGATGATCCGGCCAGCTTCGACTTTCCGGCCAATTACGCGGTACTCGAATTCGGCCGGGTGCCGTCGCTGGAGGAATCCGCGGCATTGTTCGAACTCGTGGGCACGATTGACGACGAATTGTTCAGCTCGGACAGCAGCGGCTACACCCAGTTCGCCGGCGCCTACCTGACCCTGCAGTCTTTCGTTCCCGACCAGCAGTTCATCGACGGCTACGTGGAGGCCGCCGACCAGTTCGGCGTCGAGTACACGCCGGTGGTGAACAACGTGCCGGGCCTGTTCACGGGCGGGGCCGCCTTCCCCTTCAATGACTGGGGCGCCAACCCCGGTGGCGAAGACTACCTCGGCCGCATTCCCGCCGGCAGCCACGCGGCGCTGGAAGAAATCCGCGCCGCCATCGTTGCGTTCACCCGCCGGGCGGAAAACAAGGCCGGTCATCTCAAGCCCCACGCGCTGGCCCGGGTGCTGGCCAACCAGCCCTGTCCGCGGTAACGGGCGGAAAGCGGGAGCCTCGCCACGGCGGGGCGCCCAAATCGGCACGGGTTGGGTGTTCCTACCTGAAAGTCATGCGGCCCGATGTTCGGGCTTTGCGAAAACCACCGCGGCGAACCGGCCCGGTTCGCTAGAAGCGCAGCTCGGCGCCCAGCCGGGCTCGGCTGCCCGGCGCGGGAAAGCCGGGGGCATCCTGGTAATTGCTGTCGAACAGGTTGTCGACGGCCAGCCACAGGGCCAGGAACGGTGTCGCCCGGTAGCGCACGGTGACATTGGCCATCAGGTAGGCATCGTCGCGGATATCGCCGGTTGGAATCGACGTGATCAGGCGCTCGCCGATGTAGCGTGCCGCGGCGTCGACGGACCATGCGGGTAACGGCTCCCAGGTCAAGTGCAGGCCGCCGGTGGTTTCCGGTCGGCGGCGCAGCTCACCAGCGGCGCTGGAGATGTCCGTCAGGGTGGCATCCGCACGCAACCACACCGCATCCGACACCTGAACGCGGCCGTACAGGTGCACGCCGTCGATATCGATGACGCCACGGTTGACGTTGGTGAAGGTCTCGAAGTCGAAGTCCACCAGATCCCGGTACTCGCTGGTGAATAGCGAAATCCCCGCCATGGCGCGGTCCCCGAGAGGCAGGTCGTAACCCAACTCGAAGCTGGTGACTTCCTCGGGCTTCAGGTCGGGGTTACCAAACAGCGGATTGCCCAACGCGAAAAAGCTGGGCAGCTTGAACCCGTTGGCGGCGCGTGCCCACAGCCGGCCGCCGTTGGCGCCGATGGCCTTCGCGAGCCCCAGCTTGCCGGACAAACGGGTATCGACATCGGTGTGATCGATGCGCACCGCGATGGTCGATTCCAGGCCCGCAGCCCACTCGTTGGCCAATTCAACAAAACCGGTTGCCGTGGTGCGATCGAGACTGAAGCCGTTCGGCAGCAGGGCGAACCCGAAGTCCACCATGCCGTCGTCACGGCCCCGTTCTTCGATCAGGTCCAGCCCGAATGCCAGCCGGGCGCGCGTACCCAACCGCACGCGGTTGATCCACAGCAACTGGCCGCGGCGGTACTCGCTGTCGGACGTGAAGGCGGGCTGGCCGTCGAGCAGGCCGGGCGGCACGGCCGGCGTGCTGCCGTGATTTTCGATATCCACCCAGTTGCCGAGGAATTCCATTTGCCAGTTGTCCGACACGGTCCAGTCGCTTTGCGCGGAAACTCCGGTTTGCGTGCCCTCGGCAGTCTCGAGATCCGGCAGCAGGGCCAACTCCGGTCCGCCGCTGATTTCCGGATAACTGGTCCGGCTGCGATCGGTGTGGCGCACATCGATGCGCCACGCGTCCCCGCCCGGACGGCGGCCCGACAGACGCGCCGAAATGCTGGTGAGGTCCAGCGAAGAGCCGTCGACCGCGTCACCGCCATCGACTTCCGAGATGCGCAGGCCCAGGGCGGCGCGGTCACCCAGCGCCAGCGAGCCCGCCGCGCCGGCACGCCAATCATCCTCAGTGCCGGCCTCCGCGTAAACCGTACCCGAGCCTGCTTCGGGATAGGCCGTGTCGATCCGAATCACACCGGCCATGGCATCGGATCCGTAAATGGCCGACATCGCGCCCATGCCAATGTCGACCCGGCCGATGTCATTGGCCGCCAGGGTGGAGAAATCGAAGGAACCGCCGCGGGTATTGGCCGAGTCGTTCAGGCGCATGCCATCGACGTAGACGGCCGTGAAATTCGATTCCGCACCGCGCAGGAAAATCTCCGAAACCCCACCGGCACCGCCGGGCCGGAAGACCGACACCCCGGGCAGCCGCTGCAGCAACTGTTCCGGTTCGGACGGCATGATGGCTTCGAGTTCGTCACGATCCAACGAGATCCGCGTTTCCGCGTCGGCCGCGCCGTCCGCCAGGTAGGTGCCGATGACCTCGACTTCCTCCAGCGGATCATCGTGCTGCGCTCGCAGTTCAATCGGCGAAAACCCGACCAGCGCGCACAGCGCAACCGCCGTCGCAACGGGCATCCGAAGCAACGCCCGTGACGTCGCGCAGGCGCTGTGACTATCGTGATTCAAGTCAATGGGTGTTGATCAGGTACAACACGCTCGGCGCCTCGCCACCCCGCCCTTCCATCGCAGGATGCTCGGTCAACCAGTTGGCTGGCACCAGTTCCGGGTAGTTGCTCAGACCCAGCACGATATCGGTCTTGCCGTCGGCATTCACGTCGGCAGCCTCGATCGACACCCAGTTGCCAAAAAACTCCTTGGCAAATGAAAACGGCTTGAACTCGAACGCCCCCTGGTTCTCCAGGTACACGAAGGTTTCCGGCTCGTCCGCGTTCCACTGCGGGAAAAAGGCCACCGCGGCGATGTCGGGATCGCCATCCCCGTCAAAGTCATGCACCACTGCCCGGGTGGCTCCGTGCATCGGGTAGCGAAATGCCTGCGAAAATTCCAGATCACCGTGATTCCGGAACACCCGCACCGAATGATGCGGCCGGGGCGCGGGGACGATGGGACCGACATGATTACCGGCCACGTTGTCGCCGTTGAGCACCACGATGTCCATGTTGCCGTCGCCGTCGAAATCTCCGACTTCCACGCTGTTACCGCCGAACGGCGGCCGCTGCTCGTCGATCAACAGCCGCGAGAAGGTACGATCGCCCTGGTTGACGAACAGGATCAATTCCTGACGGGCCTGGGCGGCCAGTGCGACGATATCGAGCAGGCCGTCGTTGTTCATGTCGGCCACCGCGCTTCCGATCAGACCGGACTGCTGGCTGACGAACATTTCTTCCAGCGCCCCTTCGAGCAGGCCGGGCGGAATCTCGGCCGGCGCATCGGCATAAGTGGCCTCGAATTCCGGGGTGCGCCAGAAAACGGTGAGTTCGGACTGCGCATCGCCGAAAATGCCATCGCCGAAGGCGTTGGCCACGATGTCCTCGAGACCGTCACCGTCCATGTCGGCCTCGTGGTGCTCGACGAATCGCTGCTTGCCGTTCACCAGCATGCGTACCCTTGCCTCCCCGTCCTCGAACGTATAATCGGTCATCGCCGCGAGTCCGACCGGCGACATCGGGAAGCGGCCGTGCGTGAGTACCCGCACACCGCCGGGAATCTGCGTCATGTGCACCGCGTCGCTGACCAGTTCGAACTGGTGGGTCTTCTCTCCACTCTCCAGATCAAACACCATTAACTGGTCCCGCTCCTCGAAGCCGGGCTTGCGCCCACCGCCACCGACCCAGTCGTCGACCACCGACCAGCCAACGTAGATACGGCCAGCCGCCTCGTCAACCTGGGTCGCGATGACCAGGCCGTTCGGCTCCAGGTCCAGGTTGGGGATGGTCGGCTGAAATCCCGGGGCGATCGGTTGCTTGGGACGCTTGATCTCCATCTCCTGCCACGGCTTGGAATTGGCCAGGTAGTAATCGCGGATGCGATTGAACTCCTCCCTGGTCATTTCCGGCTCGTCGGGAATGTAGGGCTTGAAGGGATAGAGGTCGCGCATGTAGCCCTGGCTGTCCTCGAGAATGTAGCGGCGCGTGTAGTCCTCTTCCGGCTCCCATTCCGGCGGTACCGGCGAGACCTTCATGTCATCGAACACGTCATCCGGCATGCCGACATAGTTGCCCATGTAATGCAGGGCATACGACCAGTATTCCCGCGACAGATCGGTGGGCTCGGCGATCAGGTGGCAGCGCGTGCAATGCTGCTCCAGCAGTTCCTGGGCGGTTCGTTCGGTTTGCGCAACCGGCTCCGCGCTGGTTCCGGGCACGAGCGGTCCGCCATCTGCAGCGGGCTCGCCGCCGCCCTCGCAGCCGGTCATCAACAGGGCGGCCGACAGGGCCAACACGGCAATCGCATTGAAAGGCAGGCGTGAACTCATTGACTCTACTCCCGGATCCCGGGGATCCATTTATCGCAGGTACGGGGCGCGAGACGTCGCGTCACCCCGGCCACCGGCCGCCACCGGACTCAGTCCCAGCAGCTCCACATTTGTTTGACCTCGGCCCATTGTTCCTCGGTCATGCCCGGATCGCCATCGGGCAGCAGCTTCGCGCCCGGATGCTGCACGTGCGGGCGGGTCCATGCGCCTCGCTCGTAAAGCGACTCGATGTTCTGCCGGTAAATTTCATCCACTTTACCGTGGTGAAGCGGCTCTTGCTCCATCCACAGGTTTTTCGGATGAATCGGTTTCGAATACATTTCAGCAAACAGTTCGGTTCGCAGATCCTTCATCCAGTTGCTGTTCAGATTCATCGCCCGAAACTGCCGAAGGGCTTCGATATCGATGATGGCCGATACGATCGTATTGTTGGTCGAAGCGGAACGGCTCAGTATCTCCCCGCGATAGCCGACGATATGGCTGTTGCCCCCGGCAATGTCGATCGGGTGTTTCGAAGAAGCCGACAGGTACACGGGTCCGGTATTCGGGCACAGCATGTACACGTTGTTGAATTCGGCATGGCCGCGATTCTGGATCATCCACGTACCGCCCGGCTCTCCGCCGAAATTCGTCATCGGCACGGCCTCGGACGGGCGATAGACCACCTCTGCGCCGTTGAATGTCAGGGCGCGCACCGCTTCCGGGTACTCACCGTCCGAACAGCAGATGGTACCGATATTACCAATGTCATCCGTTTTCAGCACCGGATAGAACGCCTCCGGGCCGCTGCCGAAGTGCTCCACCCACCGGTCGTAAACATCGTGCGGCATGCAGGACCGCTCGCGACACCAGATATGATTCTTGGCCGCCTTGTGAACGACTTCCCCCGTTGGACCGATCACGAACAGCGTGTTGAAGAATCGATCCTCCATGATCTCAGGCCATCGCGCCTTGCACTGGGCGACGATATAGGTGTCGTACATCTTCGCCAGTTTCCCCAGCTGTTCCGTCTCCTCGCCCGGAATATCGATAAACAACTCGCGCGCGGCCAGGGTGTGCGGAATATCGAAAATCTCATCAGTGAATCCGGTCAATGCACCTTCAGTCAGGGCAATGAGCTTGACCGGACAATTGATGCTGACCATCGAAACGGCCGCGTGAATCGCATCCTCGATGGTTTCCAGGTTGTGTTTGATGTGCTTGCGCTCGGCAATGCCGTAAACAACGGTCGACAGGCCGATGGCGATATAGGGGGCGATGGGCTTTCCCGGATGGGCTTCAGTGGTCACGATCACACTCACTCAGGATGGAAAGGGACAGACCCAGCATAAATGACGCCGAAAATGGCGGCCATCAGCCAATGGAATGAGTGGTAGAATTTTCCACTCATCCAAAAAACATTCAAATACTCGGCAAGCGGTGTGCTCACGTTCAACAACCACCTTCATCTCCTTGATATTCAATTATTCACAACAGTGATAAAACCCGCGCATGCTCTCACTTATTGAGTGGTATTTCCCCTGGTCGCGACTGGACCTGGTACTTCGGATCGAGCTCCTGATCTGGCTCGTCGTCGTGGGCATTGCGTGCTGGATCAGCTGGCGTACGCTGGTTGGCAAGAAGCCCTGGCTGCGGCGGCGCAAGCATAAATGATCAGTATTACCACGGCCGTTTTCTCGGCAGTGCTTCTGCTCAGCTTCGGTGCCGGGGCGGTAGCTTCCCGCTTCGTGCGAGATGTGTCGGACTACTATGTAGCTGGTGGGCGAATGCCCTGGTATCTGCTAACCGGGACATTTCTCGCCTCCAATGTCAGCGCGGGCCTGTTTCTCGGCGCAACCAATATGGCCGGCACGAACGGCTACTCGATCTGGAGTTCATACGTTCCCACGAGTATTGGCTTCGTGATCGCGATTGCCTTTGTCGGCGTCATGGTTCGCCGGCTGTCGCGGCATTTCGAGGTATACGACTTCGCCGACATCCTGGCAGCCCGCTATTGCGGGCGCAGTGTACAGGTTCGAGCTTTGAGCGCCGTTTTGCTCCCCATCGTCTACATCCCCATTCTTGGAGCCCAGTTTATCGCGCTGGCCACGATCACCTCCGTCATGTTTGGCTTGCCCTACTCCGCCGCCCTGGGACTGATCGTGCTGGTCGTGGTCGGATATACCTTGCTCGGAGGCATGCTCGGCGTTGTCTGGAGCGACGGCATGCAACTCCTGGTCCTTTTCTTCGGGCTGGTCCTGGCCGTCCCGATCGGCATGAATGCGCTGGGAGGCGGTGACACGACAAGAACCTGGGAGGACATTACCGCCATTACGTCCACCCTGTTTGACTGGACCACGCCGGAGTGGCCCTGGTTCGTTGCCATCGGCCAGCTTTTCTGGCTCTTTGCGGTACCGGTGCAGCCCCACTTGGTAACCCGGTTTCTGACTGCGCGAGACGAAAAAACCATCCTGATCACATTGCCGGTTTGCCTGATAGCAGGACTAATCATCTACTCGTCCAGCGTCCCGATCGGCCTGCTGGGCAGGCTGGCGCAACCGGACCTGGGCACGGGGGACTATTACTACATCGCGCTTGCGACAAACCACCTGGGCGCCTGGTTGGGCGCCTTTGCCCTGGCCGGAATTGCGGCCGCAGCCCTGTCCACGTGTTCGACCGTTCTGATCGTCTCCGGGCAATCCTTTTCGCGCGAGCTCTTTGAACACTGGTTGCTGAAAAACGCCACACCGAAACAGACGTTGCGGCTGGCGCGGGCCGGTGTATTGCTGGTCGGATTACTGGGATATGCCATTGCCGTGTTTCAGCCACTCGGCATCTTCTGGCTGGTCGTATTGTCGGCTTCGCTGCTCGCGGCGGTGTATTTCGTGCCACTGATCGCCGGTTTCATGTCCGCTCGCGCGAGCGCCGCGGGCGCGCTCGCGGCCATGCTGTTCGGGGGCATCACCACCTTGACCGTCTTTTTCGTCAACGAGGCTCTGGACGCGCACTATTTCATCAGCGAAGCGTTCGCAGGCTTGATGTCGAGCGCTATCGGGATGTGGTACTTCAGCCGCCGTTTTCCGCCAAGCGCCGCGGAACGTGACGCTTATGAAAAATGCTGGACGCCCGAAGCACCGTTGACATCACAGACAGCCGCGGTGCCTCGCGACTAGGATCGAATAATACCCATGCCCCGGATAGCCATTCTCGCGCCAACCACCGTCCCCTATCAGCGCCGCTCGGACCATGCTTCAGGGTGGTGGATCGGCCGCTGCCTGTCTGAAATCACATCGGGACTGGACTTGCGCAAGGATCAGATCGACGGGCTCGCCATCTCCAGCCTTGGACTCGGACCGGACGGTTCGGCATTTCTCGCCGCGCATTTCGGACTCTCCCTGAGCTGGGTGGAAGACGTCTGCCTGGGAGGCGCGAGCGCCATTGCGGCACTCAGAAGAGCCATAAGCGCCATCCAGTCAGGCCACGCGGAAACCGTCGCCTGCATCGCAGGTGACGGTTTCAGCAAAGAACAGTTTCAAAAGAACATCGCAGAGTTCAGCTCCCGCACCGCACGGTCGATCTATCCTTACGGCGGGGCAGGCCCCAACCTGGTGTTCGCAATGATCACGCGCGCCTACATGGAACAGTATGGAGCCCAGCGAGAAGACTTCGGCCGTGTTTGCATAGCGCAGCGGGAGAATGCGAGCTTCAATCCCCATGCCCTGTTTCAAAAGCCCCTGACCATGGAGGAATACCTCCACGCACGACCAGTTGCCGAACCTCTACATCTTTATGATTGCGTACCGCCTTGCGCGGGAGCCGAGGGATTTCTCGTCACAACAACCGAGCGGGCCCGCGCGTTGAACGTGCCCTATGTGGAGGTACTGGCCTCGGAGGAAAACTGCAATGCCCTGCCCGATGAGTCGGTGCAACTACACGGCGGTTGGGATGCGTTCAGAGATCGGCTGTACGAGCGCGCCGCCGTCGGTCCGCGCGACATGGACTTTGTGCAGACGTACGACGATTATCCGGTCATGACGTTTCAACAGCTCGAGGGGCTCGGTTTTTGCGATACCGGCAGCGGATTCGAGTTCGTGCGCAAGCACTCGCTTACCTGCACGGGAGGTGGACTCCCGATGAATACCTGCGGGGGACAACTTTCTGCCGGGCAGGCCGGATTCGCCGGCGGCTTCCTGGGAGTTGTCGAAAGCATTCGTCAGTTGATTGGGTGCCCTCTGGGCCGCCAGGTTCCCAGGGCACGTCTGGGTCTCGTCAGCGGATTCGGAATGGTCGACTACGATCGCGGTCTGTGCAGCGCGGCGGCGATCCTTCGCCGAGCTGATTCCTGAAACGTCATCAAGGTTGGAGCCTGCCGAAATGAAATCGAGGATTTTCCCGAATGCAGCTTGAGTGGCTTCATTGTGCGCGCTGCGGTTCGCCACAGCACCCCGACGCGTATCTGTGTACTGAATGTTTGGGCGACGACCTGGCACCGAAACTGATCCCGGCACAAGGCCGCATCGAGAGCTGGACACGGCTGCACACGTCAATGGATCCCCTGTTTGCAGCTTTGCTGCCCTGGACCGTGGTGAGTATCAAGCTCAATGCGGGTCCCACGGTGATCGCACACTGGGCCGGCGAATCTCCTGAAACCGGTGCGGAAATCGAACTGACCACCATTGTTGACCCCGCCGGCCGCGAAGTCTTCGCCGCAGTGCCTTTGGGTGCCGATGCCACCAAGGTGCAGCAGATGCTTTTCAACACCGGAACAGGTATCACTTAACGCGTTGGCCTTCCCTGCATGAGCGGCGTTTCATCCGCTCACCTTGCCGGTCTGCCCGCCAACTGCTTAATTATCGGCACGGTAGACAATTTCTCCGGCAAAAACGGTCATGAGTACGAGCGACTCACCGATTCGTTCCGCTGGAATTTCAAAAAGGTTTTGATCCAGCACCGCCATGTCGGCCTGTTTTCCCACTTCGATTGAGCCGAATACGTCTTCCTTGCCAACCGACCGGGCTCCGTTGATCGTCAGAATCCGGATTCCGGTTTCCAGCGGAATCTCATGTCCCTGGCGGGTAAGCATGCCTTCGAGCGCGGGCAGCAGATTGGGATTTGGCAGAATGACCCAGTCGGTACCCGCGGTGAGAAGCGCACCCGATTCGAGCAGGCGGGGAAACGGAAAGGCTTCCTCCATTCCCGGCCAGCCGTGGTGCCAGATGGCGGGTGACATCTCCGCGACAGCGCCGAGCGCCGCCACGCGGGGGAGATCCGCCTCGGAGTACCAGACGCTGTGCGCGATTTCGTGCCCGATGCCGGAGTTTCCGTTCTCGGCGCGGGTATACTCAATGGCATCCAACGCTGCCCGCGCGGCACCGGTGCCCACGCAGTGCATTTTGACCTTGATACCCAGGCGGTCGAAGCGGGCCACTGTCCGATTCAGAACATCCGGGGCCAGCAAAAGTCGCTCTTCAGGCACGAGGCCGGTCTCCGGATCGAGGTCCGCGTGATTCGAATGTGGCGGCATCGGTGATCCGTCAATGACCAGTTTGACGAAATCGGTATCGACCCATTCGGAAGCGTACTCCGCACGATCCATGACCAGTCGATCGAGGTCTTCCCGGGTCGCCTCACCCAGCGCCGGCTGGCCCCATACGAGGTGCGCGGCAACCCGCAATGGCAAACCTTCCTCGCGATCCAGCGCCTGCAACTCCTCCAGAACCTGTTTGGTCGTCCCGGCGTCTTGCACCGAAGTAACACCATAGCGACCGTGCGAAGCCAGGACCCATTTGATCAACTTGCGCAAAGCCACGGGGTCCGGCGGCGGAATGCGCCGCTTCAACAACCAAACCGCATTTTCGACCAGTTCGCCCGTCGCGCGGCCATGCTCATCGCGAACGATCGTCCCGGCCGGCGGGTCGGGTGTCAGATCATCGATTTCAGCGATCTCCAGCGCCTTCGAATTTCCCAGCCCATGATGCCAGGAGTGCTCCACGATGAAGACCGGCCGGTCCGGAAAGTATCGATCGAGATAATCACGCGTGACCTGCTCCTCGGGAAACATGACCGGTGAATAAGTGGCAGCCAGGAGCCACTCATCGGGCTTCTTGCGACTCGCGCAATCTTGCAGCGCGGCAACGAACTGGGCCGGCGTTTCGCTCTGCGACACGTTACACCAGTAGGTCCATTTCGAGCCGTTCAGCTCTATATGGGTGTGCGCGTCGTGCAGGCCGGGCATGACGAACTGCCCATGCAGGTCAATGACTTCGGTCGACGGACCGACAAACCCCTTGACATCAGCCGTCGCGCCAACCGCGATGAACTTGCCGTCTGCGACTGCCACCGCCTCCACCCACGGCCGGGACTCGTCTACCGTGTAAAAGTGTCCATTGACGAATGCTATCTCCGCCTGCGCGGTTTCCGTACTGCCTTCCGCAAGGGCGGAACCCGGCGCTCCCATCAGGCCACAGAGCAAAAACAACAAACCCTGCACACACCGCTGAACCCACATTACCGCTACTCTCCGGAAGTATCTGTGTAAACTATTTTTCCTGCCTGGATCACGACGGCCGGACGAACCAGCGCGGTGATATCGTTGAGCGGATCTTCATCCAGAATCAACACATCGGCCCATTTTCCGTCCTCGATACTCCCGCCATCATCGGCCATTCCCATTACTTCGGCGGAATGCAAAGTGGCCGCCTGAATTACCTCAGCGGGACTCAACCCGCTTTCCATCAGGGCCTTCAGTTCGGCGGCATAAACCTCGCCGATCCGCAGCATGTCCAGCGGATTCGATTCCGTGCCGACTCCGAATATCAACCCGGCTTCTCGCATGGTCCGGAACGTCGCCAGAACGCTTTCCCGGTCATGCCCGATATTGGTTTCGAGCCACCGATTGCTGATGTGGGCGGAGCCCGAGACCTCCCGCAGATGATAGGCCAGGGTCGGGATGACCGGGATGCCCTCCACCGCCATCCGCCGGAGCAGCGCTGGGTCGTCCTCGCTGTACGGGTAGAGGTGATGCACACTGTCGACGCCGGCCGCGACGGACCGCATTCCGGAACTTCGTGACAGATCCTGAATTCCGCCGACGTGGGAGGTCACCCGCAATTTCCACGCGTGTGCCTCGTCGACGACGGCCTCCAGCTCCTCACGGGTCAGTGGCGGCAGAACCTTGATGAAATCCGCACCGTTCCTGACAGCCTCGCGAACGAGCTTCCGCATTTCCCACGGTCCGTCGCCAACAACCGCGAAGGCCGAATCCTCGTAAGGCTGAAACTCCGTCGGGTGCCCCCCGGATACGGTAATGGCCGGGCCGGAGACGAACAGCCGGGCGCCACCGACAAAGCCCATGCGCTGCCCCCGTTTGAGGGAAAATCCGACGTTGTTGCGCGATGCGACTTCAAACACGGTGGTCACGCCGATGCGCTGATAGTACTCGAGAAACTTCAGTGTCCGGAGCGCGTTGAGTACATCGTCTTCGGCATGAAACCCACCCGGCAAATAGAACGTCAGATGCGTATGCAGATCGAACAGGCCCGGGACGATCCACCGGCCTTTGGCATCCACGACCCGAGGCTTCGGCCCCGATGTATCCGCAGTCGCGTGACTGATCACACCGTCATGGAGCAGCAGTCCCGGATTTTCGCGCGGTGCCGCTCCGGTTCCATCAATCAGGGTGCCACCGACAATGCTCAGAAATGGAGGGCCATCATCCTCCCCCACAAAGTGGCGGGCATCGCCACTGTAGAGAAACGTGAGATCGCGTTCCAACATTCCCCCGCCCTCTGCATGGACAACGAGGGGAAGCCATACCAGCAGGACTAATACACAGGTTTTGAGGATCGAGGATCTCGCCATTGTCTTCCTTCACGGCAGTGGCCAAAAACTCGGTGGCGACCGATTGACATCGATCGCCACCGGATTCCGGCACTCCCGCCCGTTGCAGAGATCAGCGGTTTCAGAAAGTGATTCGCCAATCAATAGGTATAGGTGAGATTCAGACCGTAGGTACGGGGCTGCGCATACATGAACTGACCATAGCCGAGGTCACTGAACACAAACATGCGAGCCGCGTGCTCCTTGTCCGAAATATTTCGGACATACGCCTGCAATTTCCAGTTTTCACCCAGCCCCAGGGTCACGAGAGCGTTATGCTTGAAGTACGAATCCAACTCGGAGGAAGGATCGTTGAAGTTGTTTGCGTACCGCTCTGAGATGTAGTTGAAATCCCATTGAAGTCGCAGATCATAGTTGCCTCCCAGGGGTACGTCGTAGACAAACGTGCCGCTGGCAGTTATCTCCGGTGCGTTGGCCATCTCGCGATCTGCGACGTACGATGCGCTCGGCCCGACCACGTCTTCGATTTCCGTATCCAGATACGAGAAACCCAACTGCATGCTCAGGTTGTCGGTCAACAGGGCCTGGACTTCCATCTCACCACCGTAGGCCGTGGCATCACTGTTGACGATCAGTCCTCCGATGCCCACCCAGTTGAAGGTCTGGAAATCGCTGTAGTCGTAGTAGAAGACCGATCCGTTGAGTCGCAGACGGCCATCGAGGAATGTCGCTTTTTCACCCACCTCAAAGGCAATGTTCTTCTCATCGCCATACGGAATCAGACCCGTATCACTGGCCGCGGCCGCCGACAGGAATCCGTTGTTGAATCCACCGGCCTTGGTGCCTTGAGACACCGATGCATAGACGAGCACACCATCCGCGGGTTCGTAGTCTAGCTGGAGCCGCCACGAGTACAGATCATCGTCGTAGTTGCCCTCATAAGGATTGGGGATTCCGGGGCCGTCCGGCGGCAGGAAGCAGTTGGACGGAATCGGAAAACCGGGGCAGGACCTCAAGCTCGCATTGTCCTGATCCAGAAAGTCCTTCTTGTCGTGTGTCCAGCGGAATCCGGCTGTAAAGGTCCATTCCGGCGCGAAGGCATACTCGATGTGTCCGAACGCGGAGTAGGACTGGGTATCCTGAATCCAGTCTCCGGAGAGAGCGATCGGGAAAAACGCGCCATTGTACAAGCCGCTGGACGGATCGACCGCGCCCGGGCCATCCAGGGGCACATTGAAAACAGCCGCTGGCTGGTTGGTCGCGTCCTGGCTCAGGTAATAGACTCCTGCGGTCCACTGGAAGTCGCCGGAGGAGCGGCCGATACGCAGCTCCTGGGTGAACCAGTCGGATTGATAGGGGAATTCGGCGAAACAGATGACATTCGGACTCGCATCGCAATCCTCCACCAGATTTCGCTCGACGTCGTAGTAACCCGTGAGCGAGGTGAAAGAATATTCGCCAAAGTCCTTTTCGATACGGGCCAGGAAATGCGTACCTTCCTGATCCATTTCCTGCGGATCACTCGTGTAGGTGACGTTTCGATCTCCGCCACCGAAATCCTGCTCGTTATAGCCGGCGAAATCTGTGCCGTTCGGATTCAGTGAGGACAGTCCTGATACCGGATCAAAATTCAGCGGGATCTGTTCATAGTAGGAATGCACCGTGTCGATTTTGGAGTGCTCGCCCTTCAGGAGCACTGACCAGTCATTACCCGGCTCGAACAAGAGCTGAGCGCGAATCGCCGTATTGCCGGCTTCTCCGCCGTCGTCGAGCTCGGGATTGAGGTTCTCCACATAACCGTCCCGGTTGTGGGACAGCACCGCGACGCGGAACGAGGTGGTGTCGGAAATCGGCCCGCCCGCGGCCGCTTCGAACTTCAGATTGCTGAAGTTACCGACCTCGAGACTCGCAAATCCATTGAATTCCTGCGTCGGCTTGGCCGTGATGAAATGTGCCAGGCCACCCGTCGCGTTCCGGCCAAACAACGTGCCCTGGGGGCCGCGAAGAAACTCGACACGTTCCAGATCGAACAGTGCGAAGTCAACGGCGGGCACACTCACCAGGTAAAATTCGTCCACGTAGGTGGCGATGGGTGCTTCATGCCCTTCACCGAAATCATTCAGGCCGATGCCGCGAATGACGATATTCGCACTTGTTCCCGTGCCGTACGGTGAGTACGAATCGACGCCCGGCACCTTGGCGAGAACATCGAGCACGTTGCTGAACCCATAACTGCGAATGCTCTCGCCCGACAGAGCCGTGACGGATATGCCGACATCCTGCAGGCTCTGTTCACGCTTCTGAGCCGTGACGATAACCTCTTCCAGCGCCGATTGGGCCACAACCACCTGGCTCACTCCAATCGACAATGTCAGTGCAAAAACTACTAAATGTGTGTGGAACTTAAACATTACTGCTTCTCCTGCCCTTCATGTCCCCGGACCTCTTCACCCATTCAGAGGCAGCAGCCACTCATGGCCGCTACTCGTCTTGCAACGGGATTGAGGCACCTTTCAGTGTGGCTATATAGGCCAGCACATTTCGCGTGGCTTCCTCGTCGGCAAGCGCGACGGCGAAAGGCCGCATCTGGCTTCCGCGGACATCCTGTTCATGCGATCCGCGGAGCTCATTTTGAAAATTCCGTATCTGCGTCAGTTGGTACCAGTCCTGCAGCCCGGCCAATGCCGGCGCACCCAACTGGGGCATACCTTCGCCGTTCTCGCCATGGCAGCTCACGCACTGACTGGCGTAGACTTCCTGGCCCCGTTCGGCATTACCTCCAAGCGTCCCTGGTGCATGCACATCCGGCAGAGACTCGATATACGCGGCGACATCCCGAACGGCCCGGTCTCCGGACAGTGCCTTCGCGCGTCCATTCATCTGCCAACCATAGAAATCCGTGACGCCACCGCGCACATCTTCCCGGAAGTGGCGCAACTGTCTGACGAGGTAGTCGATACCCTGGATCGTGAGATTGGGCGCATGCATGGCGGGATTTCCCCCACCATCGATGCCGTGGCAGGCAACGCAGGTTGTGAAGTAGGCTTTTCCACGCTCGGAGTCGGCGGGCGCGAATGCCTCGATCAATTCACCCGAATCGGTGATCTCCTCGAACCGGACTATCAATCCGTCGCGGACCGTGAAGACATGCACCCAGTCCGCCTGGTATTCGCCGCCCGTCCGGCGGTGCACGGCCCGTTCCCAGCCGAGCACACTGACGACGTCATCCTCGACCGAATAATGCCGCTGGCCGATGGCCTGAACGGCGATGGTCTCGGCAATGAGAGTAAAGAACTGCTCGACACCTGCGCGGCCCTTGAAAGTGCCGGCATACGGAATCCGGTGTTCCGGACCATGAAATACCCAGGCGACTTCGGGATGGACCAGAGAAAGAATCTCCTGCAGGTCATTCTCGCCGAACGCCTTGTACAGTTCCTGTACAACGGCAGCCGGGTCGCTCTCGGAAGACTGAGCGCTTGAAGATGGCGCGACAGTGAGTGCGACGAGGGTCAGCAGGGCGACCAGGCACCATGCTCCCAGGCGCCCTGCGAATTGGGGGTACACGGCGTCGGGCTGCGGTGCATGCGATTCCAGGTTCATCATCACCACCTCATACCCGCAGGAAATCATGGAACACACCTTCGGGGTCGAACTTCCCCCGAAGCTCCTGCAGCCGTTTCCAGTTCTCGGGGGCGAAACAGCGGTGCGTTATATCGGATCGCGTCTCCCGGTCGAACTCGTTGATGTAATAGCCAGAAGCCAGGGGTTGCAGGTCATCAAACAGATCGCGCAACCACGCCTGGTTGGCGGGGTCGTCAGCCGCGTGGTCCCACTGCGCATAGCCGGCCAGATAGCATTTTCCCGTGGAGGAATATGCGGCTTCCGGGAATTCCAGTTCGCCCTTGTACAGGAAGACCGGAGTATTTCCGGCCGAAGGCGCCGCTGGCATGTGTTGTCTGACAACCTTGGCCGCCTCTACCGGTTCGTTCGTGTAGATGTTGTCCGCACGGGCCCGGCGCTGCGGAAACGGCCCTTCGTTCTCCTGGTAAAGGATCTCCAATGAAGACGCGTGGCCCAGGAACTTCTCGATCGCATTGCCTGACTGCGGATGCCGGCGAATCGGGGCCAGGATGCTGTCCGCCTCGTCAGCCGTATCAGCGAAAGCCATCGCACTGAGCACCACGACATGCCTGCATTCCTCCGCCCCGCACTTCTTAGCCAGCTCGGGCGACGCGGGCACAACCACGGTCAGCATCTCCAATGCGGGGTCCACCGCGGGACCAATCTCCTCCATCATCGCCACCGTTCCGATCAGCTCGGAATACGGAAATATCAGCGTATCGGTGGTGATCGCAGCCGGCAGCGGGTGGCACTGGAGGTAGAACCGGGTGACCACGCAGAAGAGCCCGGGACCGCCGCCCCGCACGGCCCAGAACAGCTCGGCGTTCTGTTCCTCGTTGGCGTGCAGCTTCTCACCGTCCGCGGTAATGAGATCGACGGCCTTGATGTTGAACACGCTCATGCCGCCCCACTTGTTGCCGTTCAGACCGAGCCCGCCACCCATCAGGAAACCACTTAGCGGAACCATGCCGCAGTGCGCGGTCGGGAAGGCCAGCCCCACCTGGCGAAGCCGTTCGTTCAAGTCGCGCCCGAGCACGCCCGGCCCGATGACCGCGGTGCGCGTTTCGGTGTCGATCTCGACCGACCGCAAGTGCGAAATGTCCAGCAGAATGCCGCTGTCGCGCATGTAACAGCCGCTCCAGCTATGCCCCCCGCTGCGCACCTTGATCGGCAGGTGGTGGCGTTTCGCGAAGGCGATGGTCGCCACCACGTCGTCCTCACCCTCGGCCTGCACGATCATGTCCGGATAACGGCCGAACTTGCGGTAGTTCCAGGCCATGCTGCGCCGCCAGGGCTCGTAATTCGGTGCATCACGCAGAACGACAGTGCCCTGAATCTCGCCCCGGAATGCGTCAATTTCGCGAGACGACGGCAGTGCACCCACAGCCAGCAATCGAGTACTGAACGGCAAGGTCGCCCCGACTGCCAGAGCCTGGCCCGTTGCCGTGACCAGGCGACGCCGCTCCAGATCGACTCCTGGCTGGCGGTCTCGCGGTACGCAACTGTCATTCATTCGCTTTGCATCTTTTTTCATATCCGACTCACTCAGTCAGTTCATCGCCCGCCGGCAGCCATGTTTTCGACGCGGCCAGCGGACGGATTTCGGAAAACATTCATCAGCCGAGACCGCTCTTCAGCGACAGATAATTGGCTTTCAACCGGGTGTTGGCCAGCACCGATTCCTTGCCGAGATCGGTACCGACACCAGACTGCTTGAAGCCGCTGAATGGCACGCCGACATCGAGGACGTTGTGCACATTGACCCAAATGGACCCCGCGTCAACGGCACGGCTGAAGGCGTGCGCCACGTCGAGATCGCGTGTGAACACGCTTGCGCCCAGCCCATAGTCATGATCATTGGCCAGTGCGACCGCTTCCTTCAGGTCGCGGAACGGCTGCGCAACGAGTACCGGGCCGAAGATTTCCTCGCGGACAACGCACATGTCCCGCTGGATATCGGTCAGCACCGTTGGCTCAAAATAGAACCCGGGATGATCCGGTTTGCTCCCACCCACGCGGACTTCGGCACCTTCGCTTACGCCCTGCCGGACCAGAGAATCAACTCGATCCTGTTGGGCGCGGGAAACGAGCGGCCCCATCTCGGCCCGGGAATCCAGGCTGGGGCCCAGCCGGATCGACCGGGCGATTTCGACGACACCGTCGACCACCTCATCGAACACAGACTGCTCGACATAAAGGCGCGAGCCGGCACAGCAGTTCTGCCCCTGGTTCGCAAAGATCGCCCAGGCCGCCGCCGGAATCGCCTGTTCCAGATCGGCGTCCGCCATGATGACCACAGGGGACTTTCCGCCGAGTTCCAGGGTGACCGGCTTGAGCAGCCCCCCGGCGATCTCGCCAATTCGCCGCCCAACCGCGGTCGACCCCGTGAACGAGATCTTGTCCACACCAGGGTGAGTGACCAGGGCTTCGCCGGCGACCGGCCCGCCGCCGGTCACGACGTTGAGGACTCCGGGCGGAAATCCCGCTTCCAGAGCCAGTTCGCCCAGCATCAACGCCGTCAACGGCGTCAGCTCCGCGGGCTTCAGCACCACGGTGCAGCCCGCCGCCAACGCCGGGGCGACTTTCCATGTGGCGATACACATCGGCACGTTCCAGGGGGTGATGGCACCCACCACCCCGATGGGTTCACGAACCGTGTATGTCAGGAAATTCGCGCCAGGCATGTAGGGAACAGACGCGGGCAGCGTCTCACCGTGAATCTTCGAGGGCCAGCCCGCCATGTAACGCAGAATATGCGCGGAGAACTCCGCGTCGACGACACGAGTGTCACCCACTTTCCGGCCACTTTCGATCGCCTCGATCTCGGCGATAACGTCGGCTTGATCTTCGATGAGGTCGGCCAGCTTCAGCATGAGCCGCTCCCGCTCGTCCGGCCGCAGACTTTTCCAGTCGCCTTCGTCCAGGGCAGACCGTGCTGAACGGACAGCGCGGTCGATATCGTCAGCAGTTCCGTCCGCCGCCGTTGCGACCTCAGCGCCAGACGACGGATCGAGCACAGTCAGCCTGCCATCGCCATTACTGGAGACACTCTCTCCCCCGATAAGCAGGTCATGCGTTCGACGCAGATACTCGCGAGTCGCGGCGGATGCGACATCGAGATCGTTCGACAACTGGGGTGCGGTTGCGTCTTGAGGGTGTGCCATAGGATGCCTGTTGCAATTCGATTCGTCAGCCGTTCACCATGAACGCCGCCTGCGGTCTTTCGATGGGCTCCTTCCCATGGCTCCGACCTGACAGTTTGGCCAGCTAGAACCATCTTAGTCGGCGCCCGCGCCGGGCGGCCAATCATTAATCGTGATAGATCACTATTTCCCAGTTTTCACGAAGTTGTGTGCTATCGTCCGCACCGTTCGAGCCTTGCCCGCGACCCTGGTGACGTACGCACATGAACGACATTGCAACGAACGATTCCGCAACCATGAAGCCCCGAATGTCCTTCAAGGGTATGGCTTTGCCGTGCACGGCAGCTCTGGTGCTGATGGCGGCAGGATGCAAGGCGCCGTCTGATGACGCGTCTCCCTCCACAGAACCGACTGCCGCCAACGAACGTGTCGAGAACACGGACTGGCCCCGGCACGGCTACAACGCCGCGGAGCAGCGATTTTCGCCACTTGCACAGATTCAGCAGAACAACGTTCATGAGCTCGGACTGGCCTGGACGCACTCCCTGCAGGACTACCGCGGGCTGGAGGCCACACCCATCGTGGTCGACGGCCGCATGTACCTCACCGGCAACTGGAGCCGGGTGTACGCATTCGATGCCGCGACCGGCGAACGGCTATGGAGCCATGACCCCGAAGTGCCCGGCGAGTGGGCCCGCAAGGGCTGCTGCGATGTCGTCAATCGAGGTGTCGCGGTCTGGCAGGGCCAGGTATTCGTCGCCACGTTCGATGGCCGGCTCCTCGCACTCGATGCAGAAGACGGCACCGTCCTCTGGGAAGTCGATACCATCGACCGGCAGCGTCCCTACACGATTACCGGCGCACCCCGCGTCGTGCGCGGGAACGTCATCATAGGCAACGGCGGTGCCGAGTTCGGTGTGCGCGGTTACATCACCGCCTACGACGCCATGACCGGCGAGTTGGCCTGGCGGTTCTATACCGTTCCCGCTGCGCCCGACGGGCCGTTCGAACACCCTGAACTCGAAGCCGCCGCGAAAACCTGGAGCGAGGATGGCGCCTGGCGCGAGACCGGGGGCGGTGGAACGGCCTGGGACTCGATGGCCTATGACCCCGAACTGAACCTGTTGTATGTCGGAACCGGTAATGGCCACCCGCACGCACGACACCTGAGAAGCCCGGGTGGTGGCGACAACCTGTATCTCTCCAGCATTCTCGCACTGGATGCGGACACCGGCCGGATGGCCTGGCATTACCAGACAACGCCGGCCGACAGCTGGGATTACACCGCCACGCAAAGCATCATCCTGGCTGACCTCCACATCGACGGCAAACCACGGCAGGTCCTGATGCAGGCGCCGAAGAACGGCTTTTTCTATGTCCTGGACCGAGCCTCCGGCGAACTGTTGTCGGCCGAAAAGTACGCGACTGCGACCTGGGCCAGTCATGTCGATCTCTCCACCGGCCGACCCGTCGAAACCGGACAGGGCGAGTACAGCGAACAGGACCGCCTCGTCTACCCCTCCGAACTGGGCGGGCACAACTGGCATTCCATGGCGTTCAGCCCGCAGACCGGGCTCGCCTACATTCCCGCGCTCGAAATACCCTGGGTATATTCACCCACCGATTTTTACCTCTTCGACCTGAACGTGCCGCATCTCGACGAACTTCGGCGCGGCCAGCCCGACGTCGACCACGGAGGCTACCTGCGCGCCTGGGATCCTGTCAGGCAGAAGCTAGCCTGGGAGGTCAGGCTCCCTGCGCTGATCAACGGCGGCGTACTCGCCACGGCCGGAGATCTCGTTTTCCAGGGGAGCCAGGACGGCTACCTGCACGTTTACAGCGCGACGGACGGTACCCGGCTTCACAGCATATTTACCGGCGTGGGTATCATCGCCGCTCCGATCACCTACGCGATCAACGGAACGCAGTACATCGCGGTTCTCGCAGGCTACGGCGGTGCGACCCACTTCATGCTGTCACCGTCTGCCGCGGCCCACGAGTACCAGAATGACGGGCGGATTCTCGTTTTCAGGTTAGGCGGAGAGGCGGTACCGTTGCCCCCCAAGCGAGCCGCAAAAACAGTCGAGGCGGCGGTGAATCCGCCGACGATGACGCCGGATATCCAGCGCGGACAGGAGATTTATCTTCGAAACTGTGGATTCTGTCACGGCATGTCCGGCACCACACCGTTGCTGCCGGACCTGAGCCGCGTGCGCGTGATGGGCTACGACGCCTTCCGCCTCATCGTGATGGAAGGCGTACTGGCGACCCGGGGTATGGCAAGCTTTTCGGATGTGCTGTCGGAAGAAGACCTGGAAAATCTCTATCAGGCGATCGCCGCAGGCGCACACAACACGCCAGGTACGGCGGATATTCCCTAGTCGGAGCCGGATGACACCTGTGCTGAGCCCTCGCGCCTGCCGGGCACACCATCCTCGAGAACGACCTGCTTGGCCAGGCGCCGGAACCACTGGTGCCCTTCGTCCTCCGCGAAGTGGCTGTGCCACATCTGATAGACGATGACGGCGTCATCGTACACCGGATTTTTCAGTACCTGCAGGTCCATGACGTCCGCGTAGAATTCCGCCAGCCGTTGCGGCATGGTCGCGATGAGGTTGGTATTGGCCACAACTCCGGGCAGGACCGTCAGGTGTGATACCTCCACGACGACCTTGCGTTGCAGGTCACCACTCTCCAGCGCACGTTCGATACGCGGCTGGTGGGACCGGGTAGGCCGAAGCGCCACATGCTCAGCCGCAAGGTATTGTTCCAGGTTCAGTTCACCTTCGATTTCCGGGTGGTTTCGGCGCACCAGGCAATAACCGTCATCCTCGAACAACGGTTCACAAAAATATTCCTGGTCATCGATACGGACCCAGTCCCACGCCAGGTCCACCGTGCCGGCCCGAAGCTCGACAGCCAGCGAAGCCCCTGCATTGGGCAGGCAAATGACTTCGACGCCCGGCGCCTGCTCCGCCAGCTTCCGGACCAGCCGAGGCAGGAAATAGAACTCACCATAATCAGTAAGTGCAACGGTAAAGGTACGGTTTGAGGTTTCCGGGCGAAAGCGGTCCTCCACCACCAGCGTACCTTCGAGATACCGAAGCGCTTCCTGAATCGGTTGCGCCAGTTCCTGGGCCCGCGGCGAAGGCATCATTCCTTCGGCCGTCCGAACAAACAGCGGATCATCGTACATTTCCCTCAGCCGTTTGAGGGCGTTACTCACGGCGGGCTGCGAGACACACAACATCTGGGCCGCCTTGCTGATGTTCTGCTCGCAGTAAATCGCGTAGAACACCTTCAACAGGTTCAAATCGACGTTGCGAAATCGATTTGACAGTTGGTTCAGATGTTTCATGTACAGGATTCCGAGGTTATATGCTTCAGCCGGCGAATTGGTTATTGAACAATGGCTCACGTGCTTCCAGGATCGCATCCAATTGCCCGCCAGCATAAGTTTACGGTGAATACTCGCGTATTAATACCAGTGATTTTTCTGTTCCAACCGGGAAGGTTAAAGTGGCACTCAAGGCCCTCGGTAATATGGTTCCGCAGGCGCATCACGCATAGGAGAAGTGTAGTGCACGTATGGAGAAATTGTCGGCTCCTGTCGGTTTTGCTTGTCATCGCATGCGCCATTGGTGCCTGCTCGAAACCTCAGGGCAACGACCAGGAGACAACGAAATCGGAGTCGGAGATGACGGAAATCGTGAAGCGCATGTACGACACCCTGATCGCCGGTGACATGGAGGGCGCCTTCGCCACCATGGCCGAAGACATTCGCTGGGTCTACTACGGCGGCGAAGGCGTGATCCCGTTCTCGGGGGTGTATGAAGGCCATGATGGCGTGACCAGGTTCTTCGCCGACTACGGCTCCGCCGCCGAACCGCTGGGCATGGATCTGCAGAGTTTCCATGCCTCGGGCGACACCGTCTTCGTAACGGGGATCGAGAACTCCCGGGTTATCGCCACGGGAAAAACGTATGCGGCGCCGTGGGTGCATGTGTTCAGGATCGCCGATGGAAAAATCGTGAGTTACGAGGAGTACATCGACTCCGCGCTTGTCGCGGCGGCCTTTCAGTGACTCGCGGGACGTACCTTCGACCTCGCTCGTCGACTCCTCTTGACCAGATGTGAAGTGAACATGGACGCCCGACCACACGTTGACGAGGAAAGCACCGCCCCGAGCGCGGGCATGCTACGACGAAAACTCCCATTTGGTGCGCAAACGCTTCCGCGCCTGCTCCAGATTCAGGCGGCTCTGGGCGACAAACCCCTGATCACCTCAGGTGGCCGGCAAATGACGTACGCAGACGCACCTGCCGTCGCCGCGCGAACGGCCGGTTTCCTGACCGAAGCCGGGCTGCGCCCAGGCGATCGGGTAATCACTCTGCTCTCCAATCGCATCGAACTCATCGAACTGTGGTTCGGGTTGAGTTGGGCCGGTGCGGTGATGGTGCCGCTGAATACCGCATTGCGCGGCGCACCGCTCGAACACGCCATCAGGACGGCAACCCCGAAGTTCATCGTTGTCGAAAAAGACCTGCTTCCATTGATCGAGTCGGTGCCCGACTCCGTTTCCGGCGCGGACGCGATCTTTGTCGTCGACCCGGATGAAGCGACCGCGAATGCCTCCGTCGGAGGCGTGAAGATTCTTGCACTGAGGCGGAGCGAGACACTGCCGGAACCGCACCCCGTACAGCCTTCGGACCCTGCGGCAATCCTCTTCACCTCCGGGACCACGGGCCCCTCGAAGGGGGTCGTGTGCCCGCAGGCGCAGTTCTACTGGTGGGGTGTATTGACCGGCGAATCACTAGGCATCGGAACGGAAGACGTCGTCTTCACGACCTTGCCCATGTTTCACACCAACGCGCTCAATGCGCTGTGGCAGGCCATGCTGGCCGGCTGCACGTACTCGTTCATGACACGTTTTTCGGCCAGCCGTTTCTGGTCTGAGGCCAGAGATCATGGCGCAACCGTGACTTACCTGCTCGGTGCGATCGCCCAGATACTGCTGAAACAACCGGCGTCCGCAACGGACCGGGAGCATCGAATCCGCGTCGCCCTGTCTCCGGCCACGCCGATCGAAATGGTCGAGGCATTCCGATCCCGCTTCGGCATCGAACTGGTCGAGGGTTACGGCTCCACCGAAACGAACTACATCTTTTCCAACACGATCGGCTCATGCCCGGCAGGAACGATGGGCCGGGTCCAGCCCGGCTTCCAGGTCCGAATCGTCGACGAGAACGACCGCGACCTGCCCGACGGAACGGCCGGTGAGCTTCTGGTCCGGCATGAGGAACCCTACAGCATGGCCACCGGCTACTTCGGAAATGCCGAGGCAACGGTGGAAGCCTGGAAGGATCTCTGGTTTCGCACCGGCGACCGCATTTATCGCGATGCCGATGGCGTATACCACTTCCTGGACCGCATCAAGGACGCCATCCGGCGACGCGGAGAAAACATCTCTTCGTGGGAAGTGGAAAATGCCTTGTCTTTGCATCCGGATGTCGCCAACGCCGCGGCCGTCGGGGTGAAGTCCGAGATGACCGAAGAAGAGGTCATGGCATTCGTCGAACTAAAGAAAGGCACTTCACCCACCCCGGAAGCACTGGTGCGGTTCCTGGAGGACCACCTGGCCTATTTCGCCATCCCCCGCTACTGGAACTTCGTAACGGAGTTGCCCATGACCGAGAACGGCAAGGTGAAAAAGCACGTGCTTCGTGACGAGGGTGTGACAGACAGGACCTGGGATCGTGAGCGCGCCGGAGTCAGGTTGGGGCGGTAGATCACGAATTAACGCGACAACCCACCGCCCGGCCATGGAGTAGCGTTCTTTGATCGATATCGAAACCCGTCCCAATGCCAGTGATTCTCCCGATACCGTATCGGCGGTAGCCAGCCTCATCGCCGTCGGCGTTTTGGGCGTCGCGTCATTCCTGGTCCTGCCGTCGATCATTCTCGCGGTCCAGAAGACCTTCAGCTTCAGTGAGGCCCAGCTGGGTCAAGTGGCGACGGCGCAGCTGATCGGGCTGGCCCTTGGTTCGGTCGCGGTCGTCTGGCTGACGAAGCGTCTGCACTGGCGCGCAGTCGCACGCTGGGGCCTGCTCGTTCTGCTGGGTGCTGATGTGGTGAGCACCCTTGTCAGCGGATTTCCGGAATTCCTCGGCGCGCGATTCGCCTCTGGCTTCGCTGGCGGCATCTGCGTTTCGCTTGCCTCCTACGGGCTGGGCCAGACCGCCCGCAAGGATCGGAACTTCAGTCTCTTTCTGGGCAGCCAAGTCGCATTTGCCATCGCCGCGAATTCGGGATTCCCCGCCATCGTCGAGCGGTTGGGTGTGCTGGGTGTATTCGGCGCCCTGGTTGTGCTGGAAACCGTCGTCCTGCTGGCACTGACATCCCGTGTGCCGGCCCGGCGCTGGATCGCGCAGGCCGAAGGTGCCGGCAATACGCGCTGGAACTGGCTGGCCAGCAGTTTCGTTCTGCTGGGCATAGTTCTTTTCATGACTGCCATCGGCGCCTTCTGGACCTACGTCGCTCCAATTAGCATGGAAGCCGGCTACTCGGCGCAGCAGACCGGAACCGCCATCAGCATTGGGCTGATGAGCGCGCTCGCCGGCTCGTGGGCCGCATCCTTTCTTCAGGACCGAATGGGCCGGCTGCTGCCGATCGCCGCAGCCACCGTGCTGCAAACAGCCGCCCTGGTCATCCTGTTCGTCAATGCCGGCTACGTCGGTTTCGTCGCCGGCGCGGTGCTGTTCTGTTTCGGCTGGTACTTTTGCCTGCCGTATCAATTCGCGTTGCTGGCGTCCGTCGACCAGGACGGCAAGCCGATGATGCTGCTGAATGCCTTCGCCGGCCTGGGGTCGGCAATCGGCCCGGCCATTGCCGCGGTGCTGGTCCAGACGGGCTTCACCGGTGTGTACGTGCTGTGTTTTACCTGCCTGCTGCTGTCCCACTTCAGCCACGGCAGCGTGATAATAATGCAGTGGAAGCGGGCTTAACCCACCCAGCTACAATGGGTGGGCTTTTGATGTGCCTCTGTGATCTGCGCAGGTTCGGCACATCTCGAATCCGGACCATCCTTGAACAATGGCTGCACACGCATTGATCAGCCTGCATCACCAGTTCAAGCGCTCCGTGGGCCTTGAGCCTGCCGACTGACTCCCAACCTACGTTCGCCGAGAGAGGGCTTGATATGACGACAGCCTCACATCATGCCATGCTCCACACATACAGAAACACGGGCAGCGTTCATATCCAACCCTACCAACCGCCCTCACGCTAAACCGCTCCCCACGCCTAAAAACGCTTTGATACATTAATCCCTATAGTTCTTGGCCGTACTGTGACGAACGCAAGTTCGCGGTTATCGCCCCCAAATGCGTCCACCCTCGCAAGCTCATCGGTCAGGTTTTTCGCAAACAGGTTGACACGCCAACCACTATCAACCTGGATAAGGCTGAAGTTCGCATTTAGGATTGTAAAGCTATCAAGCTTGGTATTCCTGGCAATGTCGTTATTAAACTCCGTTTGGGTTGCCCCACGGTAAATTGCGTCAAACCGCACCTGCCCAGTCCAACTCCCCCACATTGGCTGATCATATTGAACTGACATGTTTCCTTGGAAATCAGGCACGTTTGGAATCGTGTCGCCCTTCCTGCCTCTTGGAATGTTTTCGCCGAGATCCGGCGTGTCTTCCGTCAACTCCGCATCCTGATAGGACCATGCAGCGGATATTCTCAATCGATCCGCCAACAGCACCGTTGACTCAAACTCCACACCATTCACTTTCGCCTCCCCAAAGTTTCCGATGAAGTTGAAAACACCAACCGCATCTGTCCCTTCAAGTTGTATGTCATTCCACTGCATGTGGTAGGCGGTAACATTTACGTCCAACTTATCGTCCAGCAGCCGACTTTTGACTCCGACTTCATAATTCACCAATTCGTCCGGACCGAAACCCTCAGGGATAGAAAATTCCTCAAATGGCAATCCCGCGGGGTTCACACCACCTCTGCGCGAACCCGTCGAGCGAGTTGCAAATAATCGTAAATTGTCGGCCGGACTCCAGGACATGGTAACCTTCCAGGTCAAATCTTCTGCCGTGGATTCGATGCTGTCTACAGCGAAAGGAATGACATCAGTAAAGAAGAAGGGATGCGTTACCGCTTCGTCCATATCGAAATCTGATTTAAACCAACGCCCTCCAAGAAGCAATTCAAAATTATCGTTAATGCTGTATGTGGCTTCGCCAAAGACCGCAAGCTCCTGGACGTCTCTGTTTCTGTAACTCCCGTAGACTGTATTGCCTCCAGAGCCCACATCGTCCTCAGTGCCCGGGGTAAAGGGGAAAACCACGCCATCTTCATCGACATTCATTGTTTGGATCTTCCAGTCGGTATCATCCCTGTTATGAAACGCACCTACGACAAATTGAATCGGACTGTCGTCAAGCTGGGATGCGAAACGGATTTCAGTGGACCATACGTCACGGTCGATGGGCAGCGTGGCTTGAAACGGTTCGGGGAAGAAGTTGGCGAAGAAAGGATTTGACGCCGTAACATCCGTTTGATCGTGTCGAAACACAAAGCTGCGCGAGAAATAGTTTGTCGTACCCGTAAAAACACCAAACTGGTTCTCGTAGTCAACAGTAAGGCTGCTTATATTAAGTTTGTCGTCCCATTTATCCTGGGTAAACGTTGTGTTTTCCAGGTAACCCGCCTCGACCGGCGGGAACCCAATCACTGTCAAGTCGCTGGAGGTACCTTCCATGAATCGGGATGCGCCTCCAGTTTCCAGGTTTTGATATGTATGAGACGCGGTCAAGGTCCAATCATCATTGGGAGTCCACCGCAAATGGACACGCGCGCCCTCAGTATCCTCCGAGTTTATATCCTTAAGCGGACCGGATTCGATACGAATGGCATCAATATACCCGCCCATCCTGTGGACCCAGCCAACAGCTCGCAAAGCAAGTTTATTTTCAACAATAGGGATATTGATCATCCCATTCATGTCGAAACTATCCTCCCCATGTCTTGTTGTAGAACCTTGCCCCTCCAGGTAACCTTCGAATTCATTCATTTTCGGCTTGTTGGTGATGAAGCGTATCGTACCGGACATTGAGTTCGCGCCATAAAGCGTGCCCTGGGGTCCTTTTAAGACTTCGACACGCTGCATATCATGCATCTGTATCGGGGCATTCTGTCCACCACCATTTTCAAAGTTTGACCCCGTGATGACAGCTTCATCGTAGTACACGCCAACCGTCGAATCTCCTGCAGAATTTATTCCTCGAATAACGTACTCACGATCGCCAGGCCCATTTTGGTCCTGAATTTGAAGACTGGGAACAGCAATAGCCAGATCTCTAAAATCCGTTACAAGACGGTCTTCAAGCTCTTGTTCGCCAAAAGCCTGAATGTTGATAGACGTATCGAGCAAGCGGACATCTCCTCGTTTTTGAGCAGAGACAACAATTTCCTCAATTGCGCGGTACTGATCTGGTGCCTGTGCAAACACCGTTCCAACAGTGAAAGAAACAACCAAAGAGAAAAGAACTTTGCCGCGATAGCGGCTCAAAGAGAAAAGCAAAAAACGTTGAGTGCTCACAACCACTTCTCCGCTAACAAAAATGTTGGTAATCGATACTTGAAGCTTAAGTCGTACCGTATTAGCCAAGAGGCTGAAACACCAATTGTTTAGTTGAATTTACCTCTATTTCTGTAGGTGATATTCGGTTTGAGCCCAGCTCACTCCCGCTCTCACATATATCAAGTTTCCACTACCAGACGCAGCAAGTGTTTATATCGAAAACGCGGTACTCGAATGAGTTCACGTCAGAAGCAGTCCAGCCAGACATTGAGAGAAGAAACAGAGTGAAGGATGCCGGGGAGAGACCTCGCGCAATACGGCTTGGCTGAATTCCGTGCGACGCCGAATTGAAAAAGTCCGCGACATTCTAAAAAGTTGTCCGTCGGGTGCCGCGCGATAAGCGGACGGTATTCCATGCCGGATTTCGTAAGCTAAGAAGTGAACATGGCGTGCAAGCCTTGCGTGACATTGGCAATCCAGACTTTCAGGTTGGTTAAACCCGCAGTGGTAACGGTAACGACATGAAACAGTCATTTGCCGTCAAGGCGCCAGGTCAGGCATGGGTTTCGGATACCACAAACATCTGTATCTACGAACGACATCTGCCCCAGCAATCTGAGTTAACCGGGTGCTCGTGGCCAGAAATAGGGAACCAGCGCAGTCAGAGCACATTGGCGTATAGCCTGCCATCGAACAACCTCGCCCGACGAGCGACATCGTGCAGGGTGGCCGCTATTGAGGATTTTCCACCAATCGGTGCACGACCTTCCCACCTTGAATAACCCAGCTTGGCGCCACAACGCTAGCAAGGCTTTCGAGCGGGTCTTGATCGACAATTATTAAGTCAGCCTTTTTTCCGCCTTCAATACTTCCCAGTTCATCTCCAATCCCCATTGCCTCTGCGGAATTCAATGTCGCCGCCTGGATAACTTCCATCGGGGAGAGATTGCCCAGTGTCAGATTCTGGAGTTCTGATGCGTAAAGATCCGCAATGGTCAACATATGAATTGCGTTCGAGTCAGTCCCCACCGCGAGACTAATGCCAGCGCGATGGATGGTCTTGAGCTGTTCGATTACGGAATCACGACTGTATTGGAGCTTTCTCAGCATCCAATCGCGCTCATAGTTGCTGAACGAATTCAGTTCATTGAAATGATACGTAATCGTAGGAATAACCTGAATATCCCGGGACTTCATCTTTTTCAGCAGTTTACTTAACGCATCGCCACTGCCGCTCGGGTAAAGATGTTCAACACTGTCCACCCCCGAGGCCACCGCCCTTCGGGCCGTGTCTTGGACAAGATCTTGGGGACCACCCACATGAGCCGTCACAGGCAGTTTCCAGAAATGGGCCTCATCAACGATAGTCGCTATTTCTTCTTCGGTGAACGGTGGCAACACCTTGATCAGGTCGGCGCCCATTTTCACCGCCTGTCGCACAGCCTGCCTCATTTTCCAGGGACCGTCGGCTTCAACGGCGTACATGGGGGGCTCATTTGGCTGAAACTCGGCCGCGTGCCCCCCGGTCACGGTTATACCGGGACCAGATACGTAAAGTCTTGCGCCGCCCATCAAGCCCATTCGCTGCGCACGCTTTACGGAGTATCCGACATTGTGCCGGGAAGCCACATCCCGCACTGTTGTTACACCAATGGCCTGGTAGCGCTCGAGGAAACGCTCCGTCCTGATGGCGTTGACCACATCATCTTCCGCGTGGAATCCGGATGGAAGATAAAACGTCACATGCGCGTGTAAATCGAACAGGCCAGGCAATATCCACTTGTTTTCCGCATCGATGCGAACCACATCTTCCGGAACTTCAGTTGCGGACACCGACTGAAACCGGCCATTCGCGATGAGAATTCCCTCGTTGGGCCTCGGCTCGGCTCCAGTGCCGTCGATCAGTGATCCGCCGACCAGATATAGCGATGACGGTTCATGAGGCTGAACAAAAGTCTTCGCATCCGCGTCATACAGAAACGTTCTATCGACATCTGCCGCGATAGCCGCTCCTTGAAGAATAAAACCGACAAACAGCCAAAAGCACCTCATAATGTTAACCATCCTCGACTCGTTATCGCCTAAGCAATTCTTCCAGTTCAATCGGGTCGCAAACTTTATTGAGCCGCAACGACGCCCGACCATTGAGGTAAGGCGCAAAGAAACAGTCGCGACCGGCCACTATTCCTGCGCCTGGTAGACGACGCGCCCTTCGAATACTGTCCGCAGGACCCTGGTGTCAGCGATGTCGGCTGGCGTGACCTCAAACAGGTTCCGGTCCAGGACGATCATATCCGCGATCTTGCCGGGCGCTATGCTGCCAATCTCATCCTGCCGCCCAATGGATATGGCTCCGTTTATCGTCACGGTCTTGATGGCTTCCGGCAAACTCAGGGATTCTTCGCCATGATCAAGTAACCCGGACAGCGCCGGGAAAAGGTTGGGTTCGGGCAGAACTACCCAATCGGTTCCCACCGTCACCAATGCTCCAGTGGCACTTAAGGTTCGGAAGGCCCATGCGTCCGCCAGATTGCGTGTGAGTGGACCCTTGATTTGCCAGATCGCCGGTGACATTTCCGCAACAGCGCCCAGTTGCACCAGTCTCGGAATATCGATGGCCGAATATCGAAGGCTGTGTGAAATGTCATGAAACAGACCGGAATCACCGTTTGCCGCTCTCGCCGCCGCAATCGCATTCAATGCGACATGCGTGGCCCCCGTCCCCACGGCGTGCATCTTCACTTTTATGCCCATGCGGTCAAATCGCGCTACCGCTTGGCCCAGGGCGTTCGGGCTGTCGTACAGGCGTTCGTATGGAATTTCACCATCCGGGCTCATTTGCACATCAGTAGCGTGCGGCTGGAGTGGCGACCCATCCACATAGAGTTTTACAAAGTCCGTATCAAGATGCCTGGACTGGTATAGACTCCGATTCCGGACCAGTCGATCCATGTCTTCAAGCGACATCGCGCTGCTTCCAGGGTGATTGATCACGATATGCGTAGCGGTGTGCAGCGGCCATTTTTCCAGCTCATCCAGAACCTGGATCTCGCGCAGGATCTCTTCATTTGAGGCCGCATCCTGGGTCGAAGTAATGCCCCATTCGTTACACATCTGAGCTGTTTTGAGCACAGCTCCGCGAACGGTTTCCGGCGGCAGAGGGGGCACTGCCTTCAGGGCCAGAAATGTCGCCTTGGAAAGAAGTTCACCGGTCGGTTCTCCGGCTTCGTCGCGCAATATCCTGCCCCGATCTGGATCCGGCGTGTTCCGGTCGATGCCAGCAAGTTCAAGAGCACGGGAGTTAACCAGCGCGTGATGGTAGGACCACTCGCGCAGATAAATTGGCGTGTCGGGAAACGCCTCATCGAGGTAGCGTCGATGCGCTTTCCCGCCAGGAAACCGGTCACCATTATAGACATCAGCCACAATCCACTCACCGCGAGTTTTACCTTCCTTCTGACAGACCCGCAGCGCCTGAATAATCTGCCCGACATCGCTTTCTGGCGATACAGTGCAGTTGATGGAACGCATCTGTCCTTTGAGAAGATGCTGATGGGCATCGTGCAATCCTGGAAGTACCATTCGCCCGTCCAGGTCGACGATATCGGTTTCCGGGCCAACATATACTTCGGCGCCATCAGCCTCGCCGACGTAGAGGAACCGGCCATCCTTGATCACTACGGCCTCTGCCCAGGGGTTCCCCGCATCGACCGTATATATCTGACCGTTTCGATAAACTGTGTCAGCTGTGATATCAGTGGCATGCGCAACGCCCACACCTGCGAGGCAGCAGAGAATGCTCGCGGTCTTAGACAAAAGGATTCCCGCCAATCGTCTGCGTACTCGTCCTGCTCGCGGCTGATCATGAATGATGATGTGAGTCGGAATCATGGATTGGTCTCCCAAGGCGATATGTCGGTCAGAAGCATGCGGGAGATGATTTTTCTCCCGGTCTTCTCCACCACGTTCTGAACCAGACTCCGCCACTCTTCATCCTGCTCCAGAGCCACCAAAGCTTCCGCCATGGCCTCAAGATTCGGGAATTCAACCAGCACGTACACAAGTCCGGCTTCCTCGCCTGCGAAGTCAGCCCGCAGCACACGAGTCTTGAGTTCAGGGGCAACCTGATTTTGACGCGCGATAACGCGCTCGACCATCTCGACATAAAGAGCCGGATTCCCGTGAACATCGATCCGCTGTACTTGAATTACCGGCTGCCCTTCGGAGGCCTGAGCCGGACTGGACAAGGCTGCAAACGCAATCAGCGTAACCACAACCGAAACAATAAACTTGTTCATACGGGCACCTCTTTTTTCAATGGTGTTCGTTACAAGCAAGATGCGAGCATGCCGTCGGAAGAGCACCACCGGCCAGCAACGCTGCTTGCCATCATCGTTTTTCGTGAACGATCTTTCCGTCCTGAATGACCAGGGCAGGCACGACGAGCGCTTCCAGACCGAGTAGCGGATTGTTCTCGACCAAAATCATGTCGGCCATCTTTCCTTCGGTAACACTACCGAGCTCATCGCTGATCCCCATCGCCTCTGCGGCATTGAGTGACGCTGCCATGATGACTTCCATGGCGGAAAGTCCCCCGGACATCAAGCCGTTCAGTTCCTCAAGATACAGGTCGCCAATTACGCGCATGTGCACGGCGTTCGAATCCGTACCCACGGCAATCTTGATTCCCTGTTCATGTGCCCGTTGCAACAGGCTCAGAACAGATTCGGGAGTGTAGTTGATATTTTCCTTCATCCAGGCTCGCCTGACGTCATCCATCCGGCCGAGCTGTCTCATGTGGTGACCGACGGTGGGGGTCAGGTAGATGTTTCTGTCACTGATCTCCTCCAGCAACTCTTCAACTGCGTCTTCCGGTCCCAGCGAATAGAGGTGCTCGATTCCGTCAAAGCCTGCCGACACCGCCCTTCGGGGTGTGGCCGACATGAGATCCTGGTCTCCACCAACATGAGCAGTTACCCGCAGTTTCCAATAGCCCGCCTCGCTTACAACCGCGGCAATTTCATCTTCCGTATAGGGTGGCAGGACTTTGATGAAGTCTGCGCCGTCGCGAACCGCCGCGCGGACACTTTTCCGCATCATGGTGGCACCATCCGCTTCAATGGCGTAAGCGGCTGGCTCGTTGGGCCTCAACTCTGTCGGATGACCGCCGGTTACAGTGATGCCCGGCCCCGAAACGTAGAGCCGCGCACCGCCAATGAAGCCCATTCGCTGTGATCGTTTCAGGGAATAGCCAATGCGATGCTTCGAGGCGACGTCGCGAACCGTTGTCACGCCAATGGACTGGTAGGACTCAAGGTAGCGTTCAGCACGCGTGGCATTCAATATATCGTCTTCAGCGTGCGCTCCGCTGGGCCAGTGAAAGGTGATGTGCGCATGCATGTCGAACATGCCCGGCAGGATCCACATGCCGGTCGCGTCAATGACCCGAGCATCACCCGGCACATCCGATGCGCGAACTGACTCGATGCGCCCATGTCGGAGCAGTAGTCCCACGTTGGATCGTGCGGGACTGCCCGTCCCATCGATGAGGGTGCCGCCGGAGAGGTAAATTGGGTCCGGCGGCGCCGGCGCCACAAAAACTTCAGCCTCTGAGTCATAGACGAAGGTGCGGTCCGGATCGAAGGCCTGCAGATCACACCACAACAAGCATAGAGAAAAGAGAAGAAGTATTCTCATGTTGACACCTCTTTTGGGGTCACTCGGCTTGCGCCCGATACAGCCATCACGGTTGAACCCCCTGCAGACCCACAGGCTCAAAGGCGTCCCCAGCTCACTCGGTCGGGCAGCTACCCGAGGGCGGCTGCCGCGACCGAATTTGCATCAGTACCGGTAGTTGACGCTGACACCCACACTTCTGGGTTCTCCGTAGGTATTGGCGTTGGGAAACACCCGCAGGTCGACATAGCGCGCCTCGGCGATGTAGGCCTTGTCGAACAGGTTCCGTGCCCAAAAGGCGGCGTCCCACTTTCCGTCCTTGGTTGTGAACCCAATCTGGAGGTCCGCCAGCCAGTAGCCCGATTCACTGTTGACTGGATTATTCTGGATCTCGAAGAACACCTTCGATTGGTAGGTCGCTGTCGCCTGAACGTAGGCATCGAACCTTTCGGAGAAATCAGGGAAGTAGTACTTGCCGATCGCGCTAATCATCCGGTCCGGCGCGTTCGCGAGTTGCTTGCCGGTATTGTCCTGCCCACCCTCTAGGGCGTCGAACTCGACAATCTCTCCATTCATCCAGTTGATGCCCGCACCGAGTTCCAGATTCTCAGTCGGCCGCCACATCACATCAGCCTCGAAACCTTTCACCTCGGCATCGCCCGCATTTGTGAGAACCACGACGGGAATTTCCAGTTGAACGAGGCTGTAGGCCTGGAAGTCGCGCCAATCGTAATAGTAAGCGGCAGCATTGAACATCAGGCTGTTATCCAACAGCATCGACTTGAATCCGATTTCGTAGGCGAATAGCTCCTCGGGGTCGTACGGCCCGACCTGAAACCTGTTGAACGAGATATTTCCCTTGAATCCACCACTTTTGAACCCCCGGGACGCCGTGGCGTAGAGCATTACATCGTCGTTCGGGTGATAGGTCAGCCCGATGTTCCCGGACACATCGTCATCGTCAATCGTCGTGTCATCTACCACGTAAACAAAGGGTCCGTCAGTCGGGTTCAGTACGCTGGTTCCGTACGGATTCAGATCCTCAGAAACGGTCTGCCTCCGCTTCTCTTCGGTGGTCAGCCGGATACCGCCGGTCAGCGACCACCGCTCGGCAAATGGCCACTCGACATTCGCGAACAGGGCATACGAGGTCGTTTCCTGATCGTTGCTGACCCGCACGACCGAACCGTAGAGGTCGTCCACAGCTTGAGTGTTGACGGCCCGAATCTGATCATCAGAGAAGAAGAATCCAACCAACCAGTCGAAGCCCCAACTATCATCAGACACCAGGCGCAGTTCCTGCTGTAACACGTCGATCTCCTCACGACGGATCGTCTCGAACTGCGTCGTGGGGGCAGCGTCCGTGTCGTCCACGAGATCCTGAGTGAACTCGTCATAACCGGTTACAGAAACCAGCGTCGCCCTGGGGAGATCCCAGTTGAGCACCAGGCTTCCCCCATGGCTTTGATTCGATACCTCGTCACCAAAGCGGTTATTGATGTCGGACGCATACGGGTCATCGTCATTGTCGGCGTATCCCGTAGTGTCCACACAATTGCCATTTTCATCACCACGCAAACCGGCAAGAACCGCGGGACACGGTGTTTCCCCGGTAACCGGATCGGTAAAGCCCACATGCTCACGGAGGGCGGCGTCGGACTCGTCCCGGCCGGCATGCAGGTTCAGCTGTGCATTGAATGACTCCGTCGGATTCCAATCCAGGATGACTCGGGCGGCGAGGCGGCTTTGGTTGCCTACTTTCTCGTCCGTCAGCCGGTTGTACTGGTATCCGGAATCGCGTTGGCGGGTCAACCCGGCCACGCGCACATTGAGCGTGTCGGTGATCGCACCACCCCCGGCGGCCTCAAGCTCAATGGTCTCCCAGGAACCGTAGTCCAGACGCGCGCGAAAGTCCTTTTCCGCGGTGGGCTTGCGGCTCACGAACTTGATCGCACCGCCTGTCGTGTTGCGACCGTACAGCGTACCCTGTGGTCCCTTGAGGATCTCGATGCGTTCGATATCGTAGACCTGCGAATTCATCATGGGGATGAATGGAATGAAGACATCATCCACGTACACGCCAACCGAGGGGTTGTTGATGCTGCTGTAGTCGTTGAGCCCGACCCCGCGCATTGTGAAAATGGGGCTTTCCAGGCCAACGGAGTACTTTGCATTCAGTCCGGGAGTCAACTTCGCCAGGTCGGTGGAGCGCTTGATGCCCAGCGCCGCGGCCTGATCACCGGTGAACGTTGTGATGCTGGTGGCTATCTCCTGCGTGGACTCGACACGCTTTCGCGCGGTCACGACCACCTCTTCCAGAACGGCGGCCGATACGGGTGCTGCTACCAGCACCCCGACGAACATGGCCAATCCCACTCCACCCCTGATGTTGCCCTTACAATTGCACGACTTCACTCTGGTCTCTCCCGGTTCATACACGTTTGAACACGCACGACTCTGCCCTTGTGATCCCGGTTGCGGTCTCACACCTCACAGGCACTATTAAAGAACTCGGTATAGCTAAGAACCTAGCGACTGCCCAGTCAAATCACCAGATTTGATAGTGGAATATCATCTTCAAACGCTGCGTCCGTGACGCCTGATCGAGGAGTGCAAAACTCAAGCGCTGGACAGGGTGATCAGCGATCTTCCCAAAAGGGTGAGGGAAGGCGGTTGACGGTATCTCCGTACGTCAATGCCGGTCAAAGACAACCTTGCCTTCGAACATCGTCATGAGGACGGTCGTCTCGCTGATCTCCTCCGGCTCGATGGCGAACAGGTTCCGGTCCAGCACGATGAGGTTGGCCAGCTTTCCGGGCACGAGCGACCCAAGGTCTTCATGACGATCGACCGCAATGGCGCCGTTAAGCGTCATCAAGCGGATGGCGGACTGCAGATCCAGGGACTCATCGCCGAACATAAGCAAGCCTTCCAGTGCTTCGAAAAGCTCGGGCGTCCGCGTCACAGGCCAGTCGGTACCGATGGTGAGCATGACGCCCTTGTTTGACAGGGTGCGAAACTCCCACGGGTCCTCGGGCGGGTCTCCGAACGGCTCGTGGAGCTGCCATTGTGTGGGAGACATGTCGCCGATGACATTGAGTTCACGCATCCGGTCCATGTCCTGCCCAGAAACCAGGGCCGTGTGTCCCAGTTCGTGCCTGACCCGTGATCCGGGATTCTTTTGCTTTGCCAGCTCAAACGCATCCAGGGCGACGTGCGCGGCACCCTTGCCCGCGACATGAACCTTCACTTTCATGCCCAAGGCGTCGAACTTCGGAACATACTCGTTCATCAGATCAGGAGATACCAGGATGTACTCCCATTCCGGCTCCCCGGTCTCCGGATCCAGGTCGGCCTGGGTGAAATACGGGCCGGTGGGCGTACCATCCATCCAAACCTTGACGTTATTCGGATTGACATGCGTCGACTCATACATTCCTCGGTTCTCGATCAGTGCAAGTTGCCCGGCCAGATCATCGCCCCTGCCCCAGACCAAATGCGAAGTCACATCCAGAGTGAGCTCACTCGCCATTTCGAGCTTCTGCAAGGCAACGAGCAGGTCTTTGGTCGTTCCGGCTTCCTGTATTGATGTAATGCCATACTGATGACACACCCTGATAGCCTCGCGAACTGCTTTCAGGTTCCTCTCGGGAGTGGGAGGCGGAATGATGTTACGGACCAGGGCCGTGGCTTTTTCGACCAGTTCACCCGTTGGTAGCCCGTCCTCATCCCGAGTGATGGTACCGCCGGCGGGCGCCACGGTGTCGACTGTTACACCTGCGATTTCGAGCGCCCGGGAGTTGGCCAGCCCATTGTGCCCCGTTCGCTCCGTGAGCCAAACGGGGCGATCGGGAAACAGCTCATCCAGGTACTTTCGGTGAGGTGCACCATCCGGGAACTGCTCCGAAAAGAAGCCGCGCCCCACCAGCCACTCCCCCTCTTCGAGGCGGGACTCGCAGTCACGGAGCACATCCTTGAGAACGTCGATGAATCGTTCCCCTTCGATTCCAATGGGCAGCAGGCAGCCGAGACTGATGTGACCGCCCTGCATCAGATGCTGATGCGCATCGTGTATGCCCGGCATGACCATCCGTCCGTCGAGATCGATGATCCGGGTCGATTCATCCAGGTAGGCCTGTGCCTCACGCTCTGCCCCGACAAACACGATGCGTTGGTCTTTGACCGCAAGCGCTTCGGCCCAAAGCTGGGTGTCATTCACGGTGTAGATGGCTCCGTTCACGAACATGACGTCCGCCAACTCGGCACGAACGCCGACCGAAAACGCCAGAAGCAGCAATCCGAATCTCAGTCTCATGGGTGTTCTCCTGTATTCGCCCATCGACCTCGCCTGCCTGTCGATGGGTCTCTTGTGTGGGCGGGGTGAACTACTGCGATTCGTAAACGACCGTCCCCTCGAACAAGGTCATCAGCACGCGGGTTTCGCTGATCTCCGTGAGGTCGATGGCGAACAGGTTCTGATCGAGAATGATCACGTTGGCCAGCTTCCCGGCCTCCAGGGATCCCATGTCATCCTCCCGACCGATCGCGACCGCGCCGTTCCAGGTCATGCTCCGAATCGCGGACAGGAGGTCCAGCGACTGGTCGTCGAATAACAGCATGCCTTCGAGTGCCTCGAAGAAGTCCGGCGTTCGAGTAACCGGCCAGTCCGTACCCATGGTCAAGAGAACCCCCTCGTTGGCGAGGCTTCGGAACTCCCACGGATCCTCCGGTGGGTTGCCGAAGGGCTCGCGGAGTTGCCACTGGGTGGGCGATACCTCACCGATCACGTTCAGTGTGCGCATGCGATCCATGTCAGACGCCGTCACGAGCGCAGTGTGCGCGAGTTCGTGCCGCACTGTTGATTCGGGATTCAGTGTCCGTGCCCGCTCGATGGCGTCGAGAGCCACATGGGCCGCCCCCTTGCCAGCGACATGCATCTTCACTTTCATACCCAAGGCATCGACGCGCGGAACGAACTCGTTCAGCTTCTCCGGGGGTACGAGAACGTACTTCCACTCCGGCTCTCCGGTCTCCGGGTCCAGGTCTGCCTGGGTGAAGTACGGCCCCGTCGGGGTGCCGTCCAGGGTGATCTTGATGTTGTTCGGGTCGACATGCTCCGACTGGTATTTCGAACGCTGCTCGATCAAAGCTTCCTGCACTTCCTCGGGCTCGTTCTTGCGTCCCCAGACCAAGTGCGCGGTGACGTTCAGGTGCAATTCACCACGGTCCTCGAGATACTTGAGCGCGACAAGGACATCTTCGGTGGTCATCGCTTCCTGGATAGACGTGATCCCGTGACGGTGACAGATCTCGATGCCCTTGCGCAGTGCACGAATATATTTGCTCGGCGTCGGCGGCGGAATGGCGTTCTGCACCAAGGCGGTCGCCTTCTCGACCAGTTCGCCGGTCACCTGTCCGTTGGCGTTCCGTGTGATCACGCCACCTTCCGGCGCCGCTGTAGATTCGTCCACACCGGCCAATTCCAAGGCCTTCGAGTTGGCCAGGCCATTGTGATGCGTTCGCTCGATGAGATAAACGGGATAGTCGGGAAAGACCTCATCGAGGTATTTCCGGTGGGGTACGCCATCCGGGAACTGCTCGGCGAAGAAACCCCGAGCCACCAGCCACTCGCCATCCTCCAGTGAAGCACGGCATTCCCGGAGTTTTTCCTGAAGAGCCGTGACGAACGCATCGCCCCTGGGACCGAGTGGCACCGGGCACCCGATGCCCGCCATGCCGCCGTACATCAGGTGCTGGTGGGCGTCGTGAATCCCGGGCATGGCCATCCGGCCCTGCAGATTGATGACCCGCGTGTCCGGACCGATGTACGACTGAACATCCGCGTCCGCACCGACAAAGACGATTCTCCCGTCCTCGATCGCCAACGCTTCGGCCCAGGGTTGGACATCATTGACGGTGTAGACTTCGCCGTGCATCAGGACCGTATCCGCTGGCTCGGCGAGTACGCCGGATGCCACCAGAATGGTAAAAAAACCAATTTGCAATCTCATCTTTGAGCTCCTCGATCCGTCCCTTAACGCCACTTCATGACAAACCCGGGACTCACTACCGGTACCTCTGGCATCAGAACGGATAGCTCAGCCGCATCCCGTAGGTGCGTGGTCTGACACGAGAATCGAATTGTGGAAAGCCGGTATCGAGAATGGCCACGATTCCGTCTTCGTCGAACAGATTGTCCACATACAACGTTAAGGAGAAGCTGTCCGAGGGCGGAGTCAGCCCGAGCTCGATACCCGATGTCATTATCGAGTCGGAGTGAAATATTTCACCGCTCGCACTTCGCTTGTTCAGTGCATCGGAATAATTCGCGTCAGCGGAGAACCAGCCACCGTATCCGCTGGCGCCATAAGCAAACTGATAGTCGAGACCTACGCTCCAGGTCCACTCAGCGGATTCGTCCAGCCGGCTGTCTTCCTCGAAGAACGTGATTCCCGCGCCATCCTGAATATCGTCATCGAAGGTCAGATCGTTCCAGCCGATTCCACCGCGCAGGGTTAGGCTGTCCGTCGCCGCGAAGTCGATGCTCAAATCCACACCCGGACCGCTCGCGTCGCCCGCGTTCGTCGCGGCCGTGAACGGCACGTTTTGGTCACCCTGTGCCAGCAGGGTCAGAGGCTGTATAACGTCCGCCCAGTCCAGGTAGTACAGCGCGACTTCGTAGCCCACACGACCCTCGGCGGTAGTACCCTTGAGCCCGATTTCATAATTGGTCAACACATCCGGCTTCACATTGGCGAGGTCGGGAGAAAGCTCCCGTGCTGTGGCGCCCTGAATGAAGCCGCTACGGAAACCCGTTCCATAGGACAAGTAACCGGTCATGTCGTCATTCGGGAACCAGGTCAGGACCACTCGTGACGTCACTTTGTCGAACGTCTCGGACTGGTCGGTCGAGTGGTCTGGCGGTCCGCCGTTGGTGACAACCGCAGTGAGTTCCTGATCGTCTTCGAAGTAGCGCAATCCGGCCGTCAGTTCGAATGCGCCATCCATGAACGCGTGCGTCAATTCGCCGAAGAACGCAAATTGCTCCGACTCGATCTGGCTGAAGTTGTGCCCCAGCACGCCAGTGACACCGCCCACACCCTCGCTGTCACGATAGAAGCCGCCGAACGACCAGTTCCACGGCCCATCGTTATTCGAATTCACGCGCACTTCCTGGGTGAATTGCTCGCTGTCGTTCTGCTGCGTCAGGAAATTGAACACACCACCCCCGCCTGACAAGTCGAAGTCCAGCGGCAGCCCGGGGACAATCTGTACCGTGCCGGTATTGGAGTAATCCAGCCACGAACTTGAGCTGAAGATGCTGTATCTGTCTGCATCGAACTGAAGCCTCAGGCCATACAGGTCGTACTCAGTGTCGACGGTCTGGTCCACATCGTTGGGGGTCGTCCGATCATCCAGACCGGCATCCACACTGTCGCGGTCATTGCGCGAAAACTGTGCCGTGAAATCGAAGCGCAAGCGGTCAGTCGCGATATAACCGACTTTCACGCGAGCCGACTTGATCTCGGAGTTGTTGACATCGTCATCCACTGGCGAATCGATCCAGCCGCTGTTGTCCTGGTAGCCCGCTACCGCTCGCACCGCCAGTTTTCCCGGCACCAGGGGCATGTTGAAAGCCACGTCTCCCCGATAGTTCTGCCCACCGTCCTCCGTGGTGGACAGATCCGCGCGACCCTTGAACTCGAACTCGTCCAGGTTGGCGTCGCGGGTCAACACCCGTACCACACCGCCCAGCGAAGCGGCGCCATACAAAGTGCCTTGCGGTCCCTTCAACACCTCGACCCGCTCCAGGTCGAATGCATTGACGTCCGCAGTCGTAGATTGCCGAACGAAGTTGAACGGCAGGTCATCAACATAGTAGGCGGTGGTAGAGCCGCCGGTATTGATCAGGGAAGAAGAAGCCACGCCGCGAATCGTTACACGTGTACCACCCCGTTGACTGGTGTCGTAAGCGGTGACGCCCGCCATCCCTGCAATCGCATCGTTCACACCTTCGAACGAGCTCGAATCCAGCTTCTCTCCACTCATCACGAGAATGGATACCGGCACATCCTGCAGGATCTGCGCGCCCCGTTTCTGCGCGGTCACCACCACCTCTTCCAGCGCGGACCGCGTCTCACCGCCGACACTGGACCCGGCTTGCGCAATTGCATCACCGCCGGCCGAGATCAATCCCAGCGCGCCTACGGCACTTATGGTCAGAATTTTGTTCACGATTCCATTCCTTGATATGTCCGGTTCAGTACTTGCATGCGTTATGCGTCATCCGCCTCGTACACGAGCGCGTCTTCGAATATCGTCTGCAACACGATCGTGCCGCCGATTTCAGAGGGATCGATGGCGAAGAGATTCCGGTCCAGCACTATGAAGGTGGCCAGCTTCCCGGGTTCCAGCGTGCCGAAATCATCTTCGCGACCCACGGAGATCGCGCCATTTCGGGTCCACACCCTCAGCGCGGAAATTAGATCGATGGTTTCCTCGCCGTAATCGAGCATGCCCTGCAGCGCGGGGAAGGGGTTGGGTGTCTTGGCTATGTTCCAATCCGAGCCTGCGGTAAGCAGCAGGCCATGGTCAGACAGGGTGCGGAACTGCCACGCTCTCTGAGGTGGATCTCCCAGGGTTTCACCGAAGATATGCCACACGGAGGGGGACAGGTCGGCCACGACATTGAGTGCGCGCATCCGGCCCATGTCTGCTTCGGCGACCAGGTTGGTATGGCCCAGATCGTGCCGGATCGCTGAATCCGGGTTGGCCTTGCGTGCGGCCTCGTAGGCATCGAGCACGGCGTGCGCTCCTCCGGCACCGGAGGCATGGATCTTGATCTTCAACCCCATGGCGTCGAACTCGGTCACGTAGCGGTTGAGCTTCTCGGGCGGAATCAGGATCAGGCCCCACTCCGGTTCACCGGTCTCCGGGTCCAGATCGGCCGCGGTGAAGTACGGGGCGGTCGGGGTTCCGTCGAGCCACATTTTTATGCCGTTCGGGTCGATGTGCGGGGAAGCGTAGCGGGCACGCGAATCGATAAATTCCCGCAGCTCGGCAAGATCGCCCTTCTTGTGCCGCTCGCTCGACCAGACGATATGCGTCTTGACGTTCAGGCTCAGGTCGCCATCGTCCTCGATCCGCTTCAATGCCTCGAGCAACTCTTCTGTGCCCGCAGCCTCCTGAACCGACGTCACGCCATATCGGTTGTTGATCTCGACCGCCTTGCGGAGCGCCGCGACATTCTTTTCCAGGGTAGGAGGTGGCACAAGGTCTGTCACCAGAGACTGTGCTGACTCGACCAGTTCACCCGTCAGTTTGCCGTTTGAATCACGATTGAATGCCCCACCCTCGGGCGGAGTGGACGACTCGTCGATGCCTGCCAGGGCCAGCGCTTTTGAGTTCGCCAAGCCGTTGTGGCCCGACATCTCGATCAGATAGACCGGACGATTGGGGAACAGCTCGTCGAGATAACGCCTGTTGGGCGCGTTGTCCGGAAACTGCTCCACGAAGAAGTTGCCAGCGACCAGCCAATCTCCCTCCTCCAGGTCGGCGGCACATGACTGCAGCGCCTCGGCGATGACGGGGTGGAATGGACCCGAAGGGATCTTGCAACCCAGCTCACGCAGTCCGCCGAACAGCAGATGAAGATGGGCGTCGTTGATGCCGGGCATTACCATCCGGCCTTTCAGGTCGACGACCCGGGTGTTCGGGCCGATGTATCGTTTAACTGCTTTGTCCGATCCGGTAAAGACGATGCGCTTGTTGCTGACCGCGAGGGCCTGCACCCAGGGCTGGGCGTCATTCACGGTGTAAATGTCACCATTCCGGTATACCGTATCGGCTGGTTCGGCCAGCGCGCTCATTGAGACAAGCAGCATCAGCAGGGCAGTTGTGGATTTCATATATTGCTTCCCCATAATGTGATCGGGTGTCATGTCCTGTAGTTCAGGCCGGCTTGGAGCCAAGCTCAACTGTCAGTAAACGACGCTCATGCGAACGCCCCAGGTGCGGGGCCGCAAACGTGTGTCGAAGTTCGGAAACACTTCATCCAGAATCGCCACAATGCCATCCTCGTCTGTCAGGTTGTTCACGAAAAAGGTGAATGAAAGGTTCTGGCTGGGTGGCGTCAGGGTGAAGCTGGCATCAGACTTGATGATTGAATCCGCGTAGGCGAACTGCCCCGCCGGGTTTCTGATATCCAGTGAGTCGGAGTAACTCCACGAAGCGGAGAGTCGTCCCCGATATCCGCTGTCACCAAAAGGAAAGGCATAGTTCATGCGGGCGTTACCGGTCCATTCCGCGGACTGGTCCAGCCGGCTTCCTCCGGCGAACAGCACCTCGCCCGTGGGTGACACGATGTCCTGGTCGAAAGTCAGATCGTTCCAACCCAACGAGCCGTGGAGTGTCAGACTATCGGTCACTGCGAAGTCGAGTCCGAGATCCACACCGGGACCGCTCGCGTCACCCGCGTTCGCGGTGGCCGTGAAGGGCACATTCTGACCGCCACTGGTCGGCAGGAATCGCAGGGACTGCTGCACGTCCTCCCAGTCCAGGTAATACAGAGCGAAGTCATAGCGCAAACGCCCGCCGGCTGTCGTTCCCTTCGCACCGATTTCGTAGTTGGTCAGAACATCGGGCTCGGCATTCGGCAGGTCCGGTCGGACTTCGAGGGCATTCGTTCCCTGCAGTACGCCGCTGCGAAAGCCTTCGCCGAACGATGCGTACAACGTCATGTCAGGGTTTGCGTACCAGCTCAACACCAGCCGGGACGTCACTTCGTCGAAACTGTCGTCGACCGTCTGAAGCTGTTCGCCAGGTTCAAGTGGCTCATTCCGTGTCAACTCCTGGAGCGTGACGTCATCGTTGAAATAGCGAAGCCCGGCCGTCAGCTCGAGGGCGCCGTCGAGAAACGCGCGTGTGACTTCGCCAAACACCGCGACCTGTTGTGATGTCAGCCGGTCAGAGGAGTCCCCCAGCACACCGGTGCTCTCGCGGAACTCGTCGGTATCGCGATAGAAGCCGCCGATCGACCAGTTCCAGGGGCCGGCATTCGTGGAATGAAGGCGCACTTCCTGAGCGAAGAGTTCGTTATGTAGCTCGGTTCGGAGGTAATTGGGTACGCCGGGTCCGAGTTCGAAATCCAGCGGCAAGCCAGGAACGATCTGCATGGTTCCGATGTTGAAGTAGTCCATGTAGGTCGACGAACTGATCAGGCTGATGTCGTTGCCGAAGTCATACTCGATGCCGAGGCCGTAGAGGTCGTAGTCCGTCTGGATGGGCTGTTCCACGTCATTCGGCGTGGTTCGGTCCTCAAGAGACGAATCCATCATGTCGCGGTCGTCCCGGGAGTACCACGCAGAAAAATCAATCCGCAGGCGATCGGTCGGCTCGGCCCCCACTTTCACGCGGGCAGTCTTGATATCGGCATCATTCAGATCATCCTCGACCGGCGTGTCGATCCACCCCCCGTTCTCCTGGACACCGGCTACGATCCGAACGGCAAGCTTTCCCGGAACGATAGGCGCGTTCAGTGCAACGTCACCGCGATAGTTCGTGCCGCCTTCTTCCGTTTCCGAGATTTCGGCGCGACCCTTGATCTCAAACTCGTTGAGATTGGGATTCCGAGTCAGTATCCGGACGACACCACCCAGCGCGGCAGCACCATACAGAGTGCCCTGAGGGCCTTTCAGCAACTCGACCCGATCGAGATCGTACGGGCTGGCGTCAGGCGTGATCGAAAGCCGCGAGAAGCTGAATGGCATCTGATCCAGGTAATAGGCGGACGTCGAACTGCTGGAGAAGATCGCGGCCGCAGGAGCCACGCCGCGCAGGGTAATTCGCGATCCACCGCTCTGCGCCGTGTCGTACTGGGTGATTCCGGGCATCGAGGCAATGGCGTCATTGACACCTTGGAACGCACTTTCGTCCAGCCGGTTGCCGCCGATGACCGAAATGGATACGGGGACATCCTGCAAGTTCTGACTACCGCGTTTCTGCGCGGTCACCACGACTTCCTCCAAAGCCGAGGTCAGCTTCGAGGCCTCTCCAGGACCATCCTGAGCGAGCAACGGAGCGGCGAGAAGGGACAATACGGCGACAGAGCCAATGGCGACTTTCCCAAGGCAGGTGGTTCGACGATCCGGAAGAACATCGCCGACTCGCGGCTTCACCACATTTTCGACGCGACTGGCTGCATCACGTGCTGGTGCGGCACCATGCACTTGATCCTCGCATTCCGGCATTTCGACTACCTCCGTTTCTTTTTGGATTGTTTGTGCTCCCTGCTCGGATGGCCCGTTTCATTCAATGGGTCTCCCAACTCGTCCCTGTTCGATTCAGCCGATCGAGAAAGCGAACAACACCGGAAGAGTCAACAGAAGCGAAACCAGAGTCAAATCACTGATATTTATAAAGTTATATTTAGGCCGAAACACTCGAGCATAAACGCCCGTCAGCCGAATTGGCTGAGAAAATCCGTTCTGCCGGGGGCATGCTGATTAGACATTCGGGGCAGCGATCAGCTTGCACTCGCAGTCCGTGTCGGAATCGCGGAACCCCGCCCCGCCCCGTGCTACCCGGGATCGTTCTTAGCTTTGTTTCGGAAACAGTTTTGCTAGACAGGCATCGTGACCGTCTTCAGTTCCGTGTGGTGCCGAATCGCCTCCTCGCCCAGTTCCCGGCCAACGCCCGAGCGCTTCACGCCGCCGAACGGTACCGCCAGATCGAGGACGTTGTGGGTGTTTACCCACACGGTGCCTGCCTTCAGGCGGGGGATAAGGGAATGCGTTCGACGGAGGTCATTGGTCCAGATACTGGCCCCGAGACCGAACTGGGTGGCGTTGGCTTGCCGGACGACGTCGTCGAGGTCATCGAATGGCGAAGCGACCAACACGGGCCCGAAAATTTCTTCCTGCACGATCTTCATGTCCGGCCGCACGTTCTGAATGACAGTCGGTTCGACGTAGGCGCCGCTCTCGGTAACCCCACACCCGCCGGTGACAATCTCCGCGCCGTCTGACACACCCGACTCGACATAACCGAGTACGCGTTCCCTTTGTTTCATGGAGACCAGGGGTCCCATCTCCGTTTGCGGATCGAGCGCCGAACCCAGCCGAATGTTCCGGGCGAACTCCGCCACACCGGCCATGTGCTCTTCAAAGATATCTTTGTGTATGTAGAGACGGGAACCGGCGCAGCAGTTCTGGCCATGATTGCCGAAGATCGCCATTGCCGTGCCGGGAATGGTCACCTCGGGGTCGGCATCGGGAAACACCAGCATGGCGGACTTGCCGCCGAGTTCCAGCGTGTATCGCTTTAGCGTACCGGCACAACGGGACGCGATCAGGTGGCCGATTTCGGTCGACCCCGTGAAAGCGATCTTGTCCACGTCCGGGTGATCCACCAGGGCGGCACCCGCGGTTTCCCCGAGGCCCGTGACGATGTTGACAACACCTTCGGGAATCCCGGCCTCAATTATGAGCTCCGCGAACCTCAGGGCGGTCAGAGGTGTCTGCTCCGCCGGCTTGAGCACCATTGTGCACCCGGTGGCCAGTACCGGAGCGATTTTCCAGATGGCCTGACCCAGCGGCACATTCCAGGGCGTGATAGCGCCCACGACACCGATTGGCTCCCGTAACGTGTAGGAGAAGAAATTGGTATCGGGCACGTACGGAACGCTCGGCGAGAACGTCTCACCGTGGATCTTCGTCGACCACCCGGCCATGTATCGAAGGTAGTCGACCGACAGGTTCACATCAAAAGCCCGGGTATTGGGAATGGTTCGACCGCTGTTGACGCTCTCGATTTCAGCCAGTTCTTCGGCACTTTCCTCGAGTAACTGCGCGAGCCGCAGCATCAGCCGTTCCCGTTCGACCGGTTTCATCCGCGACCACGGCCCGGACTCAAGAGCGGCCCGGGCTGACTTCACGGCCAGGTCCACATCCTTCGCATCCCCTGCAGGCACCGCTCCGAGCACATCTCCGCTGGTCGGGTCGACCACCTCGAGGGCGGCACCCGACTCGGCATCGACACGACGACCACCGATCAGCATCCGGTGGTCGCCCGCGAGAAACTTCCGGGCAGGCGAAGACAATTTCGCCAGATCGTTTCGCAATTCGGAGTGTGCCGGCTCGTTCATCTGGTCTCCTCGAATGGATATTCAATGGCTCTTGGAATCTTGAAGTATACTGTATACAGTATTGTCTATAAAACTCAAGTTGCAAATGCCTGACACGACGCACAGCTATCCACGCACTGGTTCAAAACCGCTAAAATGGGCCGACCGCGTCCGAGTCCCAAAGTGTCACGCGTGGCGACCGACCAATTGAACCCGGCCTCACAGCCACAACGCTGACATCCACTTATGAAACTGAACAAAGTCGTAAAACGGGAACCCCTGCGCCAACAGGTACTGGCGAGTCTCAAGAACGCACTGATCAATGGCGACCTGACGCCGGGACAGCGGCTGACCGAGGAGGGTGTCGCGGAATTCCTCGGCGTGTCGAGAACACCGGCACGCGAAGCGCTCGCGATCCTCCACCAGGCGGGGAGCATCAAACGCCGGGAGAACGGTGGATTCGAGGTGATCGCGCCGACGATGGAGGATATCGAGCAGATTTTCCAGGTGCGACACCGTCTGGAGCCTTATGCCGCCCGCCTGGCCGCGGAGAAAGTCACCAGCGGGGACATTCGACAACTCCAGAAATACCTGGCGGAACAGGAAGCGCACGTCAATGCGGTCAGCGCGACACGCTACCTCGAGGCCGACCGCGCCCTCAGGGGCTTGCTGTTCAGCCTGTCGGGCAACCAGCAACTGGTCGACTGCATCGGTCGCTACGAAGAACACTTGCAGTTCGTCGCCGCCCTGACCCTCAAGGATCCCGCGATTCGCCGAATCGCCATGAATGTTGACCGGCCCCTCGTCGAAGCGATTTCGAAGCGCGATCCCGAAGCCGCCGAGGCCGCAGCCCACACGCAGCTCGAGGAAGCTCGAAAGGCCTTGATGCAGGTTTTGGGCGATGCGATCGAGTCCGGACTTTACGGCTGAAGCCGCCCTACCGATCTCTTAAGGATTAACCCGGTTCGAGAGGATTCTTGACACCCGGGATTTTATCAAATTATTCTGTATACACTATACAGTATCCCCATGAGCCTGATCGCTCCGGAATCATCACATGTCCAACCGCACAATCCGACCGAACCGCGCACGTCTTTTCACTGCATTGCTGGTGACATTGCCCGTGACCCAGGTAGGCGCCCAGGGGCTGGAGGAAGTAGTCGTTACCGCGCAGAAACGCGAACAAAACGTTCAGGACATCGGAATTTCCGTCACCGCGTTTACCGGGGATCAACTCAAGGAACTCGGCATCGTGTCATCGACCGACCTGGTCACCCAAACACCCGGACTGACTTACGTCACTCCGTTCGGCGACGGAAATAATGCGGCATTCACCCTTCGCGGCGTGGGCCTGAATGACTTTTCGGAGCACAATGAATCGCCCACAGCCGTCTACGTGGACCAGGTGTATCAGGCCTCGCTGGCCGGACTGAATTTCAACCTGTTCGACATCGAGCGGGTCGAGGTGCTGCGCGGGCCGCAGGGAACTCTGTATGGCCGAAACACCACCGGCGGCCTGGTGCATTTCATCACCCGGAAGCCCAGCGAAGAGTTCAACGCCTATACCGACCTGACGTTGGGCTCGTACTCCGAGATTCGTTTGGAAGGCGGCGTCGGTGGCGCACTCGGCGACGGTGTATCGACCCGGATTTCAGGCATTTATCATAATCACGACGGATACCGGGATGCGCGCGTACCCGGCGTGGATGACGCGAATTCGCGGGATGCTCTGTCGCTGCGCGGACAACTGCTGTTCGAACCTTCCGACGATGCGAGCATTCTGTTCAGTGCGCACTACTCGAACGTGGACCAGATCGCGGCAACCTACGAGCACACTTCGACGGCCTTCGCCGAAGACGGCATCACGGAGATCCTGCTGCCTTCAGACCAGGTCAATCCCATCTGCGAGGGAGTCGGCGGACTGACGGGCCCCGGCGAGGATTGTTTCGGCTACCGGGACCGGGACGGTGACGTCTACGACACCGACAACGACCGGGAACCCTTCCTGGACCTGGAAACCTGGGGCGCCTCCATGACGGCCGACTGGTCCTGGGGCGATATCGCGCTCACGTCCATTACGGCCTATGAGAAAGTTGAAAAACTGTTCGGCGAAGACACGGACATGGGTCCCGTTCCCTCCATCGCGGTGACCAATCCAGTGGACAGCAAGCAATGGTCCCAGGAGTTCCGCGCGGCAGGCGGCGCCGGGGCCGTCAACTGGACCACCGGCATCTACTACTTCGACCGCAGCATCGATACCGGCTCCCGCACCGACACCTCCGGCATCGATCTGGTCGACGACGAAACCGTGACGAACTACGACACCCGCTCCCTGGCGATTTTCGGACAGATTGAGTTCCAACTGGCCGACCAGTGGACCGCCATTCTCGGCGGCCGTTACACCGACGAGGAACAGGATTTCCGCATGGTCGCACGCGACCTGCTCGGCAATACGCCGTTTTTCCTGGGTCTCAGCGACGAACCGATCCCCGGCTACGTAATCTTCGATTTCACGCCTGAAACAGCCGGCGAACTGACCGAAGCTAGCCTGAACGACTTCAGCTTCCGGGCCGAACTCGACTGGCGCCCGACGGACACGAGCCTGTTCTACGGCTCGATTTCTCAGGGAACCAAGGCCCCGGGATTCAATTTCGCGATCGACGGCACGGGCATCCTGGGCGCGAGCCAGATCGAGCAGATCCCGTTCGACGAGGAGACGCTGACGGCCTACGAACTTGGCATGAAGACGGAATTGTTCGACGGAAAGGCAACCTTCAATGGCGCGGTTTTTTACTACGACTATGAGGACTTTCAGGCGTTCAGTTTCGACCAGCTCACCAATGTCGTGACCAACAAGGACGCGGAGGTCAAAGGTGTTGAAGCCGAGCTACTCGCGCGGCCGGTTGACGGCCTCGATATCCGACTGGGTGCCACCTGGCTCGACACGGAGGTCAAGGACATCGTCGCGGCGAGTTTCTTCACAGGGGAAGAAGTGATTCGGAACCGGGAAATGGTCGCCGCGCCCGATGTTGAAGTGACGGGTCTTATCCGGTACAGCTGGCCCGTCGCCTCCGGCCGGCTGTCCGTACAGACCGATTTCCGGCTGGTGGGCGATCAGTTCTTCGACATCAATAACAATCCCACAACTCACGAGGACAGCTACTTCGTGGCGGGCGCGAGCGTTGGTTACGAGATGGCCGACGGCCGCTATTCCATCGTTGCCTGGGTCAAGAACCTGACCGACGAGGAATACCGGACTTACGCGATCCCGGTCACCAGCCTGGGCTTCACGCAGAACATGATCGGGCAACCCCGCTGGTGGGGCGTGACGTTCCGCGCCAATTGGTAGCATCCACATTCTCGAAGCTGCAGGAGCCCGCGATGCGAATCTGTTATCAAAGCTACGTCGACGAAGCGCACGCGGGTCCCTACTGGGACCACCTGCGCCAACACCTTGGTGAGGTCAGCCAGCCCAATACCGAAATCGATATTTGGGGCATCACACCTCACGACGCCTATGCGCACCCACTCGTGGAAATGCGCTGCGCCCGGGAAATGATCTGTAATGCGGTGCGCGCGGAACGGGAAGGATACGACGCCTTCATCGTCGGTCATTTCCAGGATTCGGGACTGTACGAGGCACGCTCCGCGGTGGATATACCGGTGCTGGCGCTGGGTGAGGCAACGATGTTGTATTGTTGCCAACTTGCGCAGCGCAGCGTGATCGTCACGATCAACCCGCGCTTCATTCCAGGCTTTCACCTGCAGCTCAGCCGCTACGGATTGCGCGAGCGGGTCGTGGACGTCGCGGCCATGCACTTCGAGCCCGGCCAGATTCTGGGCGCCTTCGGGGACTCCGAAAAGACCGAAGCGGTTTGCAAGCTGTTCGAGGAACAGGCCCAGCCTCTGATCGAAGCCGGGGCGGAGCTGCTGCTCCCGGGCGGCGGTATCCCAATGCTGCTGTTCGCCGGGAAACACGGCTATGAGGTTGGAGGCGCACCCGTCGTAAACGGAATCGAAATCGTCGTGGGCATGGCCGAAATGGCGGCGAGACTGGCGCGGCGCAGTGGCCTTCGCACCAGCCGCCGCGGCACTTTCGTCAAGGCGCCGGACGAAATCGTCGAGGAATACCTCACAAACCCCGTACGTCTTGAAACCTGAGGAATTGGACTCGGTGCACAGCGACCCGCACTGCCAGACCGCGAGCATTGCGGTTCGCGTACCGGCGATCCAGGCCTTCGAGTACATGTCGGACGGACAGCGGCAGGGCGAATGGACCCTGGGAAGCTGGAACCGGAGGCACATTTTGAATACGCCAGCGGGCGATGTATTCGCGGGAGAGTCGCTCGTTGACGGCAGCACTCTGTACGTCAGGCCGCGGGGACATGTCGATTCGTTGCTGGTGGACTATGACGTCGGCCCCTCACCCGATTCGCTGGTTCACCTGATCTCCGCGCGCATCATCCCTGGGCCGAATCTCGGACGTTCCGAAAACGAATGTGTCATCACGTTGATGAGCTGGCGCGGCCAGACCGACAGCGACGAGGCCTGGACCCTGGATTCACACCTCTTCAATGCGGAAATGCTCATCATCCGTAATCGGCTGGAAGGGTCATTCAGAACCGAATGACTTACTCTAGGAGCACCTTATAAGAGCCCACCTACATGACCTCTGAGCAGACTTCGGTAACATCGGCCAAACATCCCATCGACCGCGCGTCCGTGTACCTGGCGGCCGGTCTGCTATCCGGCATCGGGGCCCTGGTCTCCAGCACAATGCCGATGGTCGTCGGTACGATGGCGGAAGCGTTTCCCTTCAGCGAGTCGCAACTCGGCGACATCATGGCTGTTTTCAATGTCACCTTCACATTGATCGCCATTGCGTCTCTGTTCTTCGTGCGGCGGATCAACTGGAAACTCGCTGCGGTTCTGGGATCCGGCATTTCCGTGGTGACGTTGTTTGCCGTCACGCTCACGGACCAGTATCCATCCATCATGATGTTGTTCGCTCTCATGGGTATCGGCATTGGCGGCCTCTATGCCCTGGGCATGGCCGTCATGGGCGACAGTGAGAATCCGGACCGGGCGTTTGGCATCAAGCTGGGGCTCGAAGCCTTGCCCTCGATCATCCTGCTATTCGCATTGCCCGTCCTGGTGATTCCCTATCACGGGTTTACGGGAATGGCCTACGCCATGGCCGCGACCTGCCTTGTCATTGGCCTTCTCAGCGGGTTGCTTCCCTCGCGGGGCGTCAAGAACGAAACCGCATTTGCGCACCCACCGGCCGAGACCGGTGAAGCCGCGCACATGGCGTCTCGATCACCGACCGTGCTGCTCACCCTGTCACTATCAGCGCTGACAGCGGGCATCATTTTCTTCAGCGGCATCATTGCGACCTGGGCCTTTCTCGAAATCATGGGCACCGACAAGGGACTGCCCGCGGACAAAGTCGGCGTCGCCCTGGCATTGGGTCTGCTCTCTTCCGCTGTGGGCGCTTTTGTCGCGGCGTGGTTGGGAAACCGTATCGGACGTATCCTGCCCCTGGTCGCCATCATCATCGTCAACGTTGTCAGCCTGTACATCATCTGGCAATCGACCTCTCTGATGTCATTTACCGTGGGCACCGTCCTGTTCACTTTTTGCGTCAACTACGGACTGGCCTATTTCTTCGGGTTGAGCGCCGAGGTTGATTTGACCGGCCGATTCGTCGTCCTTTCCGCCACAACCCTGTCGCTGGGCGGTGTCATTGGGCCGGCATTGGGCGGACGATTAATGGAGGGGCCGGGCTTCGAAACCGTTCTGGCCTGCTCGGCCATCTGCTCCTTCGTATCCCTGGTCATCTACATGATCGTGGTTCGAGTGACACAAACCTGATGCCTTATTTGAAAGAGACAAATCCATGACCAGATCTACCCGAATCGACTTCATCTATCTTTCGGAACCCGACATGGTGAGGGCCGGGGTCACGGACATGCCCGCCTGCGTGGACACCATGGAGGAAATGTTCAAGCTGCTCTACCACGGCGACTTCAGAATGGCCGGAGAGAACAACAATTCCCACGGATCCCTGGTCATGTTCCCGGAAGACTCTCCACACCCCACCATGCCGAAGCCAACGCCTGACCGCAGGTTCATGGCGATGCCCGGTTACCTGGGCGGCACGTTCGGCACCGCGGGTGTCAAATGGTACGGATCCAACATCGCGAATCGGGAACGGGGGCTTCCGCGTTCGATCCTGATGTTCATCCTCACGGACACAGAGACGGGCGCACCTCTCGCGCTCATGTCGGCCAACCTGCTGTCGGCCTACCGAACGGGTGCGATTCCCGGCGTCGGCGCACGTTATCTGGCTCGAAAGGATTCACGGGTTGCCGGCATACTCGGCCCGGGGGTCATGGGAAAAACATCTCTCAGCGCCTTTGTCACCGCATGCCCCGAACTTGACACGGTCAAAGTCAAAGGGCGCGGACAGAAGAACATCGACCTTTACATCGAATGGGCCAGAAGAACCTATCCCCAACTCAAGGAAATCCATGCCGTCACGACCGAAGAGGAAGTCGTACGCGATTCCGACGTCGTCGCATACTGCAGTTCCGGCGCAACAGGTGACCCATCGACATACCCCATCGTCAAACGTGAATGGATCAGCCCGGGGACGTTTTTCGCAATGCCTGCCCTCGGCAACTTCGATGACGGCGTCGCGGGCCCCGATGTCCGCAAAGTGCTGGACAACACCGGCCTGTACGAGGCCTGGATGACCGAAATTTCACCACCGGCCCATGCATCCAACCCGCTTGTCGGCCTGAAATTCATGGACCTGGTCGCGGAGGGAAAACTGGACAAGAGCGAGCTCGAAGATCTAGGAAAAATCGTCGCCGGGGAAGCGCCCGGACGAACCAGTGACGAAGAGATCATCATGATGTCAGTCGGCGGGATGCCGGTGGAAGACATCGCCTGGGCCACGGTCGTGTACCGCAATGCCATTGATAAGGGCATTGGCGTTTCTCTCAATCTCTGGGACAAGCCAATCATGAGCTGAGACGGCGACCTCTATCGTAGCTGGCCAGCAAATCAAATAAAGATCAGACCGGAAGGACTCATGACAAAAGTCGTTAGAGTAAAAAGCGGATCGAAATTCGAAGACATCGCGAGCTATTCACGCCTTGTCTCGGTTGGCAATCACATTTATGTCTCCAACACGGCAGGGCGAAACCCTGAAACCGGGGAAATGCCTGAGGATGTGACAGCGCAGTCGCTACAGGCCATCGCCAACATCGAGAGGGCCCTGATCGCCGCGGGTTCTAGTCTGTCCGATATTGTCGCTATCCGTGTTTTCGTACCGAACCCGGCGGACGCCGACGCCGTCGGCAAGGTGTTAGGTGACAAATTTCGGGGAATCGACCCGGCCTGCACATTGACCTGCTCTCCGCTGGCCTCGGATATTTTCAAAATGGAGTTGGAGGCCACGGCTTACCGTGGCGCATCGGAGAGTGAAGCTGAATACATCCGCCTCAGAAACTGAAGCGGATAATTCACCCCGATTTGTCGGACATTCAGGTGAGAAACAGCCGGACATCAGCACGTGACGAAAACCCTTGAACCCGTAAACACAATTGATGAGTTACCCAACTCCACGACGGTTGTCATCATCGGTGGTGGGGTAATTGGCGTCTCGGCAGCATTGACGCTGGCAGAGCGTAACATTCCAGTCGTATTGCTGGAGAAAGGCCATATCGCCGGCGAACAATCTTCGCGCAATCTGGGGTGGGTACGAAAAACCAACCGACACGCGGCGGACGTCCCCCTCGCTCTGGCCGCGGATCAGCTGTGGACGCACATGCCTGAGCGCATCCAGCAGCCGGTAGGTTACACGCAGTGCGGCATCATGTTTCTGGCCAAAACAGAGGAACAGATGGCGATGTTCGAAACCTGGACGGATTCGGTTCAGGCTCTCGATCTGGGTTCACGACTCCTGAGTGCGTCAGAAATCGACCAGCGCGCACCGGGAGGAAAAGGACAATGGGCGGGCGCCATCTATACTCCTTCCGATGGCCGGGCCGAACCTTCGATGGCCGCCAGCGCCATGGCCAAGTCGGCTATTGAAAAAGGCGCGATCCTCGTTCAGAACTGCGCCGCTCGAACGCTGTCAACTTCAGGCGGAAAGGTCACTGGCGTTGTAACGGAAAAAGGCGAAGTGCGTTGTGATCAGGTGCTGCTCGCCGGGGGCGCATGGTCCAGACGATTCCTGGGCAACCTGGGAATTGCTTTGCCGACGCTCCCGCTTGTGGCTTCGGTTCTGCGCACACGGCCGATGGAAGGCCCAACGGATATTTCGGTCGGCGGACCCGATTTTTCATTCAGAAAACACAAAGACGGCGGATTCATCATTACGCAGCGATCCGCCCTGAATGCGCCGCTCACTCTTGATCACCTGCTGGTCGGCTGGCGATACATCAGTCAGCTCCGTGCTGAGGGCGGCTCCCTGCGCGTGTCGGTGGGCCGGGAGTTTTTCGAAGACCTGGCGCTTGCGCGCCGTTGGAGCGCGAACAAACGCTCGCCGTTTGAAAAGGTCCGCACCCGCGACCCGAGAGTCAACCCCGGCCTCAACCAGGAGGCCCTCACCAACCTTATCAAAGCCTGGCCGGCGTTCACGGATGCGGAAATTGAAGAAGAATGGGCGGGCGTCATTGACGTCACTCCTGACTCGAATCCCGTTATCGACCGGATCGAAGCCCTGCCGGGCCTGACGGTGGCAACCGGATTTTCAGGGCATGGTTTTGGTACCGGACCCGCGGCAGGTCATCTGGCGGCAGACCTCGTATCAGACACCACGCCCATCGTGGACCCGGGCACCTATCGGTTCGATCGCCTTTGAGACGGTTTCACGACTTGCCCTCGGCATGTCACAAGTGACGCGCGCATTCGTTAGTCCGGAATAGTCAGTCTCAAAGCATCTTAGTGTCACGGCGCAGGTCTCCGGTTCCGCGCACCCACGAACACGAAAGACACATAACATCAAAGAGTGGTACTTTTTCGGTATGGATACGAAAAAAGGCCAGTACTACATCGGCACGGAGAGCGACAGCGGCGATGCGGTACTGCTGAAAGCGAGCTCCCTGACCACTCACGGCGTGATTTTCGGCATGACCGGCTCCGGCAAGACCGGTCTCGGGGTCAACCTGCTGGAAGAGGCGCTGCTCAGCGGCACACCCACCCTGATTCTCGATCCCAAAGGGGACATGGGCAACATCATGCTCAACTTCCCCGACAGTTCCCCCGAGGATCTCGAGCCCTGGATGGACGCGGCGAAGGCGAAGCGCAAGGGCAAGACCGTCACCGAACTGGCGGCGAAGGAGTCCGCGGAACGCCGTGAGGACCTGGCGGGCGACGGCATCACCCCGGAGCGCATCGCCCGCTTCCGCGACGGGACTGACTTCCGCATCTACACCCCCGGCTCGTCCATCGGCATCGGCATGAACGTGCTCGGCTCGCTGGAAGCTCCCGCGCTGGACTGGGATGTCCATGCGGAGACGATCCGCGACGAAATCGAAGGGCTGGTGTCGTCGATCCTGGTTCTCGCGGGGGTAAAGTCCGACCCGGTGTCCGGCCCGGAACACATTCTCTTGTCCATGATCGTCGAGACCTGGTGGCGACAGGGCAAGAACCTGGACCTGGCGACCCTGGTCGGCCAGATACCCAAGCCGCCGTTTCGCAAGCTCGGCGTCTTCGACCTCGAGATGTTTTTCCCGGAGAAAAACCGGATGAAGCTGGCGCTGCAGCTCAACACGCTGCTGGCCTCACCGGCCATGGCTTCCTGGCTTGAGGGCGAGCCGGTGGACATCGAGCGGATGCTCGGCGGTGACGGCAAAACACCCTGCGCGGTGATCTACATGGCGCACCTGGGCGAGACCGAGCGCCAGTTCGTGGTGACCCTGCTGCTGTCCAAGGTGGTGACCTGGATGCGCTCGCGCCCCGGCACCGGGGAACTCGGTGCGCTCATTTACATGGACGAGTGTTTCGGCTACGTTCCACCGACCGCGGAGCCGCCTTCCAAGAAACCGATCCTGACCATCCTGAAGCAGGCCCGCGCATTCGGCGTTGGCATGGTGCTGGTGACCCAGAACCCGGTGGACATCGACTACAAGGCCATGTCCAACGCCGGCACCTGGATCGTCGGCCGTCTGCAGACCGAAAATGACAAACGCCGCGTGCTCGACGGGATTCGCGGCGGACTGCCGGATCTCGACGCACGCCTGTCCAACTTGGAGAAACGCCAGTTTCTGCTGTACCAGGCCAAGAAGTCCGAGCAGGTCATCCTGCACCGGCGCCATCCCATGTGCTACCGCTTTGGCCCCTTCACCCGGGCCCAGGTGGCCGCGCTGATGGCCGACCACAAGGCCGCGCTGGCGGCGGCCGAACCGCCAGCGAGCCCGGCCGAACCGGACCAGCCGGGCGCAGCGACGCCGGCCACCCCCGCGGTGGAGGACGTGAACGCCCCGTCCGCGATTGCACCGCCAGTCGCCGAGGGCGTCGAAACGGTTTACCTGGACCCTGCCGCGCCATGGGCCAAGGCACTCGGCGCGGACCTGACTTCCACGCGGCTGGCTCCAGCCGCCGCGGTGACCGTGCAACTGCTGTACGACGACACGCGCGCCGGAGTGAACCACGCGGAAACCTACGAGGCCGTGGTCTTTCCACTGGACGGCATCATCGACGCCGCGGACGTACTCGACGTCGATCACGACGACCGGGATTTCCGGACCGACCCGCCCGCCGGCGCCACCTACGAGCTCGGCAATACCAAGCTGCAGAACAAGACGTTCTGGTCGTCACTGTCCTCGGACCTCAAGAACCATCTGGTCGCGCACCGCAACGTCACGGTGTTCAAATGCCCACCGCTGAAACTCTATTCGCGAGTGGGAGAGAGCGAGGAGGCATTCGCGGCCCGCTGCGTGGCCGCCGCGGACGAACTGTCCGACCAGGCGATTGCGAAGCTGCGCACCACCTACGCCCGCCGGATCGGTCGCCTCGAAGACCGGATTTCCGCTGCCGATACCCGGGTGCGGGAACTCGAGGACGACGCGTCGGCCCGCACCCAGTCCGAGCTGTTGTCCGGGGTCGGCGATCTACTCGGCGCGGTGCTCAGCGGCAAATTCGGCTCCAGTACCCTGAACAAGGCGGCCTCGCGGCGCACCGCCTCGCGTAAGGCCAAGGCACGGCTGAAAGCCGCCCGGGAGCGCCATGACGCCCGGCAGCAGGACCTCGAGGAACTGGAACAGGAGTTCGAAGACGCGCTGATCGCCCTGCAGGAAAAACACGCCGCGATGGCCGAAGCCCGTGAATCCCAGGACATCGGGCTGGAAAAATCCGACATTCGCGTTGCCGAGGCGAAACTGGTCTGGGTACCGGTCAGTTGACCGGAAGCCAGTCCATCTCCGGTGATGCGCCCGCTCCTGAAGCTGAGCACTGTCCATCGATGGATTTCGCCCACAACCACAACCCGACTCTGCACATTCAAGCACCCGCCATCCTCCCGGACTTGATCCCATTACCATCATCCCGGACTTGATCCTGTGACCGTCATCCCGGACTTGATCCTGCGACCGTCATCCCGGACTTGATCCTGTGACCGTCATCCCGGACTTGATCCTGCGACCGTCATCCCGGACTTGATCCTGTGACCGTCATCCCGGACTTGATCCTGTG
>NZ_JAZHOG010000003.1:0-67762 GCF_037892215.1 Elongatibacter sediminis | reverse complement strand
TGTGACCGTCATCCCGGACTTGATCCTGTGACCGTCATCCCGGACTTGATCCTGTGACCGTCATCCCGGACTTGATCCTGTGACCGTCATCCCGGACTTGATCCGGGATCCACCAGACCAAAAACAATGGACCCCGGCTCAAGGCCGGGGTGACGCAGGTATGACATTTCGACCTTCAGAGGCCGGGGTTACGCAGGTTTGACATTTCGACCTTCAGGGGCCGGGGTGACGCAGGTATGACATTTCGACCTTCAGGGGCCGGGGTGACGCAGGTTTGACATTTCGACCTTCAGGGGCCGGGGTGACGCAGGCTCAGCCTTCCGACCTTCATTGATCGAGGTGACACGGGCTTAGCGGGGCGGCCTTCGCCGGACTGGCTGGCGTTTGTTGACGCAGTCTGATGCAAGTGCGTCGCCCGGCCGTCGTCCCGGCTCTGAAATGGTGCGCCTGGGCTGTTTCCGGTCGACGACTGGCCAGCACGTGTGCTATTCCGGCCCAAGGCAATCCCGGAGCCTGGTATGACCGCACCTTACATCCACGGCAGCACCGACACCGAACGCGCACGGCTGGCACTGATGAACGACCTCATCAACCCGCGCTGCCTTGAAGCGTTGCAGATCGACCACGAACAACGTGTGCTGGATGTCGGTGCCGGTACCGGGCAGTTCACACGATTGATCGCCGACCGGCTGCCGCCGCCGGACCGGGTCGTCGCGGTCGAACGCGACCCGGCCCAGATCGCGGCCGCGGTTGGGGTGGCCGGCGACAGGCCGGAAATGGGAGGTCCGGTCGAGTTCCGCCAGGGTGAGGCGCAACAATTGCCCCTACAGGACGAGGAATGGGGCACCTTCGACCTGGCGCATGCCCGGTTCGTGCTCGAACATGTGCCCGATCCGGAACGGATCGTGGCCGGCATGGTCGCCTCGGTTCGGCCCGGTGGGCGCGTCGTGCTGCTGGACGACGATCACGAGGTGATGCGTTTCGGGCCGGACACACCCGCTTTGGATGCCGCCTGGTCCGCCTACTGGCGCTCGTACCGCACGCTCGGCTGTGACCCGCTCATCGGCCGCCGCCTGGTCAGCCTGCTACATGGCGCAGGCGCGCGGCCCGTGCGGGCCGAGCAGGTGTTTTACGGTGCCTGCGCGGGCGAGCCTGCATTCAACGCCGTGGTCGATAACCTGGCCGGCGTGCTGGCCGGAGCCCGCGAAGCGGTACTCGCCGCGGGCCAGATCAGCGCGGCAGCCTACGATCAAGGGCTGGACGAACTCACGGCACTCGCATCGAAACCGGACGGCGTGGTCTGGTACGTCATCAACCTGGCCGAGGGCCGGCGCGTCGGTTCTGACCCGGAAAGAATGCCCGGTTGACCGCATGCGGCAATGGCCTTGACGACATCAACACCTGGCGGAGCGAATCTCAGCCCGGGTCCCGGCGCGCGATCGAATCTCAGCCCGGGTTCCGCATCGCGGCTTCCGCTTCCCGCACCGGACTGCCCAGGTGCCGCGTCCGGTAGATGATGAAGAAGAACAGGAAAATGCTGACCACGCAGAACATGGCGGCCATCGCGTTGATCCGGGTGTAGTCGCCCTCGGCGATCAGCGCCGCCGCGATCCCCGGACCGACCGCAGCGCCCAGCCCCTGGAAGCCGGTGACCAGCACCATGTACTGGCCGCGGATGTCGATTTTCGAAATCACGCCGAGTTGGTAGGAATTGGCCAGCACGAACAGCGCCTGGAACAAACCGGCGCCGAGGTAAAACGTGAACGACGTGAACCGGCCGACCAGCAGCCACAACACCAGCAATTGTCCGACCAGGGCCAGCGTCAGCGGCGCCGTCCGTCCGAAGCGATCGCTGGCCACTGCCGCCGCGCCCGCGCCGACGATGGCGGCGAATTGCGACACCCCCAGTGCGAGGCCAATGGTTTCTGTATCGAGCCCGGCCGCCTGGCCAATGCGTTCGATGTAGGCCCAGAATCCGAAAATATTGGAAAAGAACAGCAAGCTGGCGACCAGCCCGATCCAGATCAGGCCGGTGTAGTTGGGCGTATCGACCCCGTCACCGCCTGGAACGACTCGCGGCGCCCCCTGCCCGGGGTAACGGCCCAGGGTCAACAGCATCAGCAGGGATGCGATGGCCAACATGTAATACAGCCCACCAACGCTCCAGCGCTCCAGAATCGGCGCCGCCGCGGCGAACGCGACGAACATCATTGCGCCCTGCACCACCTGCGCGATTCCGAACGCCCGGTCCGGATGGCGGTTATCACCCAGAGCCGCCACGGTGAGCGCGAATACGGACCCGCCGGTAAATCCGGCCAGGAAGCGCAACACCAGGAACAGTTGGTAGTCTTGGAGATTGGCCGTGACGGCATTGAGCACGGCGGTGGCGATGCAACCGGCCGCGAGGGCCATCGTCCACGACACCTTGCGTACCCACAACGCCGCCACCAGCGCGGCGAGCACCAGGCCCATGCCTTCCAGCGAGGCGATGAAACCGGCCTGCTGCTCGGTGAACCCCAGGTCATCGATCACACCGCCGACCAGCATCGGCATCAGGATGATGGCAGCCGGCCCGAGCGGATAGACCACGGAAATCAGGAAGGTCGTCGACAGCTTGTGATCGAAGGTACGTGTCATGGGCGCTCCGTTACGATTCCCAAACGACCACCGGCCCGGCCGCGCAGTGCGGCCGGGCCGGACAGAGTAGCGCGAATCAATTCAGATTGTACCGGAAGCTTACCCCAGCCCAGCGCGGACGTCCGTAGGCAACCTGGTTGAAGCCGAACAGGTTGGTCACGTCGAAGGAGTAAACGCGATACTCCTCTTCGAACAGATTGTTGACGAAGGCTGAAACCGACCAGGTGTCGTCCTGCGAGTAGTAGGTCAGCCGCGCGTTCCACACGTCGTAACCGTCCTCACGCGAGATGGGATGGTTCTGGATGTCGAAGAAGGTCTCGTCCTGATAATTGAAGTCGACCTGGGCCGCGACACGACCGGCGGACACGCCCCACTCATAGCGAACCACACCATTCAACGAAAAGTCGGGCGCCAGGGTCATGGTGCGATCGCGGGTGATTCCGGAAGCGTCGTTGAGCGGTATGTCTTCCGCCTCGGCATCGAGCAGCGAAGCGCCAAGCAGGATATCCAGGCCTTCGATCGGGTTGGTTACGAACTCCAGCTCCATGCCCGTCACCGTGGCGTCGGTGTTGAAAATCACCTGGTTCAGGTTGACGAAGGCAAAGGCCTGATAATCCGAGTAGTCATAATAGAACGCCGATGCGTTGAGCCGGGACGTACCTCCGAAAAGGTCGGTTTTGAAGCCGACTTCGTAGCTGGTCAGTTCCTCTTCGCCATAGGGCACATCGCCACGCACCGTAAGCCCGAACAGGCCGGTTTCATCCAGCAGGCCGGTGTTGAACCCGGCTGACTTGGTACCCAGGGACACCGAGCCATAGATCAGGGTCGAATCCGTCGGGCGGAAATCCAGTTCCAGCTTGCCGGTCACATTATCGTGACTGATTTTTTCGTCGTAATCGAACATCACGTTGGCGTCCGGCGGCAGCAAGCCATTGAGTTCCTGACTCAGGTAGTCGAGTTCCCGTTCCTCATCGGTATAGCGCAGACCACCGATCACGCTCCAGCGGTCGCTGAGGTCGTACTCGATCTGCCCGAACAGCGACCAGGAGCTGGTTTCCTGCTTGTAGTTGGCGTCGCCAATGATGAAACCAATGCCGCTGGCGTCGATCTGGAATCCCCCGTCGGTCTCCTGATCGTAGTAGTAAAAACCAGCCAGCCAGTGCATGGCATCGGTCTCTCCGCTGAGCCGAATCTCCTGGGTGAACTGGTCGATATCCGCCGTGTAGGTGTTGTGCACGATCTTGAACGGCGAAATATCGGTGTCTTCCTCGTACAGGCGTTCGAAGTTCTCGAAGGCCGTGATCGAAGTCAGGGTGACGCTGTCTCCGGCCCACTGGAAATTCAACGAAGCACCCTTGTTCTCGATGTCGAGATCGCCATCGCGGTCGTAGGCGCCGGCCCAGGGATCGTCATCGTCATCCCGGTAACCGAAGGCGTCGCAACCCGGGCAACTGCCATACAGATTCAGATCCGCCGGCAGCGGCAGCGAAGTGACTCCACCGTCCGGGGAATAGGTCGCTTCGTGCTGCCAGGCGCCCATGTTTGCGTTGTTTTTGGAACCATGAACGTTGAACAGAACGTCGATGGCGTCGGTTGGCTGGAAAGCCAACTGCAGACGGGCGGCATTGTTGTCGGCATCGTTGGGATCCTCGGTGCCGGGACCGCGGTTATCGACGTAGCCGTCATATTCGTTGTGCGCATATGAGAGCCGCGCCTGCACCGCGTCACCCAGCGATCCACCGAGCGCGCCCTCGACCTTGAACTGGCTGTTCTCCGCCACCGTCACCTCGAAGTAACCCTGGGTTTCTTCCGACGGCTTGACACTCACGAAATGGACCAGGCCACCGGTGGTGTTGCGCCCGTACAGGGTGCCCTGCGGCCCACGCAGAACCTCAACCCGTTCGAGGTCGAACAACTGAAACGTCACGCCGGACAGCGCACTGACGTAAACCTCGTCGACGTACACGGCCACCGGACCCTCGTTGTTGTCGTTGAAATCGGCCAGGCCGACGCCACGCAGGGTCAACGAAGCATTGTTGCCTTCGGCCGTTGGCGTACCGTAGCTGAGGCCCGGCGTCTGGGCGATTACGTCGACGGAGTTGGTAAAGCCCAGATCCTTGATCTGCTCGCCGCTGAACGCGGTTACCGAAACACCGACGTCCTGCAGGCTCTGTTCTCGCTTCTGAGCGGTAACCACGACTTCCTCGAGCACCTGGGCCTGGGCCAGCGGGCCGGCACACAGTGCGGTCAGCGACACAATGGCCGCGGTCAGTCTGTAGGGTCTGAGAATCATCATTCGCTCCCGAATCACTTGAATTCTGTTGATCGCAACCTGAAGCATTCAGGCCGCGGTTTCACCACCGTCCACCGTCATTTCCGAACCCGTCACGAAACTGCTCAGATCCGACGCCAGGAACAACACGGCGTTGGCCAGTTCCTGCGGCGTACCGAGCCGGCCCAGCGGGTTGAGCGCCTGAAAGGCCTGGCGCATTTCATCCGGTGTCGAAGTTCCCATGGCGCCCAGCGCCGAGAGTTCCTCGCTTTCCTGCTCCACCATCGCCGTATCGACCAGCCCCGGGTGAATTGAATTGACCCGGATGTTGTAGCCCAGGTCGGCAAACTCCAGCGCGATGGATTTACTGAATAACCGGATTGCGCCCTTGGTCAGGCTGTACATGGAACCGTAGGGATAGCCCTTGATGCCCATGGCCGAGGAAAAGTTGATGATGGATCCCCCGGCGGGACGGGCCGCAGCACGTTTCTTCATCACTGGAAGCGCATGCCGCACACCCAGAAAAGCTCCACCCACGTTAATGCCCGTGATCCACTGAAACTCCTCCAGGCTCACCTCTTCAACCGGCTTGACCAGAACGACGCCGGCGTTGTTCACCAGCACATCCAGCCCGCCGTAGGTTTCCGCAACATGCTGCATCACGGCTTGCCAGGCGGATTCCTCGCTGACATCCAGAGCCCGGAATTCGGCCTGGCCGCCATCGCGCTCAATTTCCGCGACGAGTTTCCCGGCATCTTCGGCGCGGGCTTCCAGGTCGGTAACAACCACCGCAGCGCCGGATGCGGCAAGCGTACGGGCCACCGCGGCGCCGATACCACCAGCCGCCCCGGTTACCAGTGCGACTTTTTCGCTGAGGTCGATTTCCATTCGTTACCGACTCTTGCCTCGCATCCATCGGTCCGGCTCGCCCCGGGGGCTGCCAAACCGGATTCATTAGTGTCCCCATTAAAGCCTAAGCCAAAGCCCGGCCCGGTCCTATCAGCCAAAAGGATGGCATCAGGCAATTTTCTAACGCGGCACTGGCCCGCGAAATACGCCGTCGATGCGAATCCGGACTGTCTGAGAGGATCAGGGCAGGACCTTCAGGTCGGCAATGACCTTGGTCACGAGTTCGGTGCGCGTGGCGACACCGGTTTTTCGGTAGATATGCTGCAAGTGGGTTTTGACGGTGGGCAGCCCCAGGTTCAACTCGCTGGCGATGAGCTTGTTGGCGGCTCCGGAAAGCACCAGCTCGAGCACGTCCAGCTCCCGGGCCGTCAATTGGTATTTTTCCTCGATGGTGCGCCGTTCGGTCATGCGCTCCGGCAGGTAAACCGTATTCAGTGCGTACTCGAGAAAAGGTTGCAGGGTGCGCAGCACGTTCAAATGCTCCGGGCTGAAGTCGCCCTGCTCCAGTGAGCGCAGCAGGGTGATAACCGCGATGATGCGCCCGTCGGCGCGGAAAAACATGTCGGCCACGTAACGCAGGCCCAGGGGTTTGAGGAAATCCTGATAGTAGGCGAGCTGCTCCACCCGGCCCGGCCCCAGAATCGAGTCCATGTGGATGACCGACTCCGAATTCTCTTCGTGCAGGCTCGGATTGAGTGGATCGAGCTGCATGTAGCGCCGCTCGTAACGGCGGTCGGCTTCCCGGTCGAGATTGTAGGTCACCACGCCGCGATGCCGCATGTTGGGCGCGACCAGATAAAACGCGGAAGACTTGACCTCGAGCAGGCCGTTGACCAGCTTCAGACTCTCGCGCTGGAAGTCACGCGGAAAATTGGGAATCTCGATGGACTTCATCCGATGAATAACCGCGGTGCCCGCGATCGACACTCCTTATACTGTGTGTTCCACAATGATAACGCCTTCAGCCGAAGCGCTGCGTCTCGCGTATGCATCCAGCCCCCGATCCAGCCATACAGACAGGTCCCCTTGCCGGGCTACGCATCATCGAGGTTGCCGGCCTCGGCGCGGCCCCGTTCTGCGGCATGATGCTGGCAGACATGGGCGCGGAAGTGATTCGGATCGACCGACCCGGCGGCGGCCTGCACGGGGAACACGACCCCCTGACGCGCGGCCGCAAATCCGTCATTGTCGACCTGAAGCGCAGGCGTGGCGTGGAGCTGCTGCTGCGCTTGGCCGACAACGCCCACGCCCTGTTCGAGGCCTTTCGACCGGGAGTTGCCGAGCGCCTGGGCTTCGGACCCGATACCTGCCTCGAGCGCAATCCGCGCCTGGTTTACGGCCGCTTGACCGGTTGGGGGCAGGACGGTCCCCTGGCTTCCACCTCGGGCCACGACATCAATTACATCGCGCTCTCCGGCGCCCTGCATGCCATTGGACCGAAGGGTGGGAAACCCGTGCCGCCGCTGAACCTCGTTGGCGATTTCGGTGGCGGCGGCATGCTGCTGGCTTTCGGGCTGGTCTGCGCCCTGTTCGAATCGCAGCACTCGGGCCGCGGCCAGGTGGTCGATGCCGCCATGATTGACGGTGCCCTGGCGCTAATGGCCCTGAGCTTCGGCATGCAGGCCACCGGACATTTCTCCGGAGCAACGGGTGCGGACCTGTTTTCCGGCGCGGCGCCGTTTTACGACACGTACGAGACCAAGGATGGCCGTCACGTCGCGGTGGGTGCGCTGGAACCACCGTTTTTCCGCCAGTTGCTCGAAGTGCTGGACATCGACCCGCAACGCTTCGCCGAAGCCGGTTTCCGCGGCCCGGATCTGCCCATGGACACATCGCGATGGCCGGAGCTGCGCCGCCTCATGCAAGCCGCATTCCGTACGCGAACGCGGGACCAGTGGCAGGCCCGGTTCGATCAGACCGACTGCTGCGTGACTCCGGTACTCTCTCTGCGCGAGACGGCGGATCACCCGCATAACCGGGCGCGAAGCGCCGTTCACGACGTCGCCGGCATCCCCCAGAACGGGCCGGCGCCCCGGTTCAGCCGCACCGGAACGGGCCCACCGCTCCCACCTCCGGCACCCGGGCGAGACACGGACGATGTGCTCTGCGAGGCCGGCATGGACCTCCATGAAATCAATGAATTACGGGCTGCCGGCGTGATCGCCTGATCCGCCCGGCACCCCGCAATACACCGCGGATACCGGCGCGGGCCGAACTTCGTTCACCTTGCATTCAGCTTGACTTGCCTAGAATGCGTTCCAGAAGCCCCCCAATGGGGGGCGATTTCGCGACCGCGGCCTTCTCGCGGGAGTCATACCGCTCCCACAGGCCGAAGATCGCACAGGAGGACGGATATGACACATCGCCCACCCGAATCCCGCCCCGGTCTGCCCGGTGAAACCGGGCACGGCCACCCCACGCTACGCCATGCGGCGCAGGCGATCACGCGTCGTGGGTTTACAGCACGCGCGGCGGCCGGTTTCATGCTCGCGCTGATAACCGCCCTGGTGCTGGCCACCAGCCCCCGGCTGCACGCCGCGGATTCGGACTGGCCGCGCACCCTGGCCGTCGACGAAGGCACCGTCACCATCTACCGTCCCATGATCGACGGCCTCGACGAGACCGTATTGCATTACCGCGCGGCTCTCGCCTGGCGCGCCAGTGACGATGCCGAACCGGTCTTCGGCGCCGGATGGTTCGACGCGCCAGTCGACATCGACCGGAACAAACGCACCGTTCACCCGAAGGGCATGACCCTGCAACGCGCCCGTTTTCCCGACGGCACCACCGACATCGGGACCGCGCTTACCAGCGCCGTCGCGGCGGCATCGCCACGCTGGAATCTTGATTTTCCGCTGGACGACCTGCAGGCGGCCCTGGAAGCGGCCGAAGCCGAATCGACGGCGGCCCGCGAAATCAACACCGCCCCGCCCCGCATCATCTACCGCGATCGCCCGGCCTTGCTGGTGCAAATGGACGGCGACCCGGTACTCCGTGACATCGAGGAAAGCCCCTACCAGGCCGTCATCAACACGCCTTACCCGCTGATTTCGGACGGTCGGGAGTTCTATCTGAATGCCGCTCCGGACGTCTGGTACCGCGCCGATTCGGCCACCGGTCCGTATCGTTTCGATGCGAGCCCGCCCGCGGACATCGCGGCCATGGTCAAAGCCAGCCAGGACGACGCGGATAATACGGATACGCCGCCCGAAGAGGACGTCGAGCCCGTCACCGCTGAAAACGCGCCGGAAATCGTCGTCTCGACCGTGCCCGCCGAACTCCTCGTCACCGAGGGCCCGGCGGATTTCGCGCCGCTGGTCGACGATCTGCTGGTGCTGCAAAACTCGGACGACGACGTGTTCATGCACGTCGGCAGCCAGCAGTACTACATCGTGCTGGCCGGCCGCTGGTACCGCGCGCCGTCACTCAACGGCCCGTGGGCGTACGAGTCGGCCGAACTGCTCCCACCGGCATTCGCCAGCATTCCCGAGAATTCGGCCCAGGCCGATGCCCGAGTGTACGTCGCCGGCACCGATGAAGCACAGGAGGCGGTGCTGGATGCCCAGGTTCCGCAGACCGCGGCGATACAGCGCGGCGAAGTCGATGTCGAGGTCCAGTACGACGGCGACCCCCGGCTGGAGCCGGTCGACGGTACCGAGGATCTGCGCTACGTACGCAACACGGGCGCCACCGTGCTCTACTCCGACCGCGTCTACTACCTGGTCGAAGACGGGGTTTGGTATGTCTCGACCTCTCCCAACGGCCCCTGGCAGGTGGCCGACCGGCGCCCCGCCGAGGTGGACTACATCCTGCCCAGTTCTCCGGTGTACAACACCAAGTACGTTTATATCTACGACAGCACGCCCGAAGTGGTTTACGTGGGCTACACGCCCGGCTACACGGGTAGCTATGTGCACCACGGAACCATCGTCTACGGCACCGGCTGGTATTACCGCCCGTGGGTCACCACGCATTACTACTATCCGCGTCACTCCACCTGGGGATTCCATGTGGGTTACACCCCCTGGTACGGCTGGAGCTTCGGCCTGAGTTGGGGCTGGGGACCGTTCAGCCTCAGTTACTACACCGGCGGTTACTGGCACGAGCACCGCCCCTGGTACCATCGTCACTACGGCTACTGGGGCCCGCGCGGTTATCGTCACCACCCCCGCTATTACGACCGTTACCGGCATTACGGTCATGGCTATCCGCGTAACCGCCATGCCCGGTACGACCGGTACGACCGGTACGACCGCTACAACCGCTACGATCGCCGCGACCGATACGGCCGGTACGACAGGCGCGCCCGGCCGGGCGAGCGCACCCGCAATCTCTACCACGACGCGCACCAGCGCGCACCGGTTGCCGACAGGAACCGTGGATTCGCACGCAATGACAGCCGTGACCGGAACAACCCCGCCAACCGGGTAATCTCCGGCCCAGATGCCGGCAACCGGAGCCGCGGCAATGCACGATCACGGGTGATCGAGGATCGCAAGATCGGGCTTGATCGGGCGGGACCGGTAAAGACCTCCGATCTGCGCATGAAAGCCCGGGTACGCGACGACCGGTCAAGCAGCCGGCAAAAGCAGTTGGCCGGCGGCAAAGAAACCCGGCTGACCCGGAGCGCAGCTTCCGCCAAACCGGGCCGTAACCGAACCGAACCCGTTACCCGCTCCGAACTGCATGCGCGAGCGGACAACCTGGCCCGGAACCGGGTGGTACGCACGCCGCAACAGCGCAGCGCACCCGCCCGGACCGACAAATCCGTTGCCGCACGCAACCGGACCGGACCGGTCAGCCGCAATGAGTTACAGACACGTGCGGACCGGGTCAAGCGGAGCAGCAACCCGACACAAGCGTCGCGCACTGCCAGCGGTCGAACCGACCGGGAAACGACCCGCCGAAATCGAACGGTCCCGGTCAGCCGGGGTGCCTTGCAGGCGCGCGCCGCGCAGATTGGCAAGGCGGGCAACAAGACCCAACCGGCCAGGAACAAGACGCTGAACCAACGCAGCGCTACGCGGCCGGAATCACGGTCGAGTTCGCAGAACCGCTCGCAAACACAAACACGTTCGCGCGCGGTGCCGGCGACGCCTCGCAGTACTCAGGCTCGACGGACACCCGCCCCCGTCACCCGCCGGGCGAGCACCAACACGCGGACGACTTCTTCGCGCCAGAATCGACCGGTTTCCATTCCGGAACGCCGCACCGTAACGCGCCAGGCACCCAAACGATCCGCTTCGCCTGCCGCGCGCCAGGCCACGCCCCGCAGCGCTCCGAGCCGGAGCGCTCCCGCCAGGCAGGCTCGGCCACAAGCCTCGCGGTCAGTGTCGGCGCCATCACGTTCGGCGCCGCGTCGGCAGGCGACGCAACGCGCCGCCGCGCCAAGCCGCAACACGCCGTCCCGGTCGGCGGCGCCGAAACCGACACAGCGCAAGGCGCCGGCCCGTAGCCGGGGGGCTGAAAGCGCGGGGCGCCGGGGAGGCGAGCGGGCAAACGGCCGCCGAAGTCGAAACGACTAAGTCGAAACGACTGGCCGGTCGCGTGGACGGCGGAATCGGGGTAATACCGCTGAATCCGCCTTCCGGGCGTTTCAGATCAGGCCCAGCATGAGCGCGACACCCGCCGCGAGCAGAAACGATCCGACCAGCAGTTGCACGCTGCGCATCGTCACCTTGTGCAGGTAGCGCTTGCCGATCAGCACACCCGCAAACGCGGAGGCCGCGCCGGTGGCCACCAGGGGCCAGCCGGTGAAGCCGGACAGTCCGGCACCGGCCGCTGAGAACAGGGCCGCGTAGACACCGATCCGGGTCAGGTCGACCAGAAAACCGATGACGGCATTGCTGCCGACGAAGGCAGGGGTATCCAGGCCAGCCTTGGCGAGGAATGCGGATCGCAGCGCGCCCTGATGTCCGGTCAGACCACCGAAAAATCCGGAAAGCACCCCGCCCAGTGGCAGGTAACGACGATCGAACGCCAGGCGCCGGAAGCGCGGCAACAGTTCGAACACCGCGAACACCACCATCAGAAAGCCCACCATCAGCTTGACCGGGGTCACCTGCGCTACAGGCCCAACATCGGTGCCGACCGTGAGCCGAGAATCCGCGCTGACCAGCCAGCCCAGTGCCAGGGCCCCGGCAAGCGCTGCCAGCACGGCCGGAACCCCGAAGTACAACACCACGCCGCGGTCCGCCCCGCGCCCCAGCAGCAGCACTTTGAAGACGTTGTTCGCACCGTGTACCAGCGCCGTCGCCACAATGGCGATTTCCACCGGAAAGAACAGTGCGAACACCGGCAGCAGCAGGGTACCCAGGCCAAAGCCCGAATACAGTGTGAGGCCCGCCGCCAGCAGGGCGGCCGCACTGACGGCGACGAATGAGGTTGTGCTCAGATCCATGACCGTCGCACTCCGATTTCCGCTCCCGACGCCCGGATACGCCCGGGTGCGCGTCGGTCAGTCCCGGTTCGCGGCGGACGCGCGTTCCACATCCGCCCATACCCGCATCAGGTTGCCGCCCAGGATGGCCTCGATATCTTCGGTTTCATACCCTCGGCGCAGGAACTCCTCCACCAGGGCCGGGTACTGCGAAACATCCTTGATTCCCTCCGGCAGACTGTCGCCCACGCCATCGAAATCCGAACCGATCCCCACGTGCTCCACACCCACCAGACCAATCACGTGATCAAAATGGTCGACCACATCCGACAGGGTGGCGTAGGGCATGGGATTCTGCTCCCGGTAGGTGGCCACCCATTCCGAGGCGTGATCCCCTTCCATCGGCAGCCCGGTGGACTCGGCCCAGGCTTCACGCAACTCACTGAGCCGTTCGTACCAGGCGCGCGCCTCGGACGTCAGGAAACTGGAACCGAAATTGATCTGGATGACACCGCCATTCGCCGCCAGCGCACGGATCATGTCGTCGCTCATATTGCGCTCGAAACCCGGCGTGAAGTGACGTGCCGAGGAGTGCGAGGCGATCACCGGCGCCCGGCTGAGTTCCAGGACATCGTAAAAGGCCTCGTCCGAAACGTGCGAAATGTCGATCATGATGCCCAGGCGATTCATCTCGGCCACCACCTCGCGGCCGAACGGGCTCAGACCATTCCATTTCTTTTCCGGGTCGTAAGACGAATCGGAAATGTGGTTGCTCTTTGAATGCGCCAGCGTGATATAGGAAATGCCGCGCTGTTTGAAATACGCCAGATTTTCCAGTTCGCCGTCGATGGGCGCACCATTTTCCATTCCCATGGCGAGGCCGATCAGGCCGCGCTGGCGCGCGTTTTCCGCCTCCTGGGTATTTCTGGCCAGGGCGAACCGTTTCGGCGCCCGGGCCGCCAGGGCTTCGACACTGTCGATGAGTTCATTCGCCAATTGCCACGCCGTGCCGTCGTCTTCCGACTCGGCCGGTGTGTAAATGGACATGAACGGCAGATCCAGCCCTCCCTGCCGGGCGCGCTCGTAGTCGAAATCGCCGCCGTCGGTACGGTGGCTGACATCGGACCACTGTTCCTTGAGGCGATAGGGAACATCGATGTGGGTGTCGACAAGGTAGGACTGCTGCGTGATCTGGCTGGCCGAGGCCGCCAGGTCGTGCTGCGTTTCCTGCGCCGCCGCCGGCACCGGAACCAAAAACGCCAGCAGTATGAATTTCGTGAACAGGTTCATAAATGGACTCCTTAACAGGGGCCGCTCGGCGGATTCATTCCACCCAGGGTTCATTTTGACCATCGGGCCGAATCTCATAGTCGAGCATGGAATCTCCATCGAAAATCCATCGGCTCTGGAAGCGTTCGCCGCGAATCAGCATGGGCAGCCACAGGCGGTCGTCTTCCCACATTCGGTCGTAGGGAATGGCATCCAGGGACACCCACTTCGGCCGTGCCTCGCGGGTTTCCACCGGCTCGCCACTGAAATCCCTCGTCCGGTAAACCCACACGTGAATGGAATAACCGTCGACAAACTGGAAGCGGTGTTCACCGCAATACTCCAGATTGGACACGGTGATGCCGAGTTCTTCCTGGCACTCGCGCACCGCGCACTGTTCCGGCGTCTCCCCGGGATCGACCTTGCCGCCCGGACCGTTGACCTTGCCCTTGCCGAGACCGGTCTTCTTGTCGATGAGCAGAATTTTTCCGTCGCGAATGACGAACACCAGGGTGGCCGGATCCCGGGCTTCCCACGTACTCCAGTCCAGGTCGGACAACTGTTTCACCCGAGGTCTCCTCGCATACCGTTCCGGGTGGTGAGGTCAGGAAACACGAGCGGCACAGAATTTGAGCTTGCCGACTTGCAGAACCCCGCTGAAACCGGGCTGCAGGACCAGCCCACGATCGCTGACTTTTTCGCCGTCGATTCGCACCCCGCCCTGCTTGATCATCCGGAAGGCTTCGGAATTGCTCGAAGTCAGCCCACACCGGGTCAGCGCCGCCGCGATGCCGATGCCTTCGCCGTCTGTGTCCAGTGACTTTTCGGGAATGTCCTCGGGCATGGCACCACCCTGGAAACGCGCGACGAATGCCTCACGTGCCGCCACGGCGGCCTCCCGGTTGTGGAACCGCTCGACAATTTCCTCGCACAGTTCGAACTTGATATCGCGTGGATTGCGACCGCCTTCGGCTTCGGCCTTCAGCCGGGCGATATCGGCGTTACTGCGGAAACTGAGCAGGTCGAAGTACCGCCACATCAATTCATCCGAAATGGACATCAACTTGCCGAAGATCTGCTCGGCCGGCTCAGTGATGCCGACGTAGTTTCCGAGCGACTTGGACATCTTCTGGACGCCATCCAGACCTTCCAGCAACGGCAGGGTGATGATGACCTGCGGCGGCTGGCCGTAATGCTGCTGCAAATGGCGGCCGACGTGAAGATTGAATTTCTGGTCGGTACCGCCCATTTCGACATCGCATTTGAGGGCCACCGAATCGTAACCCTGCGACAACGGATACAGCAGCTCGTGCACCGCGATGGGCTGATTCTCGCTGAAGCGCTTCTCGAAATCGTCACGCTCGAGCAGGCGCGCCACCGTGTACTTCGCCGCCAGACGGATCATGCCGTCCGCACCCAGTTCCCGGAACCACTCGGTATTGAAGCGAATCTCGGTTTTTTCGGGGTCGAGAATCTTGAAAACCTGGTCGGCATACGTCTGCGCGTTGGCCTTGATTTCCTCTTCGGTCAGCGGCTTGCGGGTGACGTTCTTGCCCGTGGGATCACCGATCATGCCGGTAAAGTCGCCGACCAGGAAAATCACCTGGTGGCCCAGATCCTGGAACTGGCGCATCTTGTTGATAATGACGGTGTGCCCGATGTGCAGGTCCGGCGCGGTGGGGTCGAAACCGACCTTGACCCGCAGCGGACGTCCCGACTTCAGACGCTCTTCGAGTTCCTCGGGCTTGGTGATTTCATCCGTGCCGCGGCCGATCAAATCCAGGGCTTCGCGTACTTCACTCATTGCTTGGGTCCGAAACGGGATCGGGGCATTTTATGGGTTTGCGCGGTCGGCCACCACCCGCAGTGACCGGCATTCACCCGAGCGGACGATGATTGACCGCACGCGGACCTGTGGGTACCTTAGGCGGGCCTGAGACGACACGGCCAGGGAAGCCGGCCGCGCCCATGACACGTATTCGAGCCGCGAGATGATGGAAAACCGCGCCCTGGCAGCCCTGCCGTGGCTGACCCAAAGCCGCCTGAAACTGATCGGCATCACGATGATCGCCGTCGGCGTGCTGTGGTCGGTACTGGAACCCGGGGATCCGGCCGCCCCGAGCCCGGGTGCGGTGATGGAGCTTCCGTTGCCCGAACATCCGCTCGGCCCGGCGGAGGCGTTCCAGCCAGAGGCTGATGACGGGAACCAGGCCGCGGCCGAGGCATCCTGGGACACCGTCACGGTCAAATCCGGCCAGACCCTGGACACCATATTCCGGCAGCAGGGCTTCGACATCGGCCTGTTGCACCGTATTCTCGACCTCGACGACCATACCCGGAACCTGGCCAACATCCGCCCGGGCGACACCTTTGATTTCCAGCGTACCGCGGAGGGTGCATTCGAAGCGATGCGCTCGGCGCTGGGCGAGGACCGCTACCTCCTGGTGCGCCTGGCCGGCGACACCCTGGACACGGAAACCCGGGAACGCGATATCACAACCGAGGTCCTCGAAGCCGAGGGCGAAATCACCTCTTCACTGTTTCTCGCCGCCAAGCAATCCGGCCTCAGCGACCAGATGATCATGAAACTGGCCAATATTTTTGGCTGGGACATCGATTTCGTGCTCGATATCCGGGCGGGTGACCGTTTCCTGCTGGTCTACGAAAAAATCTACCGCGACGGTGAGTTTCTGCGCGACGGCCGCATTCTGGCCGCCACGTTTCTGAACCAGGGCCAGCGCTACCAGGCCGTGTGGTACGAGAACGGCGACATCGCCGATTACTACTCTCCGGACGGCCGCCCGATGCGCAAGGCTTTCCTGCGCGCGCCGCTGAACTTCGCCTACATCAGCTCCGGTTTCAATCCGCGCCGAATGCACCCGGTGCTCAAGCGGGTACGGCCCCACAATGGCATCGACTATTACGCGCCCCGGGGTACCCCGGTCTACGCCGCCGGCGATGGGACCGTCACCCGTTCCGGCTATTCCGCCGCCAACGGACATCACGTATTCATCAAGCACGCCAACAGCATCGAAACCAAGTACCTCCATTTCTCTTCGCGCGCCGTGAAACGCGGACAGAAGGTGAAACAGGGGCAGACCATCGGCTACGTGGGCTCCACCGGCCTGGCCACCGGCCCTCACCTGCATTACGAATTCGTTCTCAACGGCGTGCACCGCAATCCCCGCACCGTGCCTTTACCAAAGGTCGAACCGCTCGAAGGAAAGCTGCTGACCGGTTTTCAAAGCCAGGCCGCGCCCATGCTGAATCAGCTCGCCCGGCTGGAATCGGCCTCGCTGTACGCCGCGCGCGACTGAAGCCGCGGCCAGCCGCGACGGGTTCGGGACATGTCGGAAGCGCCCACTTATTTTATCGGCATGTTGTCCGGGACCAGCCGCGACGGCGCGGACACGGCCCTGGTTCGTTTCGAGAGCGGGCGCCCGGTCCGGGTCGAAACCCAGTGCGTTGAATACCCCGATGACCTGGCGGCCCTGTTGCGCCGCATGGTGGAGCGCCGCCGCCGTCCCGACGACGAGGAAATGGCCCGTGCGGATCGCGAACTGGCCGAATTTTTCGCCCTAGCCGCCTGGGGTCTGCTCGATCGCTACGAAGTCGAGCGAAGCGCGGTCCGCGCCATCGGCTCCCACGGCCAGACCGTATGGCACCACCCGGCGGGCCACCATCCCGAATCCATACAGCTCGGCGATCCACAGCGTATCGCCGACCTGACCGGGATTCCCGTGGTTGGGCGGTTCCGGCAGGCGGACCTGGAAGCCGGCGGCCAGGGCGCTCCCCTGGCGCCGTTGCTGCATCGGGCGCTGCTGTGTCCGGAATCGGGGCGCAGGGCGGTTTTGAACATCGGCGGCATCGCCAATGTCTCCCTGCTCGACCCCGACGGCAATGTCACCGGCTATGACACCGGACCCGGCAACTGCCTGCTCGACGCCTGGGTGCACAAGCAACGTGGAGAGAACTACGACGCCAGCGGAGCCTGGGCCGAAAGCGGCACGGTGGACCGGCTACTGCTCGACCAACTGCTGGCGGATCCGTATTTCGTCTTGCCGCCACCCAAGAGCACCGGGGTCGAGTATTTCAATTTCTACTGGCTGGAAGGGCACCTGCGCGAACGCGGCCCGGGCGGAGCCGAGACCGATCCACGCGACGTGCAGGCGACCCTGGCCGAATTCACGGCGGCCTCGGTGGCCGAGGCGGTGCTCAACGCCGCTTCGGACGAATTGCTGGTGTGCGGCGGCGGCACGCACAACACCGACCTGATGCGGCGCCTGAAGCGGCTGCTTCCCCGCATGCGCGTCACCACCACGGCCGCCTACGGTCTCGACCCGGACTGGGTGGAAGCCATTCTTTTCGCCTGGCTGGCCCGCGAACGCATCGCCGGGCGGCCGCAGGACACACCCCCCATCACCGGCGCCCGCGAGCCGGTCATTCTCGGCGAGATCTTCCAACCCCACTGACCCCGGACTCGCGTCACTTGGTGCCGCGGTCGGGCTTTCGCTCGAAAACCGGCACCCGGTTTGGCTCGATGAGGGGGAACCTGCAAAACTCTCACACGGGGAACGCCATCGGGCAGGTATCCCCTTTCGCGGTCTCGAGTCCGCCGCCGCTTCGCGGTTCCCTCGCGGGCGGCCGGCTGCCGGGGTCGGCCCGACTCGCATCCCTGCTCGATCGGGCCTCTCGGGCACATCCCTGTGCCCTCGACCCCGGGTCCGGCCACCCACTCGGCGGCTACCAGAGACCGCGAAAGGGGATACCCGCCCAATGGCTCCGGGGTTTTTCGCAGCACTTTCCAATTTACCTTCGGCAGAGCGTGGGGCTTCGCGGGCCCATGCAGACCGAGTGCTATCATGAATCGCTGGTATTACGGGAGGGAGCGAAGCCAATGAATCTGTTGCTGAACCTGGTGTGGCTGATACTGGGGGGCTTTATCGTGGTGATCGCCTATCTTTTGGGCGGCATCCTGCTTTGCATCACCATCATCGGGATTCCCTTCGGCATCCAGTGTTTCAAACTGGCGGGGCTGGCCCTGATGCCGTTCGGCGCGGAAATCCGCGAGAAGGAGCCGCCGGGCGGCCCCGTCGCGGTCATCATGAACGTCATCTGGATCATTCTGCCCGGACTGGAACTGGCGGCGTTCCACCTGGTGATGGCCGCGCTGTTCGCGATCACCATCATCGGCCTGCCGATCGCGGCCCAGCACCTCAAAATGACACGGCTGGCCCTGCTTCCGTTTGGATTCGAGGCGCGCGATCGCGTGATCTAGAAGTGCCACGGCGAGACGACCGCTGCGAAGTTTTCCGCGGCGAAGACTCCCCGTCTTCAATCACTCCGGTACGGCGGGAGCCGAAGCGAGCGTGTAGTCGATACCCCGCAACTTGAGCACCAGAAAGTAGAGGCACAGCAAAATGGCCGGAATCCCCAGCGCCGCCGCGTAGAAGAAGAAAACCGTGTAGCCGTATCCGTCGGCCACGAATCCCGACAATCCCCCGACGAACATGCCCGGCAAGGTCATCAGCGAACTGAGCAGCGCATACTGGGTCGCCGTGTAACGGCGGTCGACCAGCGACGACAGCCACGCGATCAGCGTGACGGCGGCGAAGCCGTTGGAGAAATTGTCGCCGCCAATGGTGACAAACAGTGCCGGCAGCGAGTATCCCACCGTCGACAGCCAAGCGAACAGCAGATTGGTCACGGCCACCAGAAGGGCTCCAACCAGCATCATGGGCGCAATCCCGTAGCGGGCCACCAGAACGCCGGCCACGAAGCCGCCCGTGATGGTCATCAACAACCCGAACACCTTGGTCACCGAAGCGATCTCACTGAGCGAGAAGCCGAGATCGATGTAAAGCGGGTTGGCCATCGCCGCCATGGAAATATCCGACATCTTGTACAACGCGACCAGGCCGAGGATTGCGATCGAGTAAAGCCGGTACCGCTGAACGAAGGCCAGCAGCGGCGCCAGCACCGCACCGATGATCCATACCCGGAGGTCGTGTCCGTGACCGGTGCCACCGGTGCCCGCGAAACGGATGACCCATGGATCCTGCCGCAGATCGGTCAGCCGGTCCTGGCGTGACGGCTCCGGCGAAATGGCGACCGCGATCAGACCGACGATCATGCATGCGGACATCGCCAGGTAGGCGACCTGCCAACTGAAGAAATCCGCCAGGTACAGGGCTCCGGCGCCGGCGACCAGGGTGGCCACCCGGTAGCCCAGCACGTAGGTGCTCGCCATGGCGGCCTGGAATTCCTCGGCCTCCGATTCGATCCGGAACGCGTCGATGGTGATGTCCTGGGTCGCGCTGGCGAATGCCGCGATGACGGCGAACAACGCGATGAATCGAAGATCGGTCGCCGGATCCGTCATGGCCATCGCGCCCAGCGCACCGACCAGCACCACCTGGGCCAGCACCATCCAGCCGCGGCGCTGGCCGAGCCACGGGGTCAGCAGGGGCAGGCGCAGCTTGTCGACGAACGGCGACCACAGCAACTTGATGGAATAGGTGATGCCGATCCACGAAAACAACCCGATCGCGGTGCGCGACACTCCGGCGTAACGCAGCCACGCCGTCAGGGTCGAGAAAACCAGCAGGTAGGGCAGCCCGGCGGAAAACCCGAACAGCAGCATCCGCAGCACCGGCGCGCGCAGGTAGACCGCGACCGCCTCCCGCCAGCCTGCGACCGGTTCGTTCACTCGACCGGGCTCCGCTGCGGCACGGTGAATTCGTAATCCAGGGTCAGGGGCGCGTGGTCGGAGAAGCGCTGATCCTTGTAGATTTCCGCACTGACGGCACGCTCGGCCACACCCGGCGTGGCGATGTGGTAATCGATGCGCCACCCCGTGTTGTTGTCCCAGGCGCGGCCGCGATTGGACCACCACGTGTACTGCTCCTCGCGATCGTCCACGCGCCGGAACACATCCACCCAGCCGGCCTCGTCGAACAGTTCGTCCAGCCAGGCGCGCTCCTCGGGCAGGAAGCCGGAGTTTTTCTGGTTGCTGCGCCAGTTCTTGATGTCGATGTTGCGATGCGCGATGTTCCAGTCGCCGCAGATGATGTATTCGCGGCCGTCCGCGGCCATTTCACGCAAGCGGGGCATCAGGTAATCCATCGCCGAATACTTCACCTGCTGCCGTTCCTCCTTGCTGGAACCCGACTGCAGGTAGAGCGAAATGACGGACAGATCACCAAAATCCGCCTGCAGCCAGCGGCCTTCGTGATCCATCACATCCCAGCCCAGACCATAATGAACCCGGTCCGGCTGATGACGGCTGTAGATGGCGACACCGCTGTAGCCTTTCTTGAGGGCGTCGTGATAATAGGTGTGATAGCCCTCGGGGAAAAACATGCGGTCCTTGAGCACCTGGTGTTGTGCCTTGGTTTCCTGGATGCAGACCACGTCGGGATCGCGGGCGTGCATCCAGTCGAAAAAGCCCTTGTTGGCGGCGGACCGGATGCCGTTGGCGTTCAGGGTTATGATTCGCATATTCTCGTTGCAGTTCGGGCTGGCGGGATCTGAAGGGCGCCAGCATACCTGCCCGTCCCCGGACTGTCATCGGGGCGCTGCATGGGGCGGCCACCGCGCGATATACTGAAAACGATCAGGAAGGGATTCTGTGATGAAGACATACCAGAAACGGTTCTTTCGACTGGCGCTCGACAAAGGCAATCTGGCCTTTGGATCGTTCACGCTGAAGTCGGGCCGTCAAAGCCCCTACTTCTTCAATGCCGGGGGGTTCGACGACGGGGCTTCGCTGGCGACCCTGGCCGCCTGCTACGCGGACGCGATTCTCGATTCCGATGTCGCCTTCGACATGCTCTTCGGACCGGCTTACAAGGGCATCCCGTTGGCCAGCGCCACCGCCGTCGCGCTGCATCAACAGCACGCGCGGAATGTTCCGTTCGCCTTCAACCGCAAGGAGGCCAAGGACCATGGCGAGGGCGGGCAACTGGTCGGCGCTCCCCTGGCGGGCCGCGTGCTGATCATCGACGACGTCATCTCGGCCGGCACCTCGGTGCGCGAATCGCTGGACATCATCGAGGCCGCCGGAGCGAAGGCGGCCGGCGTCGCCATCGCGCTGGATCGCCAGGAGCGCGGCCAGGGCGAATTGTCGGCCGCACAGGAAGTCAGCCGCGACCACGGCATTCCCTGCATCGCCATCGCCGGGCTGGCCGACCTGATCGATTTCCTCGGCACCGGAGGGCACCCCGGCTTCGACGCCACGGCCCTGCGGCAATACCGTGAACAGTACGGAGTGTGACATGAAAACCCTGATCCCCATCGCACTCGCCGCGGCCTTCGTCGTGGCCGCCAGTGCCCACGCGCAGCAGGGCAAGGTGTACCGCTGGGTGGACGAGGAAGGCGAGGTTCACTACAGCGAAACTCTGCCGCCTGATTTCCATGACAAGACCCACGACGTACTCGACGACCAGGGCATTACCCGCGAAACGGGCAAGAGCCTGGTTCCACCTCCGCCCAGGACCACTGACACCGGCGAGAAGGGGCAACTGCCCCGCGACTCCTCGGGACTGGAACGCCCCGAACCGCTGTACACGCCGGAACAACTGCGCGCCAAACAGGATGCCTTGCTGTTGCTGCGCTACGATTCCGAGCAGGAAATCCTCGACGCCATGCAGGTCGAAATCAACCAACTGGCTTACGACCGCCGCCTGCTGACCGGATCCCGCAACAGTCTGCAGGATGCCTACCGCGGCAACGTGCGTGAAGCAGCCGACCGGCAACGGGCCGGCGTCGACGTCAAGCCGGAAGAAATTCAGCAACTGGAATCATTGAAGCGGCGGCTGGCATCCAACGCCGAGTCCCTGGCCGGGCTGGAGAAACGCGAGTCCTCGATCAAGACCATGTTCGAATCCGAACTCGAGCGCTATCGCCGGCTGACCAGAGAACAGGAAGCCGAATCCGGGGATGACGGCGACCAGGGCTGACGCCTGACATGTTCACCCGCTGCCAGGGCTGCCATACGGTCCACCCGGTCAACGCCGCCCTGCTGGCCAGCGGACGCGGTCGTTACCGCTGCGGCAAATGCCGCAAGGTGAACAACGCGTTCGAATCCCTGTTCGATGTCTGGCCCGATGCCGGCGAACAGCCCCCGGCGGCGAGCGGCATGCCGGAACTCGGCACACCAATCGATCTCGACGCGCCGGACGAAAATGACGATTCCGACGACGGCCCGGGCGACGGGGACGAAGATCCGGGTGACGAGGCCGCCGACACGTCGCGCCGCCTGTTTCGGGTTGTATGGATCACCGCCGCCCTCGTGCTGGTGCTGATCGTGGGACTGAACGTCGCCAGTTACTTCGGCATGTCGCCGGCGGAACATCCCGCGGTCATCAGCGCGCTCGAGCGGAGCGGGCTGGTCGAACCCCCTCCCCGCCCCGCGTTCCGGGATCCTGCGCTCATCGAAATCGTCAATCGCGAGATGATCTCCCATCCCGTCCGATCCGACGTGCTGGTCTTGAACGCGACCATCGTCAACCGCGCCGGGCGCGCCCAACCCTACCCGGAAATCGCCATCGCCCTGCTCGATTTCGACAACCAGCCGATACTCGAGCAGCGCTTCTCACCCGATGACTATCTGACATCAACCGCCGCGCAGAACTCCGACATGACGCCCGAAGCCTTCGTGGGCCTTTCCCTGGAGATTGAAGATCCGGGCGTCGAGGCCGTCGGCTTCGAAATCACGTTCCACTGAGCATCAATTGAGACGAAGCGGCAGGCAGTCGCCAATCAATTTGTGGTAGGGTTAACGGTCCGACCCAAGGGCTTCATCCACAAGAACCAATCGGTTAAACCGAGAATAAATCGACCCAATGGCAACCGAAACCGATCACACCATCCCATTGCGGCAAAACGTACAACTCGCGATCCGACGGTACCTGGAAGACATGGGCAATTGCCAGACCGAGAGCCTTTACCAGACACTGCTCTCCGAGGTGGAACCGCCCCTGATCGAGGAAGTCCTGCGTTACACGCAAGGCAACCAGTCCCGCACGGCACGCATACTTGGCATCACCCGCAATACACTGCGATCCAAACTGACCCGCTACGATATTCCCGTTACGAATGGCAAGCCTCTCAACGGCAAGGTCTGGTAGCGCGGCTTGAAGAGCAGGACGGTTTTTCACGTCTGGCGCGACACGTCGGACGCAGGCAGATTGAACCTCTACGACAGGAACGACACCCCGGATGAATGGCTCGAGTGAATCCGCCCCACGCTGGGCGCTCATCAGTGTTTCCGACAAGCGCGATATCGTGGACTTCGCACGCGGCCTGACGGACCACGGTTTCCACCTCCTCAGCACCGGGGGTACCGCCCGGGCGCTCGAAGCAGCCGGCCTTGAAGTCACGGCCATCGACGACTTCACAGGCTTCCCGGAAATCATGGGCGGACGGGTCAAGACTCTGCACCCCCGCGTGCACGGCGGCCTGCTGGGCCGCGAAGGCACGGACGAGGCCGTGATGCGCGAACACGACATCCCACGGATCGAACTCGCGGTCATCAACCTCTACCCCTTCGAGTCCGTGACGGCCGACCCGGAATGCTCACTGGAAACCGCCATCGAGAACATCGACATCGGCGGACCGGCCATGGTGCGGTCCGCGGCGAAGAACCACACTTCGGTCGGCATCGTGACCGACCCGGACCAGTACCCGCGCGTGCTCGCCATGCTCAGCGACAACGGCGGACGCCTGGATGCGGCCTACCGGTTCGAACTCGCGGTGCATGCGTTCGATCGCATCGCCCGTTACGATGCAGCCATCAGCAACTACCTGTCGGCCATTGGACCAGACGGCGAACGCCTGCAATTCCCGCAGCAGGCCACGGGCTGTTTCGAGAAAATCATGGACCTGCGTTACGGCGAGAATCCGCACCAGAAAGCCGCGTGGTTTCGGACCGCCGGCGCTGAACCCACCGGACTGGCCGCCGCGCGGCAACTCCAGGGCAAGGAACTGTCCTTCAACAACATTGCCGACGCGGATGCCGCTCTGGGCGCTGTCGCCGCCTTCGACGGACCGGCATGCGTAATCGTCAAGCACGCCAATCCGTGCGGTGTGGCCATCGCCGGCAGCCTGCGCGATGCTTACGGCCGGGCCTTCGAAACCGACCCCACATCCGCGTTTGGCGGCATCATCGCGTTCAACCAGCCACTCGACGGAGACACCGCCCGTGACCTCATGGACCGGCAGTTCGTGGAGGTGGTCATCGCCCCGGACTTCGATGCCGACGCCCAGGCCGCGTTCGCGGCCAAGCCCAACGTACGCTTACTCGCGGCTCCCCCTGGCTCCGGCGGCGCCGGCCCGGACATCAAACGCATCTCCGGCGGCATTCTGCTGCAATCCGCCGATGCCGCCTCCGTCGATCGCGACGATTGCCGGATCGTGACGAAGATGCAACCGACCGACGAGCAGTGGGCGGACCTGCTGTTTGCCTGGAAAGTCGTTAAATCGGTCAAGTCCAACGCCATCGTATTCGCCGCGGATGGCCAGACCCGCGGCATTGGCGCCGGCCAGATGAGCCGTGTGGACGCCACCCGAATCGCACGCTGGAAAGCTGGCGAAGCCGGCCTGGAACTGAACGGAACCGCGCTGGCCTCGGATGCTTTCTTTCCGTTTCGCGACGGCATCGATACCGCGGCGGAAGCCGGCGTGGCCTGCGTGATCCAGCCGGGAGGGTCGATGCGCGACGAGGAAGTCATCGCCGCCGCGGACGAGCACGGCATCGCGATGATATTCACCGGCGTACGCCACTTCCGGCATTGAAGATGCCTCTCCACGGGGCGGGAGCGCACGAAGCATGAAGATACTGATTGTCGGTGGCGGAGGACGGGAACACGCGCTGGCCTGGAAAGCAGCCCGGTGCCGTGGCGTCACGCAGGTCTTCGCGGCCCCGGGCAACGCCGGCACGGCCGGAGAGGCGGGTGTTGAAAACGTGGCGATTTCCGCCAGCGACATCGACGGACTGGCCGAATTCGCCAAAGAGCGGGGCATCGACCTGACCATCGTCGGCCCGGAGGATCCACTCGCGGGCGGCATTGTCGACCGCTTCACCGCCGCCGGTCTTCGCTGTTTCGGACCCAGCGCCGCGGCCGCCCGGCTGGAAGGTTCCAAGGCCTTCGCCAAGGACTTCATGGCCCGCCACGGCATTCCGACCGCAGCCTACGGTGAATTCACGGATGTCAGCGAAGCCATCGACTTCATCCGCAAACACGGCGCGCCCATCGTCATCAAGGCCGACGGTCTCGCCGCGGGCAAGGGTGTGGTCGTCGCCCACAATCTCGCCCAAGCCGAAGCGGCGGTGTTCGACATGCTGGCGGGCAACGTATACGGCGAAGCCGGCCACCGCATCATCGTCGAGGAGTTTCTCGAGGGCGAGGAAGCCAGTTTCATCGTCATGGCCGATGGCCGTCACATCCTGCCGCTGGCCACCAGCCAGGACCACAAGGCCGTGGGCGATCGCGATACCGGCCCGAACACCGGAGGCATGGGCGCGTATTCACCGGCGCCGGTGATCGACGGCGCGCTGCACGAACAGGTCATGGACACGGTCATCCGCCCCACCGTCGACGGCATGGCCGCCGAGGGCCACCCGTTTACCGGATTTCTGTATGCCGGCCTGATGATCGGCGCGGACGGCTCCGCGCGGGTACTCGAATTCAATGTGCGCTTCGGCGACCCGGAAACGCAACCGGTGCTGATGCGCCTGCGTTCCGACCTGGTCGAGCACTGCCGCGCGGCGCTCGAGGGACGGCTCGACCAGGAACGCGCCGACTGGGATCCCCGCCCCAGCCTTGGCGTGGTTCTGGCCGCCGAAGGTTACCCGGGTAAATACCGCAAGGGCGAAGTCATCACCGGCCTCGGAGAAGCGGGTGACGACTCGGTCAAGATCTTTCACGCCGGCACGGCGCTCGACGACCAGGGGCAGGTCGTCACTTCGGGCGGACGCGTGTTGTGCGTATGCGCGCTCGGTGAAACGGTCGCGGCCGCGCAGAAAACCGCCTATGCGGCCTGCGAATCGATCCACTGGCCCGGAGTCTTCCACCGTACCGACATCGGCTACCGCGCCATCGCCCGCGAGCAGCGCTGAGACATGGACGTTTCCCACCTGCTCGATCCGCTGAACGAAGCCCAGCGTCGGGCGGTGACCGCCGAGGATCGGCACGTGCTGGTCCTGGCCGGAGCCGGCAGCGGCAAGACCCGGGTGCTCATCCACCGGCTCGCCTGGCTGATACAGGTCGAACACGTTTCCCCGCTGGGCGTGCTGGCCGTGACGTTCACCAACAAGGCCGCCGGTGAAATGCGCGAACGCGCGAGCCAGTTGCTGCAGGTTTCCACCCGGCCGCTCTGGATCGGCACTTTCCACGGAATCGCGCACCGATTGCTGCGCATGCACTGGAAGGAAGCCGGTCTGCCCGAGGCCTTCCAGATCCTCGACTCCGAGGACCAGCAACGCCTGCTGCGGAGAATCATTCGCGAGGAGGGCATGGACGAGGCGCACTGGCCGGCACGGCAGGCGCAGTGGTTCATCAACGCCCGCAAGGACGAAGGCGAACGCCCCCGGCATATCGAGCACGGGGATCACCCGGTCACGGCCACCTGGGTGCGTATTTACGAGCGCTACGAGGATTACTGCAACCGCGGTGGCCTGGTCGATTTCGCCGAGTTGCTGCTGCGCGCGCACGAGCTTTGGCTGGAACAGCCCGCCGTGCTCGATCACTACCGGCGCCGGCTGCAGCACCTGCTGATCGACGAGTTCCAGGACACCAACGCCATCCAGTACGCCTGGCTGCGGATGCTGGCCGGCGATACCGGGCGGGTGTTCGTGGTCGGCGACGATGACCAGTCCATCTATGGCTGGCGCGGCGCGCGGGTCGAAAACGTGCAGCACTTCATGCGCGACTTCCCGGATGTGGCGACCGTGCGTCTGGAGCAGAACTACCGCTCCACCGGAACCATCCTTGAAGCCGCCAACGCCCTGATCTCGCACAACCAGGGCCGCATGGGAAAGAAGCTCTGGACCGAGGGGCCGGAAGGCCATCCGGTGCAGTTGTACGCGGCTTACAACGAGCAGGACGAGGCACGCTTCGTGGTGGAACAGATCCGCCAGTGGATCGACGAGGGACGGCGCGCCGACGAGGCCGCCATCCTTTACCGCACCACGGCGCAATCGCGGCTGTTCGAGGAATATCTGCTGCGCGAGAGCATTCCCTACCGGGTGTACGGCGGCCTGCGCTTTTTCGAACGGGTCGAGATCAAGGATGCGCTGGCCTACCTCCGCCTGCTGCTCAACCCGGATGACGACGCGGCCTTCGAGCGGGTGGTGAACAAACCAACCCGCGCCATCGGTGACAAGACCGTTTCCCTGTTGCGCGCACAGGCGCGCGAGTCCGGCATCCCCCTGTGGCAGGCCGCCGGGGCCTGCATCGATCAGAAGCTGCTCGCCGCCCGGGCCGCCAATGCGGTGCAGGGATTCATCGACCTCCTCACGGGCATGCACGAGCGCATGCGCGACTGGACCCTCGGCAACCAGATGCAGGGCGTGATCGACGACAGCAAGCTGGCATCGCATTACGAGAAGGAACCGCCCGAGCGCATGGAGACCCGGCTGGAGAACCTGCGCGAACTGGTCAACGCGGCCGATGCCTTCGTGTTACCGCCCGAGGACGCCGATGCCGGGCTGAGCGAATTGCAGTCCTTTCTCAGTCACGCGGCCCTGGAAGCCGGCGAAACCCAGGGCGAACAATGGGACGACTGCGTCCAGCTGATGACGCTTCACTCGGCCAAGGGCCTGGAATTTCCGCTGGTATTCATCGCCGGCATGGAAGACGGGCTGTTTCCCCACCAGCGATCGATCGAGGAGTCCGGCGGCCGCCTCGAAGAAGAGCGCCGCCTGTGCTATGTCGGCATGACCCGCGCGCGCGAGCAACTGTGCCTGAGTTACGCCGAGGTGCGCCGCATGCACGGCTCGGAGTCCCATTCCCGGCCTTCGCGTTTCATCGACGAGATGCCCTCCAGCCTGTTGCGGGAAATCCGTCCGCGGGTGTCGGCCGAACGGCCCTACGTGCCGGCGCGGCCATCCGCACCGAAGCGCAGCGGGGGCGGCTTCAAGGGCCAGGAGTGGCCGTTCCGCCTGGGCCAGGCGGTCACGCACCGCAAATTCGGCGAAGGCACGGTACTGGCCTTCGAGGGCTCCGGGGAACACACCCGCGTGCAGGTCAATTTCGACGCAGCGGGCGTGAAATGGCTGGTGCTGGCCTACGCGCACCTGGAGGCACGCTGAGGGACCGGACATGAATGAAGCGCCCGCAGAACCCCTGGACATCCGGCTGCAGACACCCCGTGGGGCGATGGCCGGACTGCACTGGGCCTCACCCGACGGTCCCCGGGTTCTGGCCATTCACGGCTGGCTGGACAACGCCGCCTCGTTCGTCCCGCTCGCCGCCCACCTGCCGGGCCTGGACCTGGTGGCGCTGGATCTGCCCGGTCACGGCCATTCCGATCACCGGCACGAGAGCGCCAACTACTATCTGACCGATTATCTGTTCGACATCGACGCGGCGCTCGACGCCCTGGGCTGGGACAGCTGCCACCTGCTCGGTCATTCGCTGGGCGGCGCGATCACCTCGCTGTATGCCTCGGCCGCCCCACAACGTGTTCTCAGCCTGACCACACTGGACGGCCTCGGCCCTCCCGGCGCCGCCGCGGGCGAAACCGCATCCCGGCTGCGCAAGAGCCTGGACCGCAACCGCAGGCCGCATTCGCCGCGCAAGGTCTACGAGTCCCTCGACGCCATGGTGAGCGCGCGCCTGTCCAATTCCACGGATCTCGACCCCGGAGCCGCCCGGCTCCTGTGTGAGCGGTCCGCCCGCCGGGACGAGGACGGCTTTCGCTGGCGATTCGATCCCGCGCTGTACTGGGTATCTCCGGTCTTCATGGCCGAAGAACAGGTGCTCGACTGCCTGAATGCCATTACCGCCCCGGTTCTGAGCATCGGCGCCGTGCCGCTGGCGCGATGGATCACGCCGGAGCAGGCGCAAGCCCGCATCGACGCGGTGCCGGCCGGACATCACCGTACAGTGCACGGCAACCACCATTTCCACATGGACCAGGCGGAGACCGTCAGCTCCACGATCCGCCAGTTCATTCTCGAACAGCAGACACGGAACGAGGACTCGACATGACTCCGTCAACGCCCGTCAAAAAAGACATTCCACCCGCCGAGCGGCTGATTTTCGCCCTCGACGTTCCCGATGCCGCCCGCGCCCGCCAACTGGTCGAACAACTCGGCGACACGGTGTGCTTCTACAAACTGGGTCTGGAATTCTTTCTGTCCGGCAGTTACTTCGAACTGGCCGCGGAACTGCGCGCCGCCGGCAAGAAGGTTTTCGCCGATCTGAAATTCTTCGACATTCCCGCCACCGTCGCCGCCGCCGTGCGCCAACTCGCACGGCAGGACGTCCAGTTCTGCACGGTGCACGGCAACGACAGCATGCTGCGCGCCGCCGTCGAGGCCAAGGGCGATATGCAGATCCTCGCAGTAACCGCACTGACCAGCCTCGACCAGGGCGACCTGGACGATCTGGGCTTCCAGTGCGACGCCCGCACCCTGGTGCTTTCTCGCGCCCGCCGGGCGCTGGAACTCGGCTGCGACGGCGTGGTTTCGTCCGGATTGGAAGTACCGGCCCTGCGCGAATCCGTGGACCATGCCCTGATCACCGTCTGCCCGGGCATCCGCCCCATCCGCAATGACGAAGAAGACGACCAGGCACGGGTCGTTACGCCGGCCCGGGCGATCGCCAGCGGCGCCGATCATCTGGTGGTCGGGCGCCCCATCCGGGATGCCGCGGACCCGGCCGCCGCCGCCCAGGCCATCCAGGACGAAATCCTCCAGGCCTTGCAGGCCGGGGCCTGATTCAGGGTACTCCGCACCCGATTCGACAGCTACGAACCGGCCCGAATCTGCCGAAACCGGCCATCGCGGCTGGCCGCCCCGTCTCCAGGGGTTGACAAGTCTTAATGCCGCACATTACGATACGCGCGTAACTTCATAATAAAACTGAAAAACAAAGCATTCAGCGAAAATAGCAAACGTGGTGGACTGCAACAAAACCAATCACTGAACAGAACAGCAACGATCCTCTCCGGCTCTGCCGGACTTCCGGGCGGGTCCCTGTGACCAGCCCGGATTTTTTTCGCTCGCCGAAACCCGTGAGGCGCTCGGCCACGGCACGCCAAATGCCCAAATACAGTCACCCAGCCGGACCGTCGCCGGCCCACATCGAACCGCCTGGCATAGTTATTTGCGGGTCAGACCACTAGAATGACCAGTCCCTGCGGCTACGCAAGGCGAATCACCGGGCGAATGAACACCCACCCCATCAAGCCGGGTTTCCTCGCATCCCTGAAACTGCGCTGGCACCAGATGCTGGAGTCCATTCTCCACACCTGGGTGCGCACCCGCGTGCTTCCCGACCCTCTGGCCGATCTCGACATCGACCCGGAGCGCCCGGTTTGCTACATGCTGGATTCCTATGCGCTCTCGTCGTTGCTGATACTCGACCGTGTTTGCCGCAAGCACGACATGCCACGGCCGTTGCTGCCGCTCCAACTGGATCGCGGCGCCATCAAACGCAGCTACGGAGTACTCAAACGCAAACGCGGCCTGATTATCCAGCGCACCCGCCCGCGCACGCACTCCGAGATTCTCAAGCATTTGCTGGACCGGGTGTGTGACGGCGACCAAACCGATGTACAAATCGTGCCGGTCACGATCCTGTTAGGCCGTGCGCCCGACAAGGAGACCGGCATCGCCAAGATTTTCTTTTCGGAGTCCTGGGAAATTGGCGGCCGCTTGCGCCGTCTGTTCTCGACCCTGGTCAACGGCCGCAACACTTTCGTGCGTTTCAGCCAGCCCATCTCGCTGCGCCAGATGGCGGACGAGGGTATCGGACCGGGCCGCACCCTGCGCAAAATCTCGCGGATCCTGCGCGTACACTTCGCCCAGGTTCGCACCGCGGCCATCGGCCCCGACCTGTCGCATCGCCGCACCGTCATCGATACCATCCTGCTGAGCCCGACCGTCGAAAAAGCCATCGATGACCACGCCAGCGCGAACAAGGTCAGCGTACACAAGGCGTGGAAGCGGGCCCGGGCACATGCCTTCGAGATCGCGGCGGACTATTCCTACGCCTTCGTGCGCGTGGCCTCGATGGCGTTGTCCTGGTTCTGGAACCGCATCTACGACGGAGTCGATCTGCACCATTTCCGGGATTTCCAGAAAATCGCCTCCGACTACGAGGTCATCTATGTCCCCTGCCACCGCAGTCACATCGACTACCTCCTGGTGTCCTATTTCATCTATCACAACGGATTCGTCCCGCCGCACGTCGCCGCCGGGGTCAACCTCAACCTGCCCGGGGTCGGCCGGTTCCTGCGCAAGGGTGGCGCGTTTTTCGTGCGCCGCACCTTCAGATCGCAAAAGCTCTACGCAGCCGTATTCAACGAGTACCTGAGCCGCATCCTGGCCCAGGGCACGTCCATCGAATATTTCGTAGAGGGCACCCGAAGCCGCACCGGGCGCCTGCTTTCACCCAAGGCGGGCATGCTGTCGATGACGGTACGCGGCTTCCTGCGCTCGCCGGTGCGGCCCATCCTGTTCCAGCCCATCTACATCGGCTACGAACGCCTGGTGGAAGGCCGCAGCTACACGGCCGAACTCTCGGGCAAGGCCAAGAAGTCCGAATCGCTGGGTGACCTGTTCAAGGTCTTTGGCGTTCTGCGGCGCAAGTACGGCAAGGTGCACGTCAGTTTCGCCGAGCCGGTTTTTCTGAACGACCTGCTCGACAAACACGAACCAAGCTGGAAGGAAGGTGTGAATCCGGACCAGCGCCCGGCCTGGTTGAATCCGCTGATCGACCGCCTGGGCAACCAGATCATGACCGGTATGAACGAAGCGGCTCACGTCAATGCGACCAACCTGCTGGCCGTTATCCTGCTGGCCGCGCCGAAGCACGCGCTCGGCCGTGCCGAGCTGCTGACCCAATTGGATCTGTACCTGGATCTGCTGCGAAATTGCCGCTATTCGGACCGGGTCACGTTCACGGACCAGAGTCCGGATGAAATCATCGACCATGGCATCGAACTGGAATTTCTGCAGTCGCGCGAACACCCGCTGGGCGACATCATCGAAATCAAGCCGGACCAGGCCGTTCTGCTCACCTATTTTCGCAACAACATATCTCACCTGGTCGCGCTGCCCTCGCTGATCGCCGCCAGCCTGCTGAATGCCCGCCGGGTGGAACGCGAGCGGCTACGCCGCATCGCATCGGCCCTTTATCCGTTCCTCAAGCACGAGTTATACCTGCCCTGGGATGAAGCGGGTTTCCTGCGCGCCATGAACGGGACCATCAGGTGGATGAAGCGCCAGGGCCTGCTGCTCGATAACGGCGACGATGATCATCTCGAACGCACCGAAGGCAGCACCGAAGAGGCCCTGCAGCTGCAAATGCTGGGACGCGCGCTGCTGCAGACATTCGAGCGCTATTTCATCACCATCGCGGTCCTGGCCAAGAACGGGTCGGGTTCGCTGACCCGCGCCCAGCTCGAGCGCCTGTGCATCCTCACCGCGCAACGAATCTCCCTGCTGAGCGAGTTCGACGCGCCGGAATTCTACGACCGCAGTCTGTTCCGCCAATTCATCGAACTGCTCAAGCAGCGCGATGTCCTGGTCACCGGGCCGGAAGGCCGCCTGGAGTTCGACGACACCATCGAATCCATCACCGAGGATGCCAAGACGCTGCTCAGCAAGGACATCCGCCACGGCATCATCCGGGTCGCGCCCCAGGTACTGCAGAAAGCCGACACCGACTGAACCGGACTCAGGCGTCGATGTCCGGGATCAGCTTGGATTCGAGATAGGTCATCCAGTCCCGGATTTTCAGCTTGCGCTTCTTCATGCGGGTGAGTCGAAGCTGGTCGACCGTGGGGTCTTCAGACAGCCGCGCGATGGCTTCGTCGAGGTCACGATGTTCCTGTCGCAACTCTTCGAGTACGCGGACGATTTCACCGGGATCATTGGAATTGAGGTCCACTTCTTCAAGTGTACTCCGGCCAGCCGCACGCTGCCGCGACGCCAAGCCGGCCCACTCGCGGTAGAATGCGCGGAGTTTTCCGTGCCCGGCAGGGAGTTGCAATGCGAACGGCCCAGAAACAAAAGTACGCCGACGACAAACTGGTCAAACGCCTGCATCGTAAAACCGGTCAGGCCATCGGCGATTTCAACATGATCAGTGCGGGCGACCGCATCATGGTGTGCCTGTCCGGAGGCAAGGACTCCTACGCCATGCTGGACATTCTGCTGGCCCTGCAGCAACGCGCACCGGTCGATTTCGAGTTGGTCGCGGTGAACCTGGACCAGAAGCAGCCCGGCTTTCCGGAGCAGGTACTGCCCACCTATCTGGCCGGCCGCGGCGTCCCCTTTGAAGTGATCGAACAGGATACCTACAGCGTGGTTCGCCGCGTGATCCGCGAGGGCAAGACCACGTGCGGCCTGTGTTCCCGGCTACGCCGCGGCGCGCTGTACCGGTATGCCGGCGAACACGGGTTCACGAAAATCGCGCTCGGACACCACCGTGACGACATCATCGAGACGCTGTTCCTGAATCTGTTCAACGGCGGCCGCATCAAGGCCATGCCGCCCAAGCTGCTGTCCGACGACGGTCGGCACGTGGTGATTCGGCCGCTGGCCTACTGCAGTGAGGAAGACCTCCGCCGCTACGCCGAATTGCGCGACTTTCCGCTGATCCCCTGCGACCTGTGCGGATCACAGCCCAATCTGCAGCGCCAGGTCATCAAGGAGATGCTGACGGAATGGAAACGCCGGCATCCGGGCCGGGTGGAGAATATTTTCCGCGCCATCGGCCACGTTTCTCCGTCCCAGCTCGCCGACCACGAGCTGTTCGATTTCCGCGGCCTGGGCGCCGTCGGCGAGCAGCCTTCAGTGGCCGGAGAGGACTGGCTGCGTCCGCCGGCCACACAGCAGCGCCCGGACCCAGACACAACGATATCCGTAACCAGCGGAGCCGTCAGCGCTCCACGAACCCGGGGAGTGATCCATGGATCGTAGAATATTCGTCAAGACAGCCGGCGCCGCGGGCGCCGCGGGATTGCTTGGAGCCTGCGGCCAGGGCAATTCATCCGCCGCTCCGGGGGAGGCCGGCCACTATGACCAGACCTTCACCTGGAAAATGGTCACCACCTGGCCACGGGACTTTCCGGGTCTCGGACGCGGAGCCGCCCGCCTGGCCGAAATGATCGGTGAAATGAGTAACGGACGCCTGACCGTCAAGGTCTACGGCGGCGGAGAACTCGTTCCACCGCTGGAAGTATTTTCCGCGGTCCAGCAGGGCACGGCCGAAATGGGCCACGGCGCGGCCTACTACTGGCGCGGCAAGGTCAAGGCAGGCCTGCTGTTCACCGGCATTCCGTTCGGCCTGACCGCAACGGAAATTCACGGCTGGCTGTATTACGGCGGCGGCAACGAGTTGTACCGCAAGGCTTACGCACCTTACGGCCTGGTGCCTTTCCCGGCCGGTAACTCCGGCACCCAGATGGGCGGCTGGTTCAAGAAGAAGATTGAAAGCGTGGCCGATCTGGACGGCCTCAAAATGCGCATCCCCGGCATCGGCGGCGAAGCCCTGCAGCGCGCCGGAGGCACATCGGTCAACGTGCCTGGCGGTGAAGTGTTCACCGCGCTGCAGAGCGGCGTCGTCGATGCCGCCGAATGGGTGGGTCCGATGAACGACCTCGCACTCGGCCTGCACCAGGCGGCGCCTTATTACTACTATCCCGGCTGGCAGGAACCGGGCAGCGTGCTCGAGTGCATCGTCAACGAGGCCGCCTGGAACAGCCTGCCGTCAGACCTGAAAAAAATCGTCGAGGTGGCGTGTCAGGCGGTCACCACCGACATGTATGCCGATTTCGAAGCGAGTAACGGCGAAGCCCTGCGCACCCTGGTCGAGGACCACGGCGTGGAACTGCTGGCATTCCCCGACGACGTGCTCGCTGAACTGCGCGGCCACACCTTCGACATCCTCGATGAACTGGCGGCCGAGGACGCAATGGTGCGCGAGACCTGGGATTCGTTCCGCGCCTACATGAACACGGTCAGGCGCTGGACCGACGTGAGTGAACGCTACATGCTGAACCACCGCTGACCCGCGCCACGCCCGGTGTACACCCTGATCCCTACCGTCGTCGCGGTCGTGCTCGTGGTGCTGGGTCTGTCCTACCTGCTCAACGCGCCGGGATGGCTGCGCCTGCTGCGGTCCTGGGCCGCACATCCCGAACGCCTGTTCCCCACCGGGCTGGTCATGCTCGCCGCCGGCGTGGTCATCGGGCCGGGCTACGACAACTGGTACGGCACCTGGCCGGTTTTCGTCACGGTGCTGGGCTGGTTAATCGCACTCGAAGGCGCCTTTCTGCTGCTGGCGCCGGCGCTGGTGCGGCAACTGGTCTCGCGGCTGTCCGACCGTTTCCTGATGCTGTACACCCGTTGCGGCGGCGCCGTCCTTGCCGTACTCGGCGGTCTGCTGGCATGGCACTACCTGCGCTGAGGCGCGCCGGTCAGCCGTATATCACGCCCGGAAGCCAGGTCACGAGTTGCGGCCAGAGGGCCAGGATGATCAGCATGGCCAGTTGCATCGCGATGAATGGAATCACCCCGCGGTACATCTGCGATGTGCGTACCGTTTCGGGACAGACGCCGCGCAGGTAGAAGAGCGCGAAGCCGAACGGCGGGGTGAGAAAGGACGTCTGCAGGTTGATGGCGATCATCACACCGAGCCAGATGGGATCCAGGCCCATGGCCATCAGCACCGGCCCGACAATGGGCACGATGACGAACGTGATCTCGATGAAGTCCAGCACGAACCCCAGCAGGAACATCACGACCATCACCAGCACCATCGCCGTGATCACGCCGCCCGGCAGGGAGTGCAACAACTGCGCGATGAGCTCGTCGCCGCCGAAGCCGCGAAACACCAGGCTGAACACCGATGCGCCGATCAGAATCAGGAACACCATCGATGAAATCGCGGCGGTGCGCTGCACCACCTCACGCAGGGTCGACCAGCGAAACACGCCCTGGATCAGCGCCAGCACCATGGCGCCCACGGCACCGACGGCGGCCGCTTCGGTCGGGGTCGCGATGCCCTTCAGAATGGACCCCAGCACCGCGACTATCAGCATCAGCGGACCGAGCACCAGCAGCAGAACCCGGCCGATACCGACACGCTCCGATGCCTGCTCGCGGGCGGCCGGCATCCAGTCCGGGCGAACGCGTGCCAGAATCGCCAGGTACACGAGGTAAACCAGAACCAGCAGGAGTCCGGGCACCAGCGATCCGGCGAACAGTTCGCCCACCGATACGGTCTTGGGCGCGAAATTCCCCATCTGCAACTGGGCCTGCTGATACGCGTTGGACAGCACATCCGCCAGCATTACCAGCACGATGGAAGGGGGAATGATCTGACCCAGGGTGCCCGCGGCGCAGATCGTGCCGGTAGCGACGCTGGGATGATAGCCGCGATTCAGCATCGTGGGCAGCGAGATCAGCCCCATCGTCACCACGGTCGCACCGACGATTCCGGTGCTGGCGGCCATCATGGCGCCGACCAGCACCACGGCGATGCCGAGCCCGCCGGAAACGTGAGTCATCAGACGCGCCAGCGATTGCAGTAACTGCTCGGCCACCCGCGAGCGCTCCAGCATCACGCCCATGAATACGAATACCGGGACCGCGATCAGGGTCTCGTTGGACATGATGCCGAAGATGCGGTTGGGCAGCGCGCCAAGGAAGGCCGGGTCGAAGGTTCCCGTCGCGGCCCCGATGCCGGCGAACAGCAGTGCGACCCCGGCCAGGGTGAAGGCCACCGGGAAACCGGCCATCAGCGCCAGGCCGACCGCCACGAACAGGCCCAGCGACATCACCGCTTCCATCGGTTCATTCCTCCGGATCCGGACCGGGCGAAGCGGCGAGGGCCAGGTCTTCGAGGTATCGATCCTTGAGCCGAACGTAGTGGCCGGCGCTGTAGCGCAGCATGTCGACTTCCGCGTCGCTCAGCGGGCGTGCCAGCCGGGCGGGACTGCCTTTCCACAGGGTACGCGGCTCCAGCACCGTTCCCGGGGTGACAACCGCGCCGGCGCCGATCATCACATCGTCGCCCACCACCACGCGATCCATGACAATCGCACCCATCCCGATCAGGCAGCGCGCGCCCACCGTACAGGCGTGCAGAATCGCCCGGTGACCCACGGTGATATCCTCGCCCATCACGAGCGGACCGCCCTCGGGCGTGGCCGGACCTTCATGCGTGACGTGCAGAACCGCACCATCCTGGATATTGCAGCGCGCTCCGACCACGATACGGTTGACGTCACCGCGGATCACGGCCATGGGCCATACCGAAACATCGTCACCGAGCACGACATCGCCCGCGACGAAAGCCTGGGGGGACAGGTAGACGCCACGGCCCAGCCGTGGCCTTTCACGCTGGAAACGATAGGGATTCTGGGGGTCCGGGGCGCTCACGTCGGAGCGATGGTACCAGAGCACGGCCGCAATCGGCACTCGGGTGCCCTGGAATTTATTCACAACAGCCACGCAAACGAAAAATCAGCAGCTTACCACCCCCCTTCGCGACCCCCACTTCAAACAACCCCGCAACTCTTTGTTTTTTGGAGTTCAATTCACGCCGACTACACAGCTTCCCGCAGTACCGCAATTCAGCGGCCGTGCAAAGATGCCATCGACCGCAACTTTCGCACAGAGTTATCCACAGGCTCATCACCACCGGCACGGGCTGGAATCCCGGTGCTTCTTATGACACCCGCGAAGGTTTACAATATGCCTCTTTTCTGAGCGGCCGCCTCACAGGGCTGCGCCCATGACGCCGGATCGGACCCAGCCGTGAGAGAACACATTGTAGAGCTGCTCGCCCAGTCCCTGCTGCACCTGCAGCGCGACGGGGTGCTCCCTGCCGACCTCGACCCCGACGTGGGTCTCGAACGCACACGCTCGCCCGAGCACGGTGATTTCGCATCCAACCTGGCCATGGTGCTGACCCGCCAGGCCGGCATGCCGCCGCGCGAACTGGCCCAGGCCATCATCGATCACATCCCTCGCTCACGGCAGGTTGCCCGCATCGAAATCGCCGGCCCCGGATTCATCAATTTCTTCATGGATCACTGCGCGCTGCGCGCCGCGCTCAAGGACGTGCTGCGCCAACGCGACGAATACGGCCGGCCCATGGCCGATCCGGACGAGAGCGTGACCCTGGAATTCGTTTCCGCCAACCCCACCGGCCCCCTCCATGTGGGACACGGACGTGGAGCGGCCTACGGCGCCACGCTGGGCAACATCCTCGAGTTGGCCGGTTACCGGGTCGAACGCGAATACTATGTCAACGACAACGGCCGCCAGATGGACATACTCGCGGTCTGCGTGTGGCTGCGCTACCTGGAACTGTGTGGCGAGAAGGTGGCCTTTCCGGAGAACGGCTACCGCGGCGACTACATTTACGACATCTCCCGCCTGGTGCGTGCCGACCACGGCGACAAGTGGCGTCACGGCGGTTTCGAAATCACCGAAGGACTGCCACCGGCGCCCAATGAGGGCGGGGACGGCGAAGTGCATATCGATGCACTGATCGCACGGGCACGTGAACTGCTGGGCAAAGACGGCTATGCCGTATTTTTCAATGCGGCGCTGGACACCATTCTCAAGGACATCGAAGACGACCTGGGCGATTTCGGCGTCCGCTTCGACTCCTGGTTCTCCGAGCAGGCGCTGGAAGACAGCGGCGCGGTCGCACAGGCCATCGAGCGTTTGCGCGACAACGGTCACCTCTACGTCCAGGACGGAGCCACCTGGTTCCGCGCCTCGGAACTGGGTGACGAAAAGGATCGCGTGGTCATTCGCGAGAACGGCCGCTCCACTTACTTCGCTTCCGACATCGCCTACATCCAGAACAAGCTGTCACGCGGTTTCAATCGCGCGGTCTACGTGCTGGGAGCGGATCACCACGGCTACGTCGCGCGGCTGCGCGCCGCCGCCCAGGGCCTGGGCGAGGACCCCGACCGGCTGGAAATCCTGCTGGTCCAGTTCGCGGTGCTGTACCGTTTCGGCGAAAAGGTGCAGATGTCCACGCGCTCGGGTCAGTTCATCACCCTGCGCGAACTGCGGGAGGAAGTCGGCTCCGACGCGGCCCGTTATTTCTACGTGATGCGTTCTCACGATCAGCACCTGGATTTCGACCTGGACCTGGCCAAATCCCACAGCAACGAAAATCCGGTGTATTACATCCAGTACGCACACGCGCGTATCTGCAGCGTGTTCCGCAACCTGGAGCAGATGGACGAACGCCACAACGAGGCCATTGGCGAGGCCGCCCTCGATCTGCTCACCGAGGATCACGAACTGGCCCTGATGCGCAACCTGGCTCGCTTCCCGGAAGCCATCGAGACCGCCGCGCGAATGCGCGCACCGCATCAGATCGCCCACTACCTGCACGGACTCGCCACCGACTTCCATGCGTACTACAACGCGCATCAGTACCTCGTCGACGACGAAAATCTGCGCAATGCGAGATTGAATCTGGTGCTCGCCACACGTATCGTGCTCGCATCCGGACTGAGGCTCCTCGGAGTCTCGGCGCCGGAAGAAATGTAGGCAACAGGGCGGATCGTTATCAGTGGCACGCAGAGGAGCAAGCAGGGGGGCACGCAAGTCGACGCCGGCGTTGCTTTGGCTGTTCATCGGCCTTCTGATGGGGCTGGCGCTCGCCTGGTACCTGGCGGCCCGCGGATACATCGCACAGCCTTCGGTCGAACAGCCGCAGGCAACCACGTCCGAGCGCGACGAACCCCCCATCGCCGAAGACCCGGTTGACGCGGGCGACAAACCGGAAAAATCCCGCTACGACTTTTTTACCGTGCTGCCCGAAATGGAAGTGGTGGTGCCCGAACAGGAACTGGCCAACCGCCGCGAACCCGAATCCGCAACTGCTCAGCCGCCAGCGGGTGCCGGCTCCTACCTGTTGCAGGTCGGCTCGTTTCGCTCGGCCGATGACGCCGACCAACTCAAGGCGCGACTGGCGTTGATGGGCATCGTCGCACAGGTCCAGACCGTGACCGTGAACGATGCCACCTGGCACCGGGTTCGGGTGGGGCCCGTACAGGGCGCGCGTGAAGCCGACAAAATCCGTCGCCAGCTTCAGGACAGCGACATCGACAGCCTGGTCATGAAGAACCCCTGAGACTTCAGACCCGGGCTTGACCGCCCGCACCATACAGATCCATCGGATCCCGCATCGTGCGTTCCGGACGCAGTTGTTCGGCCCGCCATTTCGAAAACCCGTTCCAAAGTGCCGCGCCATCCCAGCCCGGGGCACCGCCGGCGACCCCGGCAGGCTGGAAGCCGGCCGCATCGAGCCGTACCAGCTCAGCGCCCAGTTCGGGATGCGTGTCGCGGGCGCCACCCCCCGTTGCCTGACCCTCCAGTTCGCCGGCCAGCGCCCGGATGCTGCCGCGGTAGCGGCCCGGGCCGTAACGGCGCAGCCATTGCCCCAGCACCTGCCGGGCCTGCGCGGCGTCGTCCGCGCGGCAGGCGCGCTGCAACCGGTCCAGCAGGGCCTTTTCGTCGCCGGCCGGTTCCGAGGCGGTGGAGTCCGGCCGGCCGGCCGGCCGGGGACGGCGCAGGTACAGCCCCAGGGTCACCAGCCACAGCAGCGCGAACAGCGCGCTCAACCCCACCCAGTAATTGCGGCCGCTACTCACATTCACGGCGCCGGGAAGCGCCGGCCCTGCGGGCGCACTTGCCGCCGACGGGGCGGCCGGCGTGGCCGCTGTCGGCAGGGTGGAGGGCAGAACCTCGAGGCGCACTTCCGGCAGCACCGCCTCGGCCTGGCGGTCGTTGACCGTGTCCCACCAGTGCACCGTCAGCTCCGGCAACACCAGTTCTCCCGGGTTCTCCGGCACGATGGCGTAACGGAACTCCTTGTGGCCCAGCACCCATTTACCGTCGTCACGGGTGATGCCCTGTGGCTGATCCGGGTAGATGCGCGCGCCGGGGATATCCGGCTGGCCGGGCTCGGGAATCATGTTCTCTTCCAGGCCGATGGCGTCGATGATGACAGTGCGTGTCACCGGCTCGCCGACACTCAGGGTTTCACTGGACGAGATGTTCTGCGATGCCTCCAGCGCACGGGCCGGCTGCCACGAGTCCCCGACGTAGGTATCCGGACGCGGCAGGATATCCAGCTGCAACGGCTCGCTGCTGGCCTGGATGCGGCGGCCCTTCACGGCCGGCTGCCACAATTGATCCGACCGCCGTTCAACCAACCGGCCGGTCAGGCGCATCGCCGGAATTTCCAGCGGACCGGAACGCTCCGGGAACACGGCGTAATGGCGTTCGAGAACCCGATAGCGCACACCGCCGCGTTCTGCCTGGTACGGCACCTCATCCAACAGCCGAACGGACGCCGGTGACGGCTCCGGAGGGGTGATCGCGGCTTCCGCCAGGTTGGGCAGATAGTGCACGCGCACGGTCAGGCGCAATTGCGCGTGCACGTAATGGGGCCCCTCGGCGGGATCGAGTTCAACGTCGATGAACACCGGTGGCAGGGCGCCCGGCTCCGGTTCCGGCGCGGGATCGACCTGCAGGGTGCGCGCGGGGGTGGCCACGTTGCCGAAGCGCAGCGGTGGAATCGTCAGGGAACCGGCGCGTTTGGGTTCCAGGGTCAGCAGCAGTTTCATCACCGCGGACTGGCGACCGTTGACGATGGACATCTGCGTCTCGGTGCGCCGGTCGAGAACCACGAAGTCCTCTTGCAACTCGGCGAGGTTGGGATCCAGACTCTGTTGCGGGTCGTTGGTCTGCACCACCAGGGTCACCGTCTCCCCCTCGACGATGCGGTCCCGGTCCAGGGTGACCGTCACATCCGCGCGAACCGGCGCGCACAGCCACAGGGCCGCCAACAGCACTATCCAGGGTACCGGTCTGGGCCGGCCGTTCCGTTTCAATCCGCTCAACATGGTCACCATGGGTCGGCTTCTTCCTCCGGCGCCCCGCGACGCTGATGTTCATAGATGAATTTGCGCCGCAGCAGACCGCCGGGGTCGTCCGGAATGCGCCGCAGCCATTGTTCCATGGCCTGGGCATCTTCCTCCGACCAGGCCTGCTCGTAATCGGTCTTTTCCTGTCCCTCGCCTTCTTCACCAGGCTCGGCTTCCTGCGGCTCCTGCTCGCCCTCCTGGCCTTCCTCGCCCTGCTGATTCTCGTCCCCTTCGGCGGGCTCGGACTCGGAATCCCCGGGCGAACTCTCGTCGCTGGCCTCCTGCGAGGACTCGCCCTCATCACCGTCTTCGGACTGCTCCTGCTCCTGTTCCTGCTCCTGTTGCTGTCGCTGCTGCTCCAGCGCGCGCTCGACCAGTTCGCGGTTATGCCGGGCATCCGCCATATCGGGCTGCTGCTCGAGGGCCTGGTCATAGGCATCCAGCGCGGCCTCGAACTCGCCCAGTTTGGCCAGCGCATTGCCGCGATTGTAATGGGCATCGGCGGAGTCGAGCCCCTGCCAGTTGGACACCGCACTGTCGTAATTTTCGCTGCGGTACCACGCCTCTCCGGCCAGTTCCGGGTCCCGCGCCAATGCCGCGGCCCGTTCGGCTTCCTCGGCCTGCAGGGCCACCCAGGCCTGCTGATCCTTGCGCTGCCAGATATCGTCCCACCCGTAAGCCTGTGCGCCGGGCGCATGCACCAGACCGCCCAGCAGCATCAGCGGCAAAACGAACACGGCACCCTTGCGAAACGCCAGCGCCGCCAGCGGCAACAACAACAGGACAAGGTAGGGTCCCGCGTCCTTCCAGCGCTGGTCCAAAGCCTCATCGCGCCGCTCGAACGCACCACCGTCCATGGTCACCCAGGGGGCATCGCCGTCGCGGCTGGCCATCTCGGAATAGCGCCCGCCACCGGCCTCGGCGACGTCCGCCAGAGATCCAGCATCGAGGCGCGCGATGACGACGCTTCCGGAACGGTCGCTGACGAATCCGCCACCGCTTGGAATGGGAGCACCTTCGCGCGTGCCGACCGCCAGCACAGAGGTCACGAAACCCCGGTCAGCCAGGGCACGCGCCGCCGCCGCATCCCGGGCCCGCGCCGAATCCGTGACCAGCAGAATTTCACCGCGGCTGAAGCCCGCCCGTTCCAGCAGGGATGCCGCCAGTTCCAATGCCCGGTCCGCCCGGCTCCCGCGCACCGGCATCACTTCCGGCCCCAGGGCGGGCAAGAGATTGGCGATGGTGTTCATGTCGTTGGTCAGGGGAGAGACCACATAGGCATCACCGGCGTAGGCGACCAGTCCCGTCTGCCCTTCCGCCATCTCGTGCAGCAGGTCGGCGATTCGGAACCGGGCCCGGGTGAGGCGGTTGGGCCGCAGATCCTCGGCCATCATCGAGGCGGACAGATCGAATGCGATCACCCGCGCCTCGCGGGCCGACAAGGTGCTTTCCGGCAATTGCTGCCAGCTCGGCCCCGCCAGGGCGATTACGGCGACCGCCAGACCGGCCGCGCCGAGCCAGGCCCCGGCGCGGATGGCACGGCCGCCACCCTGCGCCACGCTGAGCCAGCGGAGCAGGTGCGGATCACATACCCGTTCCCAGTCGCCGCTGGGCCGCCGCAGCCGCCGCCACATCCACGGCAACAGCACGGCCAGCGGCAGCGCCACCAGCCACAACGGGCGAATGAAGTGCAGGGTCTCCAGGATCGTCATGCCGTTTCGGCCTCCGATCGGAATCGACCCCGTCCCGCCGGGCGCGACGCCCTGGGGGAAAATGCCGGACGCAGCGAGGGCCACAGGCTCACCAGGCCGGCCAGCAGGGCCATGACCAGTGCGCCGGCCAGTGGCCAGTGGAAGAGTTCGTCCACCGGGCGCACGGTTTCCTGATCGCTGGCCACGGGTTCCAGTTCATCCAGCCGCTGATAGATCTCGGCCAGTGCCTGCGCGTCCCGCGCCCTGAAGTAAGCGCCGCCGGTCCGGTCGGCAATGGCGCGCAGGGTCTCCTCGTCGAGATCCGCGGAAGGATTCACCACCCGGGAGCCGAAGAAATCCCGCACCATCATTTCGTCCGCGCCGACGCCCACGGTATAGATCGTGAGGCCCTCGCGCGCCGCGAACTCGGTCGCCTGCATGGGTTGTACTTCGCCCGACGTGTTGGCGCCGTCAGTCAGCAGAATCAGTACCCGCTCCGCCGCCGCGTCGTCACGCAAGCGCTTTACCGCCAGACCAATCGCATCGCCGATCGCGGTCTCGCGGCCGGCCAGCCCGATTTCCGATTCCTCGAGCAGAATGGCGGTGGTCTCGGTGTCGAACGTCAATGGAGTCTGCAGATAAGCCCGGCTGCCGAACAGGACCAGACCGACCCGGTCGCCGCGACGGCCCTTGATGAATTCGCCCGCCACCTTCTTGACCACGGCCAGACGATTGACCGGTGTGTGTTCCAGCACCATGTCCTGGGTGTCCATGCTGCCGGAGATGTCGACCGCCAGCAGCAGGTCGCGGCCGGACACCGGCAGTTGCTCCATTTCGCCCACCCACTGCGGCCGGGCCGCGGCCACGCAGAGCACGATCCACGCCAGGGTCGCCAGCACGGCGATCCACGGCCGCCGGACCCAGCCCGTCGAGGCGCCTTCGACCTGGCTGAACCAGGGCACCCTCAGGGCCTGCTGGTCGGATTGCCGCGCCGGCGTCATCCACCGCCGCAGCAGCCACGGCAGCGGCAGCAACACCAGCAGCCACGGCCACGCCAGAATCAGCCCGCTGACGGTTTCCGGCTCAGCCATGGCGCCGCACCCAGGTTTCCGCGGCGGCACGCAGCGCCACGGCATCGAAGTCCGGATTCGGCTGGTACGGTCCGGCCGCCAGCGCGTCCAGTGCCTCGCCATCGGCTCCCGCGGGCAAATGTTCGCGCACGAAAGCAACCCATTCCCGGCCCTGCAGGCGGGCGCTGCGGGAGGGTGGAAAGGCGCGTAGCGCGACGGCGCGAAAGAGGCGGTTGATCGCGGCCAGAAATGCGGCCGGATCCCGGACGGCATCGACCTCACGCTCGATACGTTCCAGCGCGGCGAGGTACGCTCGCCTGCGTTTGCGCTCGGACCAGCGGCGACCCAGCCAGCGCAGGGCGAAGAATGCGGCCAGCGCAATCAGCACCGCCAGCACCCACCACCCCGGCGCGGGGGGCCACCAGCCCGGCTCGCTCGCGCCGTGAATGTCGCGCAGACCGGCCAGCAGATCCTGCCCGGCCCCACCCGCGGGGGGTGGTGAACCGGTGCCCGGATTCGCGGCCATGATGGCGTTCATCGGCGGCAACCTACAGGGGACGTCCGACCAGAATGCGCAGTTCACGGCCCAACACGTCAACCGGGTCGTCGTCGGTATGCAGCACGATCCAGCCACACTGGTGGCGCTGGAACATCCGGCGAGGCTCTTCGATATGCCGCAAACCCATGGCTCGGAAATCACGCTCACCGCCACCGCCGGCGGTATTCAGGATCGTCGACTCGCGTCCGTCGGTGATGGGATACCGGCCCGATGGCAGTTCGTATTCCGCCCGATCCAGCACCTGGCAGCCGATGACGTCGTTGTGCTGGCGCAGACGCGAGAGATGGCGGTTGGTGTCCTCGTCCAGGCCGAAAAAATCACTGACGACGATGATCAGGCTGCCGGGCCGCACGGCATGGCGCACCCGTTCCAGACAGGCCGACAGCGGTTCCGCGGGACCAGGCTCGGCTTCCGGGCGCAGCCAGTCGACCAGGGACTGAATCACGCGCATGGCGCCGCGCCGCCCTCCGGCCGGGCGCAACTCGCGATGACGGCCGGGCGCGAACAGGAATCCTCCGATGCGGTCTCCGCGGCGCACTGCCGACCAGGCCACAGCCGCGGCGAACTGACCCGCCGCCACCGATTTGAGCTGCCGTCGCGTGCCGAAATACAGGCTGGGTGAGGCGTCCAGGACCACCAGCACGGGCCGCTCCCGTTCTTCCTGGAAGACCTTGGTATGCGGCCGGCCCGTGCGCGCTGTCACGCGCCAGTCCATGTTGCGGATATCGTCGCCCGGCTGGTAGTTGCGTGACTCCAGGAAATCGACCCCGCGCCCCCGGAAGCGCGACCGGTAGGCGCCGGCCAGCGCCGAAGCCGCCGGCTGGCGCATTGGCAGGCGCAACGAATGGCAACGCGGGCGCAAGGCGATCAGTTCGGCGGCCGTCAGGTGAATGCCGTCGCTGTCAGGCCCGGGATTGCGGCCGGCAGGTGCCATCAGTGAACACTCCGCATCAGGGGACGGGCACGCGGTCCAGCAACCGGTCCACAAGTTGATCGACGGTGACGCCGTCCGCCTCCGCCTCGTACGACAGCAGTACACGGTGCCGCATCACGTCGTGAATGACCGCGTGAACGTCGTCGGGCGACACGTAATCGCGGGCATCCAGCCAGGCACGCGCCCGGGCGCAGCGATCGAGTCCGATGGTTGCGCGCGGACTGGCGCCGTAGCTGACCAGCGCAGCCAGCTCGGAATCCCAGCGGCCGGGCTCACGCGTGGCGAGCACCAGTTGCACGATGTACTCCTCCAGCGCCGGCGCCAGATACAGGTTCAGCACTTCCGACTGCGCGGTAAAAACTTCGTCCTGGGTCACCAGGACCGGTGCGGCCTCGGACTTGTCCAGTTCGTCGCGTGCCTGTTGCCGGGCGAGGTTGAGAATTTCCTGTTCCGCCACGGCGTCGGGATAGCCGATCGAAACATGCATCAGAAAGCGGTCGAGCTGCGCTTCGGGCAATGGGTAAGTGCCCTCCTGCTCGATGGGATTCTGGGTGGCCATGACCAGAAACAATTGCGGCAGCCGGTAGGTCACGCGCCCGACCGTCACCTGGTGCTCACCCATCGCCTCGAGCAGGGCCGACTGCACCTTGGCCGGTGCGCGGTTGACCTCGTCGGCCAGGATCAGGTTGTGGAAGATGGGACCTTGCTGGAACGTGAAGCTGCCCTCCTGGGGACGATAAATCTCGGTGCCGGTCAGGTCCGCGGGCAGCAGGTCCGGTGTGAACTGGATGCGGTGGAAATCGCCTTCGATGCGATCGGCGATGGTCTTGATCGCCGTCGTCTTGGCCAGACCCGGCGCCCCTTCGACCAGCAGGTGCCCGTTCGACAGCAGCGCGATGAGCAGGCGCTCCATCAGACGGTGCTGCCCGATGATGAGCTCGTTGGCCGCCTCGTTGAGGCGCATGAAGGCCGCGTGGGCATCACGGCCGCGTGCTTCCACCGGCCGCGGCTCGGGATTCACGTAGTCGGGTTTGGCATGCTGTTCCGGCTGTTCCATGGGTTTCCTTCAGCTGAAGAGGGGTGCGGTGCGCCGCCAGGTAAACCGGGAAGTATACCGATTCACGGCGTTCTGGCCATGGCGGTGGCCAGAATGTGACTGATCGTCGCTGATTCCGCGCGTGTCAGAGGTCATGGCGCCCGCCAATCGCTTTGACGCGGCAATGCAACGGTTCGGCTCCGCACCGGGTAACAGACCGCTTGAAATTGCCGGAGTTCATGCTACGATTAGTTTCGTAGTTAATGTAACGGCGCATCGCGTCGAGGAGTAGCCGATGAAAACCGTCATGGCTCTGCTTACAGCACTGATCGCCCTGGGACTCTCCGCCTGCGCGTCCGCGCCGGCCGGCACGGCCTCGGTGGCACCCGATTCCCTGACCAACGTCGAGCGCTACCGCCGCGCGGTCAATCTCAATGCCGAACGCAAAAATGTGGAAGTTCACTGGGTGAATCCGCCCACCGAACAGGATCTCGACGAATACGACGAAGACTGAGACAGATCCCGGCGGCCGGCCGGCGCCCTGGGGCAGCCCTCAGACCTCCTGCGGATCGACGTCGATCGCCCAGCGCACCCTGCGCCCTTCGCGCAGGCCGCGCAGCAGCGGCAACCAGGCATCCAGTTGCCGGTGCAGTTCCGGGCGCCCCGGACCCTGCACCATCAGATACATCCGGTAACGGCCGCCGACCCGCTCCATCAGGGCCGGCAACGGCCCGTAGACCCGGCATCCGCCATCCGGAAAGACCGCCGCCGCGGCCTGGAGAAACGTTTCCACGTCACTTTTGAGATGCGCCTCGGCCCGCAACAGGGCCTGAAACGCGCACGGCGGCAGTCCGGCCGCCCGCCGGTCTTCCAGTAACCAGCCGGCATAGGCCTCGTAGCCCTCCCCGATCAGCAGCGCCAGCGCTTCGTGCTCCGGATGAAACGTCTGCAACATGACCGTGCCCGGCCGTTCCATGCGCCCGGCCCGGCCGGCCACCTGCAACAGCGTCTGGCCGAGCCGCTCCAGCGCGCGGAAGTCCGCGCTGTACAACGCCTGGTCCACGTTGACCACCACCACCAGGGTCACGCCCGGAAAGTGATGCCCCTTGGCCAGCATCTGGGTGCCGACCAGGATGCAGGGCTCTCCTTCCATGACCTTTTCGACCTGCTCCCCGAAACGGCCCTTGCGGGCCGTGCTGTCGCGGTCGAAGCGCAGCACCGGAACACCCGGAAAGCGGCGGCCCAGCGCCTCTTCGATCTGCTGGGTCCCCTCACCCAGACCGAACAGGGCATCGGCCCGGCAATCGGGGCACAATTCCGGCGCCCGGCGCTGGCTGCCGCAGTGGTGACAGCAAAGTTGCCGCGTCGATCGATGCCAGGTCAGGCTGGCGTCACAGCGCGCGCATTCCGAGTGCCAGCCGCAGGATTGGCACATCAGCACCGGGGCATAGCCCCGCCGGTTGAGAAACACCATCGCCTGACCGCCCTGCTCCAGGGTCTCCTCGATGGCCTCCACCGAAGCCGCCGCCAGGCCCTGCACATTGGCCTGCTGGCGCATGTCCAGCACCCGCCAGGCCGGCAGAACGGCGCGGTTGGCCCGATGGCGCAGCCGATGGTGCCGATAGCGCCCCGACTGCGCGTTGTTCAGGGACTCCAGCGATGGCGTGGCGCTGCCCAAAATCACCGGCAGTTCGCCGTCGGCGGCGCGCTTGACCGCAACGTCGCGAGCCGAGTAGCGAAAGCCATCCTGCTGCTTGAACGAGGTGTCGTGCTCTTCGTCGAGCACGATCAGCCCCAGTTCCGGCATCGGCGTGAACAGGGCCGAACGGGTGCCGATAACCAGACGGGCGCGCCCGGTTCGGGCCGCGTCCCAGGCTGCCAGGCGCTCGCCCGCGCTCAGGCCCGAATGCAACACCGCCGGCTCCAGCCCCAGCCGCTGGCGAAAGCGCCGCAGCAGTTGGGGCGTCAGGCCGATTTCCGGGACCAGTACCAGACCCTGCCCCCCGTCGCGCAGCACCTGTTCGAGCACCTTGAGGTACACCTCGGTTTTGCCGCTGCCGGTGACCCCGTCGAGCAGGTGGCAGCGGAACTGCCCGAGATCTTCACGGATCGCGGCCACCGCCGATGCCTGCTCGCCGGTCAATTCGTGCCCACCCGACGGCCTGGCTGTCGATGCGGGCTCCGGCTCGGACTCCACCCAGCCCTGCTCGCTCACCCGTTTGAGCACTGCCCGCCATCGGCTTCCGGTCGCGGCCAGTTCATCTTCACCGAGCGGACCGTCCGCCAGCGCCTTCAGCATCGCGCGTTGCGCCGGCGCGCGCCCGGGCGGCCCGGCCAACTGCTCCCGCCCCGCCTCAGTGATGAGAAACCGCAACGGCGGTTCCGGAAGGAGTCCGTCCGGTTTGCGCAAAGCCGGCGGCAACGCCGCCAGCAGGACCTCTCCCGGGGCATGTTTGTAGTACTGCCAGCACCAGCGCAGCAGCCCGAGCAACGAGGTGTCGATGACCGGCACACCATCATCCAGAATCCGCGACACCCGCAGCAGGCGTTTCGAGTCCACCGCCGCCGGTGCCCCGCATTCGACCACCACCCCCACCAGCTTGCGGCGCCCGAACGGCACAACTGCACGCACGCCGGGCACCACTGGCGATTCACTGGCGGCCGGTGTTTTCGGAGGAAGATAGTCGAACAGGTGAGGCAGTGGCACCGGCAGGGCCAGTTTGAGAACCGTCTTTGGGGAGGGGCCGGACATCGCGGGAATTCTAACCCGCTTCGCTGGCATGCGCGTTCATGATCCAGCACCGAACGGCGCCGTACGGCCCTCTGCTATGATGAAACCGTGTCCGGGCAGGCCCCGGCCATGCGGGGGATGGCGATACCGGACGTTCCGGTCGCCAATCGCGTTCAAACAAGAGAGGAGAAAGCCATGAGCATGATGAAAGAGTTTCGCGACTTCGCGATGCGGGGCAACGTGGTCGACATGGCCGTGGGCATCGTCATTGGCGCGGCATTCGGCAAGATCGTGTCGTCGTTCGTCAGTGACGTACTGATGCCTCCCATCGGCATGCTGCTCGGAGGTGTGGATTTCAGCAACCTCTCGGTCACCCTGAAAGAGGCCGCCGGTGAAGTCGAGGCCGTTACGCTGAATTACGGAGTCTTCATCCAGACGGTGGTGGACTTCGTCATCATCGCCTTCGCGATATTCATGGTGGTCCGGGCCATGAACTCGATGAAGAAGAAAGAAGAGGAAAAACCGGCCGCACCGCCCGCGCCGTCCAAGGAAGAGGTTCTTCTCACCGAGATCCGCGATCTGCTGAAGAAACCCTGAACCACACCACGCCATGAAATGAAACGGGGCGGAGCATTGCTGCTCCGCCCCGTTTTCAGGTGCAGGCCCGGGGCTAGCCGCGAACTGGCGCTTCCCGGGTCGAACCGGATTCAGTTCATTTGCGGCGCCGCGCCTTTCTTGCCGTTGGGCGGAAGCTGTGAGAACTGACGGTTCAGCAATTCCATGTCGGATTCCAGCTCCGCCACGTCCGCGACAATCTCCGCCGCTTCGCGCAGCAGCAGATCCGGACCGTCGTTTTCGTCATCGTCCTCGGCCGCCTCTTCGTCCGTCAGGTTGTCGAACTCGGAGCCATCCGGAATCTCGGTGTTCTCGACCAGGGATTCAGCTTCACCGTTTTTGGCCTTGCGGTTCTTGAGCCGTTCTTCTTCGCGCTCCATTTCCGCCCGCGCTTCCGATTCCAGCAGCGACACCCGGGTGCGGCCGGATTTGCGGTTGTACTCTTCAATGTCGGCCAGCAGCCAATTGTATTCCTCATCGTTGACGATACGCCCTTCGAAGCGGTTTTCCGCCACGGCCACCAGGCGGCTGAGGTCGCCTGCCGGCTGATAGCGCGCCGGATCGATACTGCTCCAGGGCAACGCGTTGTCGAGGGAGCTCTCACCGTATTCCGCCGGGTCGCCCGCGGATGGAAAACGGATATCCGGAATGACGCCCCGGTTCTGGGTCGAACCGCCGTTGACCCGGAAGAACTGCGCCATGGTGATTTTGAGCTGACCCATGGACGGCGAATCCGACGATGGGGCGTAGTCGTCCAGGTCCAGCAGGCTTTGAACGGTGCCTTTGCCGAAGGTCGGCTCGCCAATGACCAGTCCGCGGCCGTAATCCTGAATGGCGGCGGCGAAAATCTCTGAAGCCGAAGCGCTGTAGCGGTTGACCAGCACGGCCAGAGGACCGTCCCATGCCATGCCGGCGTCCACGTCTTCCTCCAGTGAAATGCGACCGTTGGAATTCCGCACCTGCACCACCGGCCCCTTGTCGATGAACAGACCGGTGAGCGTGGTGGCTTCGAGCAGCGACCCACCGCCATTGTCCCGCAAGTCGATGACCAACCCGGCCACGCCCTGTTCTTTCAACTCACCGATCAGCCGCCGCACATCGCGCGTACTGGAGCGGTAATCCGGCCGGTTCTGGGCGCGTCCGTTGAAATCCAGGTAAAACACAGGCAGGTCGATCACACCGATCCGCACCGGCTCCTCGGACTCTTCGACCGGCACTTCGAGCACCCGGCTCTTCGCTGCCTGTTCTTCGAGCTTGACTTCATTGCGCACGATGTCGATGACCGTGCTCGGTCCGCTGATGCTGACATCTTCGGGCAGTACTTCCAGGCGCACGACCGAGCCCTTGGGACCGCGAATCAGTTGTACCACGTCGTCGATGCGCCAACCGATCACGTCGACCAGTTTGCCATCGTTCTCCTGGCCAACCGCGATGATGCGGTCACCGGCCTGCAATCGGCCGTCCTGGTCCGCCGGCCCTCCCGGCACGACGCTGGCAATGGTGGTGTACTCGGAAACCCTTCCCAGCAACGCACCGATGCCCTCCAGCGACAGCTTCATGGAGATCTCGAAATTTTCCGATGTCCGTGGCGACAGGTAGGAGGTATGCGGCTCGATGGATTGCGCGAAGGCATTCATGAAGAACTGGAACACGTCTTCGGTTTTCAGTTCGTTGATCCGCCGGGTCATGTTCGCGTAGCGCTCCTCGAGCGTCTCCACGATGGCCTCCGGCTCCTTGTCGGTGAGCAGCAGGCGCAGGTAGTCGTTCTTCACCCGTTTGCGCCACAACTCGTCCAGTTCCGCCCGCGATTCGGCCCAGGACGCTTCCGAACGGTCGAACTCGTAATACTCGTCGACGGTGAAATCCATCGGCTGGTGGACCGCGTCCACCGAATAGTCGATCCGCTCACGCACCCGGTTGACGTAAACATTGAAGACGTCATAGGCCGGTTGCAGGTCCGAATGCCGCAACGCATCGTCGAGATTGTCGCGATAGCGCTCGAAACCTTCGATGTCGGACGCCAGGAAGTAATTCCGGTTGGGGTCCAGCAATTCGATGTACTTGTCGAAGATCCGGCTCGACAGGTCGTCATCCAGCCGCGTGTCCTTGTAATGCCAGTTGGTCAGAAATCGCGTCGCGAGATTGGTCGCGAAGCGCTGTTCCAACTGGGGTTCGAGTTCCAGCGCCTCGGGCGGCTGCACCGCGGCAACGGCCAGCGTACTGACCCAAAACAAGACGAACAGGCTTGTCAGACGTTTCACGTACTCATCTCCTGAATTGTCCGGTCCATTGAGCCATGCCCTGCTCCGCAGGAATGCCTCCACGCCGAAGCGGAAATCGTGCCCGGACCGCTATTTATGCCTGTTTCGGACACGGAAAACAATCAGGAGGTTCCGCAGGTGCGCCAAATCACGCCAAACGGTGCTGAATTGGCGACTGTCCGGTCAAACGTCGGCGAGTTCGACCAGACCGGATTCGTGAGCCAGTTCATCGGCATGGTAGGACGAGCGCACCAGCGGTCCGGAGGCCACGTGGGTGAAGCCCATGGCGCGCGCCGTGTCGGCCAGCGCGTCGAACTCGTCGGGGGTCCAGTAGCGCAGCACCGGGTGATGGTGCGCGGTGGGCTGCAGATACTGCCCGATGGTGACCAGGTCCACGTCGTGAGCGCGCAGATCAGACAGGGTCTGTTCCACCTGCTCGCGAGTCTCGCCCAGGCCCAGCATGATGCCCGACTTGGTCGGGATGGCGGGGTGACGTTGTTTGAACCGCTGCAGCAGGGTCAGCGACCAGGCATAGTCGGCACCGGGCCGCACGTTGCGGTACAGGGGCTCGACCGTTTCAATGTTGTGATTGAACACGTCGGGCGGCGAGGCGGCGAAGATATCCAGCGCCCGTTCCATGCGACCCTTGCCGCGAAAATCCGGCACCAGGATTTCCACCCGGATACCCGGGCTCGCGGCCCGCACGGCATCAATACACTGGGCGAAATGGCCGGCCCCGCCGTCGCGCAGATCGTCACGGTCCACCGAGGTGATGACCACGTAGCGGAGCTTCATTTCGGCGACCGTGCGAGCCAGTTGTGCCGGCTCGGCGGAATCCGGCGGCAGCGGGCGGCCGTGCGCCACATCGCAGAACGAACAGCGCCGCGTGCAGATTTCACCCAGCACCATGAAGGTGGCCGTACCCTTGGAAAAGCACTCGTGGATGTTGGGGCAGGAAGCTTCCTCGCAGACCGTGACCAGTTCGCGCTCGCGCAGCCGCGACTTCAACTCGCCCACGGCATTGCCGGCCGGCAGCCGCACCCGGATCCAGTCGGGCTTGCGCAAGCGCGGCGCATCGGCGTCGAAACGCGCCGTGTTGCGCGCCATTTTGGCCTCACCCAGTTGTGCCTGGCCCGCCACCGGCCCCCCGGCATTACCGGTGACCCGCAACGGCAGCGTGTCGCGTTCACTCATGCATTCACCTTCCCGTCGCGGATTTCCCGGACGTCACGGTATTCGAGTTGTTCGGCCAGCGCCTGGACCAGGCGCCGGCTCGCATCTTCGATGCTCACGGGGGTGAATGTTACCAGTTGCGTGACCTGCAGTCCCTCGAAACCGCAGGGATTGATGCGCTGAAACGGCTCCAGGTCCATGTCGATGTTGAAGGCCAGACCGTGGAACGAGCAAGCGCGCCGTACCCGCAGCCCCAGGGACGCAATCTTGGCACCGTCGACGTAGATACCCGGCGCACCCTCGCGGCGCGCGCCGCTCACCCCATATGCGGCCAGCACGTCGAGAATGGCTTCCTCGATGCGCCGCACCAGGCTGCGCACGCCAATGCCACGGCGGCGCAGGTTCACCAGCGGGTAGGCCACGATCTGACCCGGGCCGTGATAGGTGACCTGTCCGCCCCGGTCGACCTGGATGACCGGGATATCCCCCGGCGCCAGCACATGCTCGGCCTTGCCGGCCTGCCCCTGGGTGAACACCGGCGGGTGTTCGACCAGCCACAACTCATCCGGCGTGCTCTCGTCGCGGGCATCGGTGAAGTCCTGCATCGCCCGCCAGGTGGGTAGATAATCGGCCCGGCCGAGCCGTCGCACGTGCAAGGTATCCCCGCCACCGGCGGCATCGCCACCTGCGTCCGCGGGTGGTGCGGCGTCCGTCATTTCTTGAGGGTCGATACCAGCCATTGAGATTTCGTCACCGGGGGTGAATCCAGCCTGGAACGGTCTTCCCATTGTACACCCCGCCCGGCCGGTGTCCGGCGCCTATAGCGGCTCCGCGAACGCCGCGACCCGCTCCGTGACGGCCCGCCATTCCCGCCGGTGCGCATCGAGATCGACCTGTACCGGCACCCGGTCGCGCACCACGAAGCGGCCCGCCACCAGGACCGTGCGAACGTTCCGCGGATAAGCCGCGAACGCCAGGGTGGCGTAGGGATCGTAGTTGGGCTGCATGTTCGGCGCCGCGGTGTCCACGATGACCACATCGGCCCACTTGCCGGCCTCCAGCGAACCCAGCTCGTGTTCACGATCGAGCGCCCGTGCGCCACCCAGTGTGGCCATGCGAACCAGATCGAACGGCGTGAAGCGAGTGGAATCGGCCACGCCGCGATTGCGCGCGGCATAAGCGGCGAAACCCATCACATTGATCAAGTCCATCTGGTTCGAACTCATCGGGCCATCGGTACCCAGGCCCATTTCCAGCCCGGCCCGGGCCATGTCCCAGGCCGGTGCGAAGCCGTGCGCGCCGAAGCCATTGGCCTTGGGGTTGTAAGCCACGCCCACGCCGTGCCTGCGCAGCAGCGCGATGTCCGCGTCCGACGCGTGGATCACGTGGGCAGCCACCAGTCGGTCACTGAGAAACCCGATTTCGGCCAGATAGGCGATCACCGTCCGGTCCTCCGGAAAATGGCCGATGCCGGCCCGAATACGATCGGGTTCATCGACCATTTCCGCCACGTGCATCAGCAAGGGCACCGCTTCGCGCTCAGCCAGCTCGCGGGCCCGCAGCAGCCATTCCGGGGAAACGGTATACGGCGCGTGCGGCGCCACCGCCGGCGTGATCAGGGGATGCCCCTTCCATTCGGCGATGAAGCGCTCGGCGTAGGCCAGACCACCGTACGGCTGCGGTGCGTCCACCACCGGGAAACCGATCACGCTTTCTCCCAGCACGCCGCGGATACCCACGTCGCTCACCGACCGGGCCACCTCGTCTTCGTGGTAATACATGTCGGTGACCAGGGTCACGCCGGCGAGCGCCGACTCGATGGCCGCCTGCCGGGCGGCCGTGCGGATCAGCTCCCGCGACAGCAGGGCCTTCTCCAGCGGGAAGAAAAAGTCGACCAGGCGGTTGGGCACGCCGTTCTCACCCAGTCCGCGAAACGCGACCATCGGCAGATGATTGTGCAGGTTGATCATGCCGGGCATGACGATGCCGCCCTCGGCATCCAGCCGGGTTTCGGTCTCGTAGCGCTCCAGCAGGCCGGCACCGCCCACGGCTTCGATGCGTCCGTCCCGCACCACCAGTGCACCGTCTTCCACGGTGTCGCCGGCCGCGTTCAGGGTCAGCACGGTGGCATTGAAAATGATCAGATCGGCAGGCTCGGGGGCTGGCCGGGAAGCGGTGGGATCAGTGACGGGCTCCGCGGTGGGACCCGTGATGGGTTCAGCGGCCTGGCTGGCGGCCTGGGCCGCCTGAATCGGCGCCACGGCCAACCACAGCGCGGCCACGATCAACCCCGGAGACCGGTGTTCAGGCCAGGGTGACGCGCCCATGGTCAAAGCGCCATCAGAACCTGCTCGCAGTCGGTCAGGGCCTGGTAGATGGCATCGAGCTGTTCACGCGATTGGGCTTCGATGACGGCGGTCACCGAAACGAAGTTGCCGGCCTTGCTGGCCACGCTGCGCAGTTCCTCGCCAACGACCAGTTCGGCATGTTCGAAAATGATGCCGGCCACGATACTTTCGAATTCGGGTGACTGGCGGCCCATGGCCTTGATCGGGAAGGCGCACGGAAACTCGAGCAGGGTATCGGGAACGTCACTCGCCATCGGCGGATTCCGCTTCCGGTTCGGCCTCCTCTTCCCCGCCCGTTTCGGCCTCGCCTTCCTCGTCGCCTTCGAGCAGACCGCCGACCCAGAGCTTCAGTCCGTCCCAGGTACGGCCGACGAATCCGGCTTGCTCCACAGCCTCCAGAGCGATCAGCGGGCGGCTGGCGATTTCACCATCGTCGAGCCTCACCGATATGGTGCCCACGATGCTGTTTTGTTCCAGCGGCGCGGTCAGTTCCGGCTCGAGTTCAACCCGGGCTTCGAGATCGTCGTAGCGGCCGCGCGGGATGGTAACGAACAGCGGCTCGGCCAGGCCCAGCGGCACGTCGTCATTCAACCCCTTCCAGACCCGGGCACGCGACAGTTCATCGCCGGCCTGGTAGAGCTGCACGGTTTCGAAGAATCGAAAACCGTAATTGAGCAGCGACTGGCTCTCGCTCGCTCGCGACGACTCCGAGGCGGAACCCATTACCGCGCTGACCAGGCGCATGCCGTCGCGCATCGCCGAAGCGGCCAGGCAGTAACCGGCCGCATCGGTGTGGCCGGTTTTCAGACCATCGATGGCCGGGTCTCGCCACAACAGGGTGTTCCGATTGTGTTGGCGGATTTCGTTGAAGGTGTATTCCTTCTCGGAATACCAGTCGTAATATTCCGGGAAATCGCGGATGGTCGCGATACTCAGCAGAGCGACATCGCGAGCCGTCGTGTAATGCTGCTCGTGCGGCAGGCCGGTGGCGTTCATGAAGTGCGTACCGGTCATGCCCAGCACTTCAGCATAATGATTCATCAGATCGGAGAAAGCTTCCTCGGTGCCGGCGACGTGTTCGGCCAGCGCGACACTGGCGTCGTTGCCGGACTGGATCACCATGCCATGCAGCAGTTCTTCGACCGTGGGCGTCATGCTGGGCTCGATGAACATGCGCGAACCGCCGGTACGCCAGGCCCGCTCGCTCACCGCCACGGTTTCGTCCAGGGTAATGTTGCCCTGGGCCAGTTCCTGGAACACCACGTAGGCCGTCATCACCTTGGTGATGCTGGCCGGCTCCACCCGCATCCCGGAATTCTGATCGACCAGCACCTGCCGGCTGTAGTAATCCATCAGGATGTAACTGTTGGCCCCCAGTTGCGGCGGCGCCGGCACGGGCTGCGGCCCGGGTTGCGGCCGCGGCGGCACCTGCGCCATGGCGGTCGCGGCGCTGAGAAGCAACATCGGCAGTAACACTCTGAGTATCTTCATGGGATGGGGTTCGGTTCGGATTCGGGTTTGTGGACCGTTCAGCGGGTCACTCTATGCGGCCGCTCGAAGCCCAGTTCAATGGCTCGCTGGATAACACGTTCGATTTCCACGGTACTGTCGAACGGTCCCAGCCAGACCCGGAACAGGTTACCACCATCGTCGATGGTGACGGGTTGCAGACTCGCTCGCTTCAGCCGTCCGACCAGCGCCTCGGCCCCGGCGCGCTGTCCGAATGCGCCGGCCTGAAGGTAGGTGCCGGCCGGATCACGGCTGTCGGCCAGTTGCAGTCCCGCCGTGTCGATGGCGCGCACTTCGACCCGGGCCGTACCCTTGCCGGTCATGCCCAGGCGCAACGCGGCACCGTAGGACAGATCGATGATGCGATCGTCCTTGAACGGTCCGCGATCGTTGATCTTGACCACCACCCGGCGACCATTTTCCAGGTTGGTGACTTCGGCATAGGTCGGCAGCGGCAGGGTCTTGTGCGCGGCCGTCGCCAGGTGCATGTCGTAGGGCTCGCCACTGGACGTGCGACGGCCGTGAAACTTGGTACCGTACCAGGAGGCGATGCCGCGCTCGACGTAGCCATCCGCGGTCGGCATCACGTAGTATTTCCGGCCGAAAACCTCGTAGGGAGAGTGATTGCCGTAGCGGGCGCGCGGCTCCTGCCGCGGCACGGCGTCCACGACATCCGCGGCGGAGAGGCCGATATTGGATGGCCCGTCCACGGGTTCGGCACCGCCATCCGGGCGCCGGTCGCCCTTGCCGGCACAGGCCGCCAGCATAAAGCACAGCACCGTGCCCGTGACAATTGTCGGAGCAGCCGCCTTCCACACACGCCACCGGCGCATCGCCAAGCGCGCACCGTGGGCAGCCGGTCGGCTCCTCACCGTCCCATCCCCTCGCGAATTGCCTGACTCAGTTCATGCACGGCCATCGCATACAGCGGACTGCGGTTATACCGCGTGATCACGTAGAAATTGTTGAACGCCAGCCAGAAGGATTGTGCCTCCTCCTCGTCCAGGCGCACAACCGCGCCCATCGCATCGGCGGCCAGTACATCATCCGTTCGGTAACCAGCCGCACTCAGTTCAGCCACCGTGTGGGCGGGTTTGAAATTCCGCCGGGCGACCAGGCTTCCGTCGGCCTCCGGGCCGGCCTCGAGCGGAGCGACCACAGGCTCGCCGTAGGCCCAGCCGTGAACGTGCAGGTAATTGGCGACCGACCCGATCACATCATCCAGTGAACTCCACAGATCACGACGGCCGTCGCCATCCAGGTCCACCGCGTAGGCGCGGTAGCTGCTGGGCATGAACTGGCCCAGACCCATGGCGCCGGCGTAGGAACCGGTTACATCCTGCAGCGGCAGGCCTTCTTCCTGGCCGAGCAGGATGAAATTCATCAGCTCGCTGGAAAAAAACCCGGAGCGGTCGTTGCCGGTATCCGGGTAGTGAAACGACAGGGTGGCCAGCGCGTCCAGCACCCGGTAATTGCCGGTAATGCGGCCGTAATAGGTCTCGACGCCGATGATGCTCACAATATATTCGGCGTCCACACCGAATTTCTCGGCGGCCGCGGCCACCCGTTCTTCGTTTTCACGCCAGAACGCGACGCCGCCCTCGATCCGTTCCGGCGTGATGAAAATCGGCCGGTACTGGTACCAGGGTTTGCCCTCGGCGGGACGGGAGATCGCATCGACGATGGACTGCTTGAACCGCGCGTTGCGCAACAGCTCCAGCACCTCGGCTTCGTCGAGCTCGTGTTCCTCGGCCGCCTGGCGGGCAAAGTTATCGGCACCCGGGTGATCCTGGGCGAAACACGACGCGGTCGTCATCGCGACGACCGTCATCAGGACTATCCGGTTCAGGGTTTGCAACATGCGTAATGACCTTTGAATGCGGTATGACAAATTCGGAATCCGAATCCGAACGCAGTGTACCCGAAACCCGGGAATCCGGCCCGGTGCCGGGCACGGCTGATCTGACCACGAATCACCGCAGAAATTTCCGATGGCCATGGATCGACATCACGATACCGAAAGCCGCCAGCAAGGTCACGATGGAGGTGCCCCCGTAGCTCACCAGCGGCAGTGGCACCCCCACCACCGGCAACAATCCGGACACCATGCCGGCGTTGACCAGGACGTAGACGAAAAAGGTGAAACCCAGGCTGCCGGCCAGCAAGCGCGAGTAGGTGTCCTTGGCCATGGCCGCGATAAAGGCGCAGCGGCCGGTGATGAAAGCGTAGAGGATCAACAGCACAAGGACCCCGATCAGCCCGAATTCCTCGGCCAGAACCGCCAGGATGAAGTCGGTGTGGCGCTCCGGAATGAACTCCAGCCGTGATTGCGTTCCGTTCAGCCAGCCTTTGCCCAGCAAGCCACCCGATCCCACCGCGATTTCCGACTGGATGATGTTCCAGCCGGTGCCCAGCGGGTCGGACTCGGGGTTGAGAAAGGTGCGCACGCGGTTGCGCTGATACTCGTGCATGACGAGCCACAGCGCGGGGGCCGCGGCGGCCGCCAGCCCGGCCAGTCCGAAAATCATCCGCCAGCGCAGACCGGCCAGAAAAATCGTGATGCAACCACTGATGCCGATCAACAGGGCCGTGCCCAGATCGGGCTGCTGGGCGATCAACACCGCCGGCGCCGCCAGCAGGCAGAACGCCGCCAGCACGTCGCGAAAGGCGGGCGGCAGTTCCCGCGGGTGGAAGTACCAGGCGACGATCATCGGCACCGCCAGTTTCATGATCTCGGAGGGTTGAAAGCGCACCACCCCGAAATCCAGCCAGCGGCTGGCGCCACGCCCTTCCCCGGCCAACAGCGTGGCCACCACCAGCACCAGGCCGAAAACATACAACCACGGAGTCCAGGTGCGCAGGATATGCGGCGGCACCAGGCTGAGGGTCAGCAGGGCCACCAGGCCCGCGCCCATGCGCACACACTGCCGCAGCACGGTGCCGCCATCGCCCCCGCTGGCCGAATACAGGACGGCGAGGCCGCCGCCCATCAACAACAACAGGGCCAGCAGCAGTGGCCAATCCAGCCGCGGCAGGCCAATCCATCCCGGAACCCGACGTCTCACCGACCGGGTTCCTGCGCCATCCAGGCCTCGATAACGGCCTTGGCCACCGGCGCCGCGTTACGCGATCCACCGCCGCCGTGCTCGACCACGGCGGCCACGGCGATGACCGGCCGGTCGGCCGGCGCGTAGGCGATGAACAGCGCATGGTGGCGCAGGTGGGCCGCGACTTCCTCTTCGTCGTATTCCTCGTTGGGGTTCAGCCCCACGACCTGCGCCGTGCCGCTTTTGCCCGCCATCTCGTAACCTTCTATCGGCAGCAGCGCGCGCGCCGTGCCCTTGACGCCGTGGATGACCCGCCGCATGCCGTCGTGCACCGCGCGCCAGTTTTCCGGATCCGCCACCGGCACCCGGCCGGCCACCGGTGCACCGACCCGCGCGGCGGGCTGATCGCGCTCACCCTTCGCGGCGTAAAGCAGGCGGGGCTGGTAGCGGATCCCGCCATTGATCAGCGTGGTCAGGGCACTGGCGAGCTGCACCGGCGTTACGACATTGAAGCCCTGCCCGATACCGGCGATCACGGTTTCACCGGGGTACCAAGGCTGGCTGAAGCGGCCGCGCTTCCAGGCACGCGACGGCAGCACACCGGCACTCTCGCCGGGCATGTCGATCTGCGTGGGGCTGCCGAAACCGAACTGCTGCAGGTAGTCGTGCATGCGATCGATGCCCAGATCGACCGCCAACTGGTAGAAGTAGGTGTTCACCGACTGTTCGAGCGCGTCGCGCACCGCGACCCAACCGTGTCCGCCGGGACGCCAGTCCCGGTAGGGCCGGGCGACGCCGGGCAGGTAGAATCGGCCGCCGGAGAATATGGTCTGTTCCGGAGTCACCACGCCCAGTTCCAGCCCGGCCAGGCCAACGAACGGCTTGAGGGTGGAACCCGGCTCGTAGCCGCCCTGGATGGCCCGGTTGAACAGGGCCCGTCCGGGCGCCTCGAGAATGGCCCGGTAGCCGGCCGCGCTGATGCCATGCACGAACTCGTTGGGGTCGTACGCCGGTTTGCTCACCAGAGCCAGCACCGATCCGTCATTCGGGTCCATCGCCACCACGGCCCCGGGCCGGTCGCCCAGAGCCTCCCAGGCCGCGCGCTGCACCTGCATGTCCAGCGACAAAACCAGGTCGGCACCGTGCACGGGGTCGGTTCGCTCCAAGGTCCGGATCGGCCGGCCCTCGGCATTGGTTTCCACCCGTTCCAGGCCACTGCGGCCGTGCAGCAGGGACTCGTACTGGCGCTCGATGCCGTTTTTGCCGATGTGGGTGCTGGCACGGTAGTCGTCGGCATTCACCCGGGCCAGATCGTTCTCATCCAGCCGGCCGACGTAGCCCAGCACATGGGTCAGCAGCGGGCCGTAAGGGTAATAACGGGAAATGTAGGGCACGATGTCCACGCCCGGAAACCGGTGCCGGTCGACCGCCAGCCGCGCCACCTCCGTTTCGCTCAGATTGAACTTCAGCGGCACCGCCTCGAAGTCGCGATAGCGTCGCCGGTCGCGCTCGAACTGCTCGCGAACATCATCGGGGAGGTCCACGATGTCGGCCAGGGCCGCGAGCACCGCATCGAGTTCGCCGGCTTTTTCAGGCACGACCTCGAGCCGGTAAGCCGGCCGATTTTCGGCCACGGGCCGGCCACGGCGGTCATAGATCAATCCCCGGTTCGGCGCGACCGGCACCAGACGAACGCGGTTGGAGATCGAACGCGTGGTGAACTCCTCGTGGCGCACCACCTGCAGCCAGACATAGCGGATCAGCAACAGCAGCACCGCGGCCACCACGAAGCCGAACCCCACCAGAACCCGGCGGCTGAACAGCCGCACCTCCTGCGCCGGATCCTTGATCGGGTGACGGTGCGGCCCACCCAGCAGGCGCGCCACGTTCATACCGTACTCCGCTGCCGTGCCCTGCCCCGGTAGCGATCCAGCAGCAGAAAAATCCACGGCCACAAAAAGGTACCCACCACCGGCGCCAGCCAGAAAGAAACCGGCGGGAACGGGTCGCCTCGCAGGCCGATGATCCACAGCACGACTATGCGATCGTTGATCAGCAGGGCCAGCACCGACAACGCCTGCTGCCAGGGCGGGAAAAACCGCAGCCGGGCGCGGAAGCGGGTCACGAGGTAGACCAGGATGACCAGAGTCAGGCCGTGCATGCCCAGCAGGCTGCCCGTGAGCAGATCCAGTATCAGCCCGGTCGCGAACGCACCACCCAGCCCCACCATGTCCTGGGTTTCGAGACACCAGTACACCAGTACCAGCGCCACCCAGTACGGCCGCAAGGGCTGCACCATCGCCGGCAGCGGCACGATGGTAAGCACCATCGCCACCACCAGCGTGATCAGGATCGGGCCGTAACGGTCGCGATTGGCGTTCACGGACCGGCGCCTTCTTCAGCGGACTCAGGCTCGGTGACTACATCATTCGTATCGGAACCATCTGCGGCGGAACCGGAATCTGGCTGGCCTGCCACGGCGCCCTCGGCCCCCGACTGCGTTGCGTCAGACGTTCCGGCCGGGGCTTCGGTGCTCCCGGCTTTATCCGCAACCTCATGATCCGATTCCGCAACGGTACGTATCAGAAGCACCTCGCGCCCTCGATCCAGCGCCGCCAGAGGCCGGGCCTCGACAGCGGCGAACATCTGGCCTTCGCGACGATCGATACGCACGATTTCAGCCACCGGGTACCCGCCGGGGAAGCGGTCACCCAGACCGGACGTGACGATCAGGTCACCCTCACGCACATCGGCCTCGCGCGGGACGCTGGGAAGGCGCAAGCGGCCGGTGTCGCCGGTTCCGAACGCCACGGTGCGCAGGCCGGTGCGGTTTATCTGCACCGGCAGCGCATGGTTCGGGTCGGAAATCAGCCGAACCGTGGCAAAGTGCTTCTTCGAATCCTCCACCTGGCCCATCACTCCGTGCCCGTCGATCACCGCCTGGCCAACCGTCACGCCCGCGTTGGTGCCGCGGTCGATAACCACCTTGTGCGCGAAGGGGTCGAGGTCCACGGACAGCAGTTCGGCGAACTGGTAGTCGTCGCGCAGCGTCTGCGAGCCGTCCAGCAAGGCGCGCAAACGCTCGTTTTCTTCACGCAGGCTGGCCAGTTTCTGCAAGCCGGCCCGTTTCCGCAGCAATTCTTCTTCCAGGCGCTGGTTCTCGCCCCGCAGGGTTTGTGTGGTCTGAAAAAACCCGAACGCGCCGCGCAGGGCCTGTACCGGCCATTCAACGAGGTGATATACGGGTTCAACGAGGTAGCTGGCCATGCCGCGCAACTTCGGAACGTACTGGCCGCGATGATCCATCGCCATCAGGACCACGGCCAGCAGGGAATACAGCATCAGCCGCGCGGTGAGCGCGGCCTGGCCTGAGATGTTCGCACCAACGCCGCCTCTGCCGCCGACCACGGGATCAGGCCCGTAACCGAATCGACACGCGGACTTGCAGCGCCGGGCGCATCAGCGCGAAAAGCCCGGGGTCGTGGCGCCCGCCGCGGCCATCGCGGCCGGGCCCGCGAAACCGGCTGCTAGCTGGCCGTGAAGAAATCACCGTTATTCTGATCCATCAGTTCGAGTGCGCGGCCGCCGCCCCGGGCGACGCAGGTGAGCGGATCGTCGGCGGCGAACACCGGCAACCCGGTTTCCTCGCTGATGAGGCGGTCGAAGCCGCGCAGCAGCGCACCACCACCGGTCAGGACGATGCCGGTTTCGGCCACGTCCGCACACAGTTCGGGCGGCGTCTGTTCCAGCGCGGTTTTCACCGCATCGAGAATGCTGGAAAGGCTTTCGTTCAGCGCTTCGAGCACTTCGTTGCTGGTGATGGTGACATTGCGCGGCACGCCTTCGGCCAGGTTGCGGCCCGAGACTTCCATCGTCTCGGGCTCCTCGTCCGGCCAGGCGCAGCCGATCTCGATTTTGATGCGTTCGGCCGTGGTCTCGCCGATGAGCGTGCCGTAATTGCGGCGCACGTAATTGACGATGGCATCGTCGAACTGATCGCCACCGATGCGCACCGAGTTGGAATACACCAGCCCGTTCAGAGAAATGACCGCAACCTCGGAAGTGCCGCCGCCGATGTCCAGCACCATGGCGCCGCGCGCTTCGTGCACCGGGATGCCGGCACCGATGGCTGCCGCCATGGGTTCCTCGACCAGGAACACCTCGCGCGCACCCGCGCCCTCGGCCGATTCCTTGATGGCCTTGCGCTCCACCTGGGTGGAACTGCACGGAACGCACACCAGCACCCGCGGACTGGGCCGCAGAAAGCGCGAGGTGTGCACCTTGCGAATGAAGTGCTGCAGCATGGCCTCGGTCATGTTGAAGTCGGCGATCACGCCATCCTTCAGGGGGCGCACCGTGCGGATATTGCCCGGTGTTCGACCGAGCATGCGCTTCGCCTCCATGCCGACGGCCGCCACGTGCTGCGGGCCGCCCGGCCCCCGGTCCATGCGCACCGCCACCACGGAAGGCTCGTTGAGGACGATGCCCTGCCCACGCACGAAAATCAGGGTGTTGGCCGTGCCCAGGTCGATCGACAGATCGTTGGAAAACAGGCCGCGAAGACTTTTGAATACCATGACGAGACAGTCCAGTGGGTCGGGGTGACCGGGGTTGGCTAATGTATCAGCAGCAGCCGACTGCCGCAAGGGAAAAAATCGAGCAAAACCTAGTATTTACGCGGCCTGCAGCCGAACCTCGCTGAATCGGACCCGGCCCGAAAACGGGCTGGATCGCGTAACTGATATATCAGTTTTTCGAATTCCCGGGCAACGTATTTCCCTGTTTTTCAACAATTCCGCTAGAATGCGCGGGTTTGGGATATCACCGGATGACCCATCCGGGCAGGGACACGACATGTCAGCACTGATCTGCGGCTCGCTCGCCTACGACACCATCATGGTTTTCCCCGAACGATTCCGGGAACACATCCTGCCCGACAAGGTGCACATCCTGAACGTGTCTTTCCTGGTGCCGGAGATGCGCCGGGAATTTGGCGGCTGTGCCGGCAACATCGCGTACAACCTGAAACTGCTCGGCGGCGAGCCCTACCCCATGGGCGCGGTGGGCGCCGATTTCGAACCGTACCGGGAACACCTGGCGAAGTGGGGCATCTCGGACCGCTACGTCCGCTACCTCGAGGACGAATTCACGCCGCAGGCCTTCATCACCACCGACCTCGACGACAACCAGATCACCGCCTTCCACCCCGGCGCCATGGCACAGAGCCATCTCAACCACGTGGCGGATGCCGAAGGCATCACCATTGGTGTCGTCGGCCCGGACGGCCGCGAAGCCATGATCCAGCACAGCCACGACTTCGTCGAGGCCGGCATCCCCCACCTGTTCGACCCCGGCCAGGGCATGATCCTGTTCAACGGCAACCAGCTACGCAACTTCATCTCCGAAGCCAACTGGCTCATCGTCAACGACTATGAGTACGAAGTGCTGCAGGAACGCACCGGCATGCCCGGCCACCTGATCGCCCGCCAGGTCGAAGCCCTCATCGTCACCCGCGGCCCCGATGGCTCGGAACTGATCACGGCGTACGGCCACACTGACATCGAGCCAACCCTGGCAGACGCCGTCAAGGATCCCACCGGCTGCGGCGACGCCTACCGCGCAGGCATCCTCCACGCTCTGCTGAACGACATGGACCTCGTCACCGGCTGCCGCATCGGCTCCGTCATGGGCGCCATCAAAATCGCCCACCAGGGCCCCCAGAACCACACGCCCAGCCTCGACGAAATCCAGGACCGCTTCGAAGCCGCCTACGGCTACCGCTTCTGAGAGGGAAACGCCCAAAAAGAGACACATCGCTGCGCACAACGCAACATCAACCCCTGACCCAACCGCCATCCGCAATCTGGCACGCTTCCTGCGTTTCCGCGGAAACGTCTGGAGGACACCCCGAATCGCCGATTGATACCGTCCGCCCGAACGGCGCGCCTGTTGACTTTCCCGCGCGCCGGAGACAGAATTGCCGGCCCGGTTTCAACCGGCACAATCCAGTTTCCGGTGATGTAGCTCAGCTGGTTAGAGCGCGGCACTCATAATGCTGAGGTCGGTGGTTCAAGTCCACCCATCACCACCAGTCCAAAAGGGTGCATTCCGATCACATGGTTTACACCTTATTCCGGGCACATGGTTAACACTGTGCCCGGCGCGAACGGATCAGGA
>NZ_JAZHOG010000002.1:385067-481753 GCF_037892215.1 Elongatibacter sediminis | reverse complement strand
TAGAGCGGCACAGGCTACTTCACCTCGCCCGCTCTTCCCACATCAGTGGCGTTGCACTTCGGGGTTTAATCCAAGCCCTTGGGTGGCCAGTTTCTTCAGCAAAACCGTGCTTTAAAGGAATCCGGGCCCACCGCCACGTCCTCGGTCCATTTGGGTTCCCGCTCAAGGGTCTCGGATCTGAGCGCTTCCATAACCCACCTCCGGTGGTGGCGCCTGAGCGTGTCTGCTGTAGTGAAACCGGTCAGACGACACAAAGCTCCAACATCGATGATTCGGTAGCGCTTTGGCGGCGTCTGAATCTCCCGATAGCCGCTGTCTCTCCACTGCTCCGGGCGCTGGACCACGCCGGCACGAACCATGTTCAGGTCGATGTAGACCAGGCACCGGACCAGATGGTGATCGGTCGACACCGCAGTGGCGAAATAGCGGTCTTCCCAGAAAGCGCCCTTGCGCGCCTTTCGCTGGTTGAACTCCTGAGCGACCCGCCCGGAGATCAACCTCATGCTTCGGGCGATGGCCCCAAGCCTGCGGTCTTGAACCAGCAAGTGGACGTGGTTTGAGGTAACCATGTAGTTCAGCACGGTCAGACCGTAGCGCTTGCGAGCCTCGAACAGCCAATGGCGCCACCGCGTTCTGTCGCGTTGGAATTTCAGCAAGTAATCAGGGTTGTGGCATCGATGAGTGAGATGCCAAGCACCGCCAGAGAGGTAACTTGGCTTGGCTCTGGGCATGAAATGCTCAAAAGCATGATTTTGATGCCCAAATGGCTGTGCTAAGGAATAATTATTCTGCTGATCTTTGAAAGAATCTTTCTATGTTGGTCGTTTACACCCCCACGTGCCGGCCCGACCCCATTCGGCGACCCCATTTGCCGGCCAATCGGCGGCAAGAACGGCAATCCAGCCGGTATCAAGATCCACGTTGGCCGGCGGATTGTTATCTTCGTTTGAAGCCCGTCCGAAATGCTTGATAAACCGAACGCCTGATATGATCAATCGAACACGCTTCGGCAGTTCGAGCCAATGGAGCAACCAGAGTAGGTGCCTATGCGCAACAATCGATTCAATCGGCCTGGAGTTATCTTCCACCATCTGTTCACAGGGGTCGTAGGTGTCCTGGGGCTCTGCGGCATTCCTCAACTTCAGGCAGGTGTTCAGGGCGAACCAGGCCTCCACATGGGAGGCTGGAATGACTCAGTAGTCATTGAAGTGCCTGCCGGCATAGCCGGCGTGGCGCCGACATTGTCGATCGAACACAATCACGGGCACCGTGACGGATTGATGGGGTCCAATTACCAGCTCTCAGGGCTGTCGGTCATCACCCGCCGGTCCGCCACCGGCGGCGTGCCCGAGTTGGGCAGTGATGACACCGAATCTTCCTTCTATCTGGATGGTGAACTGCTGATTCGACAGGAGCAAAACCTGTTGAAACCGCAGGCAGCCACCGCACACCAGATGATGCTCAATCCCGGCAGGGTCGGGATCGACAGCGCCCATTGGCAACCAGGCATTTACTACGAGCCCGAAACCTATACCGGTGCACTTCTGGAATACGACAGCGAACGAAACCTGTGGATCATGCGCCGCAATGGCTGGTTGTGGGAATATGGCCAGCAGGACGGAGCGGGTAGGGAAGCCACCGTTATTCGCGAACTGGCGGTGACCACCTCGGGCGACTCCGCCGTTGGAAACGTAACTGCAGTCCTGTTATGTGAAGATGCAAGTGCGCTTTGCAGTACGGTTGCCTGGCATTTGTCCCGTGCCGTCGACCCTTACGGCAACGAGATCATTTACAACTATCAGTTGTTGCCGCTGACCCATAAGCTGCAGGCCCAGTACGAAGACGTTCAAATCCGATGGCCGGTAATTGAAAGCATCCATTATGCCGGGCAACGCCAGAGCGTTACTTTTGACTATGAGTACCGCCCCGATCCACGCCTCGATGCATCCGGTGGAGTGCCTGCCATTCTCAGCCACCGCCTCAGCAAGATTCAGTCGTGGGTGGACGACCTGCTTTATTCGGACTATCACCTGAGTTATCAGGATGACAGACCGGATAATCCGGAACTCCCCAACAGCGTTTTGTGGAAGGTTGAACGCAAAGCTGCCGATGGCAATGTGTACCGTGACATTCGCGTATTGGAAGTGGATACAGAGCAGGCCGGCTGGCCGGACATTACTGCTGCTGAACCGCTGCAAGTGGTGGCAAACCCGGGCAGCGATAGTGCCAGCGTCCGTCATCTGGTGTTTCCACAGGGCGCCAATCTAAATGATGACGGCGTCACTGATCTGGTGGTGCTCGCCTGGCATTGTTCTGGCTTGCTGTGCAGCAATTTCCACCGGGTTTACCTCGCCAAGCCAGAGGATGAAGCGCGCTTTGTTGGTGTCGATCAGGCCACTGGTGATGACCTGGACTTGATCCAGGCCTGGAACGACGAGTTGAACACGCATCTGGACGGAGCGTTTGTCCGCCATGGCCGAGGCTACCTGCTTGCCGATCTCGATAACGACTACCGTCTGGACCTGCTGGTAGAAAGCAGCGACGCCGACGAAGAAGAGCTGGGTGATATCAGCCTGGTCAGTCATCGTGGCGGAGACCGGTTCGTGACCCGGGCAATTCCCGAGTTGGACGCATGCAAGATTCGCTACGGTCAACTCGGTGACGTTGACGGAGACGGTTATCAGGATCTCATTCGGGTCGTGCATGAGCAAACCGACTTGTGCCCCAGAGCCAACAAGACCCGATGGGTGGCCAATAGCCGGCACGCACCGCATTTCGACTGGGCTGAAAAGAAACAACTCGCGATGCCGCTGGATCAGGAGAGCCTGCCAGATGGGTGGACGAAAATTATTGGCACCAGCACTGCATCCACCCCCAACTTCCATGCGGCCACTCTCGAACCCCGAGCGACAGAAATTGAGATCGATAACATCACCCTGAACCGACTGCCGATCGCAGCCTGCCGGGGCGAGTTTATCGGTCCGCCGGAAAACTTCAGTGAATTCGACTCCGAACCCGCCAACCTGTCCAAGTTTGCCCGTTTCGGTGATTTCAACAGCGATGGCGTACTTGACGTTCTGTACAGCATGCACGGCTGTTACACGTGGAGCGGTCAGACGGCAAACGACGCGGTCAGCTACTGGTATCCGATTGAGGAAAGCCTCTATTCCGAAGTTCATTACGGTCTGGGCGACGGGTCCTTCATAGCCAGCGGAATTCACGCTGGGCACCCGCTGTTGGAATACAGCGAGGGCTGGGCGATACCGAACTCAGGTGGTGATGACGACGGACCGGATATTGTCATCGACCCGGACCTCGATCTGGATCTCGAACCCGGTATTATTCTCGGGTCAGGCGACACGTTCACCCAAACGAGACCGGGCAAATTGTCCGGTAACGTGACGTTCATGAAACGCGCCACCTCTTCAAGCGGTGGCAACAACTCCAGCCCGATCTCGGCCCGCAGCTCATCCAGCGGCTGGCTGATCCAGAACTGGTATCAGCACCGCCTCAGTCCTTTCAATCCGGACCGCGGCCATTACTCCGCACTGATGCTGCAGCTGGACACCAGATTCGCCGAGCCGGCCGTGCTGGCCTATGACCGTGGCCTGTCTGACGGTTATTTCCTGTCCAACGACGAGAGACTGCCTGCGGATCTCGAAATTCTGCCGACAAGGAGTATTGGCGACCACCAGGCCTTCGGTGATTTTGACGGCGACGGTTTTGTCGACCTGCTGACCATTTCTGTTATCTCTACGCAAAGCTACCCAGGCACCCAGGCGTGGAGTACCAAGCTGGCACTGAACACCAAGCAAAGCAGCCGCGGAAGAACACTGTCATCGACTGGACCCTTCGGCGGCAAGCAGCAGCTGGCATGGGGCTTCTCAGCCGAGGGTCTGCACGCCAACCCGGATTTGCCGCTTAACCTGGAAGTGTTAAACGAGTCTGAAGGTGCGCACGGGCGACGAGCGTATCGCTATGCAGAGGGCGTGGCCAGCTACGGAAAATTCCGCGGCTTCGCCCACGCCGAACTTCTCAATGAGCGCGGGGGGCGAACCATCCATGGGTATTACACCGAACCCGCCCGGATCGGCTTGCAGAAATACGGTGCTCGACTGCGAACTGACGGGTCTTTGCAGCATGTAACCGTCAGCCTTTTCGGCAACCGCAATGACTCCGGTGGCTACAGCTATAACCTGGCGCCGCCCTATTTCAGCCCGCTAATACGTAAGTGTGAGTACCAGCTGGGCGCAGCTGATGCCAATGGCAACCAAACACAATCGCTGGACCAGCTTGTTACCCGTTGCCATGACTATTCGCCTGATGAGGGCCTGGGAAAAGGTTTTACCCTGGCACCGGAAATTTTCGACATCTGGCTTGTCGAGAAGCCATTTCACCAGTGGAGCAATTCTGTTCCAATCGAGCAGCCTCTCGATGACAAGCCACCCAGGCTGATGGTTCGTGATCGCCCAGGCGACAAAAACACACCCTCGGCTGTCAAACGCCAAGTCCACCGGGCGACCATTAATCGCATGCGCAGCATGAGTTTCAAGCAGGCGCAGGAGGCAAAGCCGCTGCGAGTGGAATCTGCGAATATTTCCGATTACGTCATCAGCGGCCAGGTGGACAGGCCGTTGCTGGAAACCCAGTGGCAGAAGTCTCTGCAGCAGCGCTGGCAGCGAAACCCGGCGGACTTTCGCTGGAAACCACCGGAAAACATCCCTCTGCCGATCGTGCCCCAACAACCCGGGCGCGCCCACGAGGGGGATACTGAACTCGTTGAGTTCATTACCGACTATTTCTACGACCATGCTGCCCGACGGCTGGACAGCGAATACGAATACCAGGACACAAGCCTGCTCAGTGATGACCGAATCAGTGAGTATGGCTGGGAAAAAGTCGGCGCAGGATTCTGGTATCGACTGAGCGAAGTGCTCGTGAGCGATCATCAAGGCAACCGTTTTGGCCGCCTCAAGCGCTCGGATTTTGACCCAGCCGGATTCAACAACGCGCAAACCGTATTACGGTGCGGCATCGATGATCATTCCTGTTACCAGGAACGGTATGCCTGGGACGAACACGGCAGGCTGGTCAGCACTACCGCCAATGACGGCGGGCAGGCAGGTTGGGAATACGACGATATCTGCGGTGCGGTGGAACACATAGATCCCGTCGGGCGTTCCCGGTATCACCAATATGATGGTTTATGCCGCAAACAGGGCGAACAGTGGCTGACCTCGTCCAGCACGTTTGCTTATGACGGCTTCAACCGTTTGTACCGCACCGATTTTTCGGCCGGTGGGAACACACCCGACAGCACCATCTACACCCTGCAGGACGATGAACTTGCGATCATTGCGGATTCTGAATTCAGGGAGCCGCGCATGGCTCGACTGCGAAGTGATGGCCAGCTTGAGCTGACATACCTAGACGAGTTCGGGCGATTGACGCGCAAACTGCTCTGTCGAAATGACGGAGAGCCCCATCCGCAGCACATCGACGATGTGTTCTGTGAACCCGGGACCGAACTGGTAACGGAGTGGCAGGCCTGGAGTCACGATGGCTATCGTATTGCCCAGGCGCAGCCATATTTCAATGACGAGATCGTCAGGGTCAGTACCTATCATCATGATGAACTCGGTGATGTCTTTGCTGCCCAACATCCGGCCCACACGCCACTGCAGGATGGCCCTCAATGGCTGACCACCTGGTTTTCCAGCGGGCCGGGCTGGGAAAGCAAAACCGATGCGCTGGGCAGGGTATTTAGAACCGAGTTCACCACGCTGCGAAAAAGCGAGACTGTTGACGGCTTGCCGCAAACCAGTGAGACGGTTGATGCCTTTGGGCGCTTCATCACCATCGAACAGCCCGGCGGCGTGACCGAACGTTTCAGCTATGACAGCTACAATCGACTCGCTTCACGAGAATACGCACAGGCCTTCGAGTGCTGGACGTTTAACGGACAGAGTTATGTCAGCAGCCAGACCTGCACCGCGCGCCAGGAGTTTGGATACGATGCCAATGGGCGCCAGAACCTGGTGCGTTTTGCCGACGGCAGCGAACAGATAACCCGGTTTGATTACAGCGGACGTCCGATCGCACAAACGGCCAGTGGCAACGGTGCCTCGCAAGTGCTCAAGCAATGGCAGTACCATGACAGTGAAGTGGTGCCACGAATAACCATCACCGATGAGAACCTCAACCAGCGCGAACAGCTGGCAGGAACCCTGGGTCAGATCACCGAGGAGACCGTAGCTGGACTGAGTATTCAGCGGGACTACGGAATTCATGGAAAGCCACTGCAGATTGTCGACGAGAACGGTGTAATCACCAGTTTTGAGTACGACCTTTACGACCGTCTTTCACGCAAAACCATCGGCGGTATCGAGCAAACCGACTACCAATACAATGGCCGCAACCATCTGACCCGTGAAACCGATGCCGATGGTGTGGTTCAAACCTGGGAATACACCTATTCCGGCAAACCGGCCGCGCATTATCTCGGAGGCTGGTTAATTGAAGCCTCGATCTACGATGAAGGGGGCCGCAAGACCGGCGTTTACGACGATGGGGTATGGGGCCGGCGGAGCCATGACCGCTTCGACATGCTGCTGCGCGTCGAGTCAGGCCTCAGTTCCTTGAATGCAACTGATCCTCTGACCGTTTTTACCTACGATTATGATTCTGGGCATCGCCTGGTGGCCAGAACCGCATGGCCGGTTGAGGGCCAACAGGCTGTGGTTCTATACGGTTACAACGCTATTGGTTTACTGGAGCGGATCACCGACGCCGATGGTGAGCAATATCAACGCGCCTACGACAGCAATCTGAACGTACACCGCAGCACGGATCCCGAAGGGTATTCTGCTGTCACCACTTATGACTGGCGTGGCCGTGTCACGAGCCAGGATATTCCCGGTGGCGGTAAGCTCCAGTACCAGTACGCCTCGGCCGTCGAATGGCCGGACCGGGATGATCGCCTGTACGCCATCACGGTAAGCGATGGCGAACAATCGGCAACCACCCGGTATTTGGATGCCTGGGAACAGACGGTGGTCGTTGAATACCCCGATGGCAGCCAAATGCAACAGGACTATACCGGCACGTTGCTGGCTGCCCGGCGGATGAAAGATGCCAGCGGCCAAACGCTGAGCGAAACCCGCTATGCCTATCACGATAACGTCTCGCGGTTGGCGCAGATTGCGGGACCGGACAGCCCGGCTGCGTTCACGGTAGGCGACAACCTGTACGCGGTCGATTACAGCTACACCAATGCCGGACGTTTGAGCCTCCTGGAATCACCGGTGGAAGCCATCGCTTATGACTATGATGACGATGGTTTGCTGGCTCAGGAAACCTATCCCGAGCAGTCGATCACCTTTTATCGGGAGGCGGCTTATCCCGACGTCACCCGCCAGGATTTGGAAGCGGGCGGGCAGTTGCGCCAGACATTCTACTCACGCAACACCAATGGCCAGATCGTCAAGCAGCAGATCATGACCAACGGTGATGTGGAGACCCGGCAATTCTATCGTTTCAACGCTTATGGCCGGCCTGCACGGACCATCAGCCAGCATAACGGCCGGGCTCAGGTCAGGCACGACTGGGCGTACACGAACACGGGGCAACTGGCGAGTCGCGAGACGTTCTTGCAGGGACGCTCGATAGGCACGGTGAAGTGGTTGTACTACGGCAATGGCGTGGTACAGGCGGTGCAGGACACCGCCGGAAACCGCATCGCCTACCGCTATGGCAACCCCTTTGATTATCGCTTGCTCGCGGTTGATGATGATATCGGGCACACGTACGCCAGCATCAAGCAACATAACGGTCGCGACCAGGTCACTGGCCTGGTGCTGGCGGATGATACTGAAGTCAGATTCACCTATGACCTCTCCGGTCGGCAAACGCGCCGAATCGATCAGTACACTGATGGCAACCAGACTGAAGTACGCAACGACTTCGACGCCCTGGGCCGTCTGGTGCATGAATACTGGCAGGCCGGGGGTCAGGAAGTTGCTACAGATTATGAATACGACGGCAAGGGCCGGTTGCAGCGCGAGGACAAATCCAACCCGGAACTGAGTATTCATTACGAGTGGGACCTGGCTGGCAACCTGCTGACCAAGCAAATTGAGCACTCTGGCAGTATGAACCAGCATTTCGCTGCAACCATCACGAACAATCGCCTGGTCGCCGCCAATGGTGAGGATCTGAAATACGATGCCTTCGGCAATGTCAGGTTGGATCAGTACGGGCGGCAGTTTGATCGCCTGCCCAGCGGCTTGATTCGCGCTGTGGCCACTCCCGAAAACAGATTGCGCTTCTTTCGGGACAGCGACGGCATTAGCTGGGCGGCGATCCAAAGCAGACAGCGTAAACCCATGATCGATTTGTGGCGCCAGGACTACTCGCAGTTGCCTCTGGCTTCGCTCGGCGCGGATGGCAGCCACCGCCTGTTTGTTTCTGATGACGGCGGGTTCGTCTATGAGGTAATCCGGCAAGGCGCTGCCGGCAGCAACAGTGAGGCGGCCGTTTATGACCAACAGGACAGCCTGAGGCGGAGAGCGGGCGGGAACCTGCCGGCGCGTGATGCCTTTGGCGAACCACTGGATAAAGCGCTCTCGCATGACCCCGATATCAGTGACTTCACTTTCCACGGCATGGCCTCGTATGCCGCCACCACCGGTATGCATTTTTCACGCTACCGGGGCTATGACCCGGCCAGTGGCCGTTTCCTCAGCCGCGACCCGGCGGGCCTGCGTGGTGGGTTTAACCGCTATGGCTATGTCCATGGCGACCCGGTCAACCTGAGCGATCCGATGGGACTGTTCGCCATATCCGCATCCGATTATGGCAGTTCTGGCGGCAACTCCTTCGTCCCCCCCAACACCCAGCCTGGCGGCTGGCCGACAGGCGATGATTCCGATGCCCCCTTCGGAGACCCGGGCTGGGGTAATGATGGCTGCCCCGTAACGGCCATGTGCGCCACCGACGATTCCAATGCCTCGGGCGAGGAGTCAGGTGGGAGTTCGGTGGATGCGTCGGACTCGGAAGGCGCGAGCGCAACGGAACCCGGCAGTTCTGACCCGACCACCAGCAATCCTGCGGATCTGGATGGCTATCGATGGGATACTGAGATTTTTTATGAACCCAGCGACGGTTTTGTCTCCTGGCGGGAAGGTGACGGTCAACTGCAAACCGCAGACGTAAAATCGGTCGAACACTTTGCCGAAGGCACTCAGATAAACCTCGAAGACAACCCGTCTGGCGCAACCTCGCTGTTCATCATGGATGGCGAGACACCGGAAGACACGCCAAGCAGCGCTCAGCTCGGAGATGGTACCGATGTGGAATTCGGTTCCGAACTCGAAGTGTCATTTGGCGAACGCGGGCAGATTCTTGGCGATTTGATCGGTCAGAAATGGAGTGGTTTTACCGATTCTTTGTGGGCTACTGCCGATGCCGCCATGAATCCGGTGGATACCTGGATGAACAATACGCCGGGCGGGCTGGCGTTGCAGGGCGACTGGAGTGGCGCGGGCTGGTCCATGCTGAATACCGCGACCATGCCGTATCAGATCGCCGGCGGCATGGTGATGACCGGCGGCCGCGCTGTAGTAGGAACATTTACCAGCCCTTATCACATCAATCGCGTGATGTTCTCGAACGACCCAGCCCAGATTCGGTATTCCGCCAACCAGTTTGTAGACAACCAGATTGCGTCGGTGGAAACCGTATCGATGATTACGCCGGCCGGCGCGGGCCGGAAAATCCTGACCAAGGGCGTGCTCAAGAACATCCCGAAGCGGCCGAAGAAGATCGGTCGTTGCAGTTTCGCTGAAAACACACCCATATATACAGAAGCCGGCTTACGCAGAATTCAGGATGTTTATGCCGGTGATTTGCTGGCCTCGACGCCAGCGACACCGATTGACATTGAATATCGTGAGGTACTCGAGAGCTATACCCGCGACAGTTCCGAACACCTGTTGATCCAGTTCACGGATTTGAACCAGCAAGTTGCCGGCTCATTGGCAATCACGAATGAGCACCCGGTCTGGATCAGAAACAGGGGCTGGGTAGAGGCCAGGGACATTGTGCGGGGTGATGGGGTCATTACGATATTCGGTACATGGCTTACCGTGTCGTCCATTGAAAATGTCAAAGAGCAAACGCCGGTCTTCAACGTGGCGGTTGAAAATACGGAAAACTATTTTGCTGGCGAAGCCGGGGTTCTGGTACACAATTGTCATCACATCAGAAATGACGGAATCACACCTGGCCCGTATGCAGTAAACCCGACTCCTTTACGTCAGGGCAGTCATCGCCGCTGGACGGCAGCAGAGAAGCGTGCGATCAATAAGGAAGGCTATGAAAATGGGTGCCACACCTGCGGCAGGAAAGACCCCGGCGGGTTCAAGAACTTTGTAGTGGATGAGCACCCGAGAATGTCGAGCAACAACGGCGTGTACCCTCGTGAAGGGTATCCGCAATGCAAAAATTGCATGCGCGAGCAGGCACTGAATGCGGCCGAAGATGCACGCTGGGACGCAGATGCATTCAAGGACTGGGACAAATAGCCAGGAACAGTAATTTCGGGCGGATAGGACGAATAATCAAGCACCTATTACCTGATGAACGATGTATCGGCAAAAACGTAAGACCGGTTAAGCGGAGTTGCTGCGACCAGGGTACTGCCCATAACGCGACGGGATCCGCGCCCGAAGGCGCAATCCAGGCCCCGGAAATCTCCACTCCCCGCACCCGGGCGAACGACGCCCTGAGCAACATGCCCATGCGGTTCAGGTGCGATTCAGCGCCTGCGGTGACTCAGCCGGCGGCGTCCGTGCCGGGCACGGCGTTGTCGGCCCGCGCGTGCCCGCCGCTCCTGAATCCGATATCGCCGTCCGCTGATCACGCGTCGGACAAGGTGAAGCGGGTCTTGTACTTCAGGTGATCGCTGTTGAACGATTTCTCGCAGGCGACCGAGAAGGTCGTAATGCCCGTTCCCGGGCAGACGGACTCTGCGCCGGTGGGCAGGGTCCACACGAGGTCGTCATTACCGGTATTCCGCATCCGGTAGCTGCACTCCTTGCTGAACGAAGACAGCTCGGAATAGATTTGTACTCGCAATGTCGCGGATCCGCCGCTTTTCGACAAATGCGTGGTGAATGAACCTTTCTCCCCCGGTTTCAGGAATTTCGTCCATTTCTGTGTGTCGCCACGATAAATCTCGATTTTGAGCGTCTCGCTCGACATCGCGTTGACGACCGTCGTTTCCGCAGCGGGTTTGCTGGAACTCCCGATGGTGCCCGACCGCGACGTATAGGTACACGAGCCGGCCTCGGCCGCCGGGCTCAGCATCGTGGCCAGGACGGCCGCGGTGATCATGCGTTTCGCACCGAGCCGGGATCTCGGGCGGTTGGTGTCTTTCACGAGTGACATATCGACCTCCAGTGTGTTGTGTCGGCGAGACCCGGAAGTCGCATGTTCGTGCCGTTCGGCGACCAGGTGCCTCACTTTCACAAGCGAATTCCAGGGAATATGAATGCCACCGCCATCCCATCCAACGGCATTGGCATGGCATGTTCTTCGGTTGAGCTGCGCTTTAGCGGATATCAGCCCTTTCATCCGACTGGAGGTGTGTCATGACCCGGGTTTCTGTTCTCTCGGCGCTCGCTATTCTCGGTTTCGCTCTTTCTTCGCCCGACTTGGCTCAGGCGGAATCCGTGTTCAACAAGAAAGAGTTCAACTGCGGTGGTGACAACGCCACGGGGTACGCAACGTGCAATAAGTTCGTGCGCAGTTACGGCGTCAATGCCTTCAATTACGCGGTCTATGGCGCATCCGCCTACAAGCTCGACAGCGTGACCCTTCAGGTGAGATTCCCGGGCAAGAACTGGGTCAAGATGTCCCGGCACACGAGCAACATCGCCGACGAGAAGCATGGCGTCATTTTCACGTTCAACATCGGCCACGTCGAAGACACGCTCGATACGTCCGCGAAGTACCTGAGGGACAACCAGGGATTCGAAATTCGCAGCAAGATCGAATCGGTCGCGGCCGGCGGGTCCGAGACCCGCCACCATTGTGCCGCGGTCGAGGTGTCGTATGACAAAGGGGGGGCGACGGGATGGCGTTACCGCAAGGCAGGCAGCAATGACGGTTATGTCAAAGCCGAGTCCGGCAACGTCTTCATGTGGGAGGCCAAAGGAACATCCAACCGGGTGCGCTGCAGCGTGCGCACCGGCCGGTAGCTCGTCCGTTAGCGGAACAGGAGGGTCCGATGCGTACATCGATCACCTTCCAGTCTGCTCACTAAAGGGGGGCTCACAAAAGTGAGCCCGTGCCGCCACCCTGGGTGTCGCCAGTCGACGAAGACTAGCCTTCGAAACCGTCCTTGAAGAACGGCATTTCAGGCACTTCGTAGGCTCCAACATCGCAAGCGGTGATTCCGTCTCCGTCGCCATCGACGGGACGAGGATTGCCGCGCGCATCCGAGTTTCGGCAGTTGCTGCCATCCAGTGTGCCACCATCGATCGGGTCCTCGCCCGGCTCGAATATCACGACGCCAACTCCACCGGTCGTGTTGATATCCAGCACGGACAGGTTATTGCTGATTGAGCCACCCATCGACGACAAAACACCGCATTCCTGTTCGAACAGGTTGGCGGCAACCGGCGCACCGTTGGGAAATATTGTGTCTGTAAGGTCGCAGGCGGGATCCGTTGCCGCTTCAGCCAACACGTTATGCGCAAAAGGAGAAACTTCTACATCATCGAGATAGAGGTGACTGCCGCCGGGGGAGTCATTGAAATAGAACGTGGTGTGGCGCAGGGATATATCGATATCGAAGGCGTGTAGCGCTCCACCGGAAACGGTAGCCTCGTTTCCAACAAAGGTATTATTCTCGGCCTCCATGAAAGCGTTTTCACTTGCCGTATACTGGGAAACGTAGACGGCTCCGCCGGACCGTCCACTGTTCTCATTGAAAAAGTTGTTTTGAATCTGTGTCAGGCCGAAGGTCTCGTGCGACGCATAGACAGCGCCACCAAGGCCGAGCGAAGTGACCGCAGTGTCCACCGAGTTGGAGTCGAAGGTGCAACCATCGATTTCACTGATGGCGCTTGCGGGGGTCGTCAAATGTACTGCTCCGCCGAAACCGCCGCGAGAACCGGCTGAGTGAACAGCGTTGTCACGGAATGTTGAACGGCGAATGATCGCGGCGCTGGACATGGACAGCGCTCCACCCCGCGGCTGCTCATTGGCGACATCGCTCGAAGAAGCGGTGTTACTGATGAATCCGGAATCTTCAATCAGCACCAGCGATGGAGGCTGTTGGTTCCAGTAAATGGCCCCGCCGCCCGCAAAAACGGCGCCGTTTGCAAGGCAGCCGGTAAAGACCGAGCGGCGGACAACCAGGTTGCCGGAGCCGGTCACGTGGTCGGTTGCGATACAGCCACCGTTTTCTCGCACACCGAACTGAAAATTCATGTCTTCAACCTGCAAGGACACACCAATATCGCTGACCAATATGGAGTGGTTCGCGCCTCCATCGATGACTGGATACTTGGGATAACCGAAGAATCGAACTTCGCTGGCCGTTACCATCGGCAGGTTCGATTGGAGCTGGATGGTCCCGAACAAGGGGTACGATCCTGTGAACAGGATGTCGTGGGGGCCAGCGCCGGCAGAGTTCGCGTCCAGGATGGCCTGGCGCAGGCTGCCCGGACCGGAATCCCCGGTGTTGGTTACCGCGAAAACTGCGGCAAAAATATTACCTGAAACACTCAGAAACAGCGCAAGGAAAAACGTGCGCATTATTGACCTCCGGTTGGTTTGCGGTTCCCCTAGTATAAACAACGCTCGCCGAACACAACCGGCTGGACCAATCCTGAAAAGTCTTGCTAAGTAGGCTGAGTTTTCGAATCACTCAGCCAGCGCCATTTCCCTCTGTTTGGCATAAATCTCTTTCGAAATTCGCTTGAAGGTTCTGAGAAGCCGAAATTGGCGTTCTTGGACTGATTTTCGAAGGAGAAAGCAATGAAAGCACGTAAGCAAATCGTATTAGCCACTGCCGGTGCTATCGCGCTGGTCCTGTTTGCCAACAATGCCCTGGCGGCCCAGGGCTATACTATTCGCATCGCGATGGGCAACGAGACCTATGCCCCGTTTACCATCGAAAAGGTAGCCAGAAACCACACGAACCTGAACGAAGAAGAATCAACTTCTTTCGATTCCAAAATTGGCTATGCCGAAACGGGTTCCTACAACTTCCTCCACAATACCGACTACTGTGACGGTAACTACAAGTTCAACGTGATCGGCAAGTCAGGCATTGTTCTGGGGGAGTGCAAGGTGAGCTTTTCGTCCCAGAAGTCGGACCAGAAGTGTCAGCGCTTCTGGGATGAAGCCAAGTGTGAGAACACTGGAACCACCAATATCCAGTTTCACAAGTCGGATACCGGCGCCCACCACCGCAACTTCACCATCAAGTAACTGGCCAACCGGAGTGGGTGGCGTGGTTCCATCCACTCCGAGGTCCCATCCAGAGATCACGGGTACATGTCCAACTCGGGAGGTGCAGCATGTTCAGGCACTTAATATCGGCCAGGGGGCGCAATCTGATTGTGCTGCTGGCCCTGGCAGCCACGGTAAGTTTTCCGCAGATGGCTGCTGCGTGGACCGCCACGATAGAAAACAAGCTCGATGTCGACCTTACCAACCGGGATATCGAAAACCGTCAGTCGATGCAGTGGAAATCCAAGCCGCCGGTAACCATTCCGGCAGGTCAGTCAGCGACGTTTTCGATGAAACAGGGAACCTCGGCCAAGGTCGACCGGCTGAAAATCAAGTACACCGTGGGCGAGAGCAATGACTGGGTTGAGATTCTCATTCAGGACACGCTCTGCACGGCCAAAACCAGCTTGGATTCCTACGTTGGAACGGTCAACAACAAGTGCAAGGGCGGCAGCGTATTCACCTACAAGGCGAAATAGCCCGGTGACGCCTGGCTAGCGAAACGGTCGACAGTGGGCGGATAGGACGAATTAAGCACCCATTACCTGATGTAACGATGTATCGGCAAAGGCGTAAGGCCGGCTAAGCGGTGTTGCTGCGACCTGGGTACTGCCCTTTACGCAACGGGATCCGCGCCCGAAGGTGCAATCGAGGCCCCGGAAACCTCCACTCCCGGCACCCAGGCGAACGACGCCCTGAGCAACATGCCCATGCGGTTCAAGTGCGATTCAGCGCCTGCGGTGACTCAGCCCGCGGCGCCCGTGCCCGGAGGGAGGCTACGGCCTCGCGCGACCGTACATGGCCGAGAATCGTGCGGATCAGTGACGATTCCTCGATTCATGTGATGACCCGAAGTTTCCCACCACAATCCGGGCAGGTCTCGATGGGTCCGGTATCGGTCAATCGCGGATCGTCGAGTGGGCAGTGGGCCGCCGGTTCTCAACCCCTCAGTCGGCTGTCTTCGGGAGGGTAATCACAATGACACTGCCGTACTCGCTCGCTTCGGTCTCGTGATGGCGATAGGCGGTCAGGGAGGTCCCGTCGGGGCCCCAGGCGGGCTGGACGTGGGCCCAGTCGCCCGATGTGATCTGTTGCAGGCCGGTGTCGTCCTTCCGCACCCGCCACACCTGCCCGGTGAGCTTCGGGCCCGCCCGGTTCGAGGCGAACACGATCCATTCGCCGTCGGGAGACCACGCCGGCCAGCCGTCGAAGGCGGGGTGGCTGGCCACCAGCCGGGCGCCGCCGCCGTCGGGCCGGGCGATGGTGATTTCCGAGTTGCGCGGGCCGGCTTCGAGCCACCAGTTGAGGCCCGGCGTGTCGTCCACTTTCCGGTACAGCAACCACCGCCCATCCGGAGACAGGCTGCCAAACGTGCAGACACTTCGGCAGTCGGTGTGGCGTACCGGGTTTTTCGCCTGACCGGAGTCGTCGAGTTCGACCGACCAGATGTCGTGATAACGCTCGTGCCAGGGAGCGGACAGGTCGGGCGTATCGCGGTCGGAGTTGAATACGATCCGACGGCCGTCGAACGACCATGCCGGGTGATCGTCGTATCCGGGACCGTCAGTGACCTGGCGGGGGTTGCCGGCGTCGGCATCCATAACGAAGACATCATTGTCGTCGGGCCCAAGATAGGCGGCGTAGACGATCCTGGAACCATCGGGGGACCAGCGGGGTGTTTCTGCGCCCTGGCCGCCCCGGTGCGTGAGTTGCTCGAGGCCGGACCCGTCCTGGTTCATCACCCAGATCTGGTTTGACCCGCTGCGGTTCGACTGGAACACGATTCGCCCGCCGTCCGGCGACAGGTGCGGATAGCTGTCGCGCACGGGTGCGATCGGCGTGCCGGCCGTTGGTTCCGCGGAAGCAACGGTTCCGGGTGACACGCCGGCCACGATCAGCAGAAGCCATCCGCCGGGTTTCATGAGGAAAGTGTAGCCCCGCCGGATGCCGTTGCCGTGCGGTTTGTCGCTGTGCCCGCTCGTTTCGGCGGATCGCATACCGACCGCCATGAGGTCTGCGCCCAAGTGGGCCGGCGTACGGTGCCCCGCGTGTGTCGAGGGAATTAGATGGGTCCGTCACCAACCGTGCGGTGACTCAGGGATAGGGCTGAACAGGGGAAGCGAATTGTCCGTGACCACGGCTCCGGCCGGGTAACGCGCGGACGTGCTGATGCGCGCGGTGGAACGCCTTTCGACGGCGCAGTAGCTGTCGATCATCACCGAAATCGTCACCGGCGCCCTGCGGGCGTTGACCGGCTGTTCCGCCCCCTGGTGCGGCTGTACAGCGACGGCGAATTCCCGGGCACCGAGCTGGGCCTCGCTTTCGTCGCCCACATCGTGAAACTTCACGGGGGGCAAGTCAGCGCAGTGGGCGCGAATTTCGACAACTATCCTTCGGCCGTTCAGGGCGAATGGACAGGGCACCTGCAGCGCATTCCATCGGGGCACCACCGATTGGTGTCAATTACCCCGATTTCGATCGACCGCAATGGACTGGCGCCGTATCTCGGCAACGAGGGGGCCCAGCCGCTGGCGGTACTGGGCGAACCCTGGTCGAGTGTGGATTTTTCCACACCTGAAGTTTTGCAGGCGTTTTTGAACCATGCCCGCGTCGTGATCGAAGTGTTCACGCCGGACATCCTCGTGGTCGGGATCGAGGTCAACCTGCTACGCAAACTGGCGCCCCGGGACTGGGCTGATTACGTCGAGTTTCAGCGGCAGGTTTATCAGACTCTGCGCGCGGAGAACCGCAGTTTGACTCTGATGCTTTCCTTTACGGCGGCGGACATGCTGGACGATTGGTCGGATACCGATACTGCCACCCAACGCCAGGCATTGCGGGATGTCGAGGACTACACCGAGATTTTCGGCATCTCCATCTACCCCTATCTGACGCGGCATCTGACCGGGCCGTTGCCGGAAAACCTGTTTACGGAACTGGCCGGACTGAGTTCCAGGCCTTACGCGATTACCGAAACCGGATACTTCGCGGCCGAGCAGACGTTCGAAATTGGCCCGGAACTCACCGTGACATTCGAAGGAACCCCGCAGAAACAGCAGGATTGGCTCGCCTGGGTGCTGCGCGAAGCGGACCGCCGTGACTACCGATTCGTGATCAACTTCGTCAACCGCGACTACGACGCCTTGTGCGAGGTCGCGATGTGTACTGACGCGCAGCGTGACTGGCAGGCGACCGGCCTGATCAATGCCGCGGGCAATCCGCGGCCCGCGCTGGAGACCTGGGAGAACGACCTGGCCAGGCCACTGCGGCGTTGATCTCCACGCAACAAGCCAGCCGTAAAACCTCGGGCGCGGATTGACGCTGCAGGTGGTCCGGGTCCTTGCCGAAACCCTGATTCAGGGGCTGCCGCAGCTGAAATTCGCGGCGTCGGTCTGGGAACCGCTGCCGGAGTACTTCGCGACCTGCGGATACGGGCACACCGGCCGGCTGTAAGGCTGGCTCGGTTGCGGCGCATCCATGCCGAAGTAATCCGGAATCTCATCTGGATGCGAGCCGGTCACGGCGCCCGGGGCAACGTTGTCTTCCGACCATTGCTCCAGCGCGGTCAGCCAGTCGATGTTGAATGGTCCTTCACCGCCACTGCAGTGGTTCATTCCCGGCACGAGATACAGCCTGACATGTTGCTGTGCCGTTTCATCGCCGAGGTGGTCGATCACGGAGTCGTAGTAATTGACGGTGTTGCGGTAAGGGATCATCCCGTCCGTGGTGCCGTGAAACAGAATCAGTTTGCCGCCGTTCGCGACAAATTCGGACAGGTCGGGGTCCATGGCCTTGGCGGCGCCGGCATCCAGTTGCTCGGCTCGCGCAATAGCGGCGGCCGGATCCAGTGACGCCGGATCCCAGTCGGGGTCCTGGTACACGACGTTTTGAAAGTAGCTGGTTCCAATGCGGAACATGGGCATCGCGTAAGCGCCCCATTCCCGTTCGCTGCCGGGGCCGGTGCCGGGAAACAACTCGTTGCCCGCGTCGTCGACGAGTCCTGCGTAAAGGCGCTGTGCGGCCGCGACCTGCGGTTCTGTCAGGCAGTCTTCCTGCTCCGCGCGTGCACATTGCAGACTGGACGGATCGAAGGTGCAGCGTTCGGGCCGGGCGATCAGGCGATCGACGATGCCGTCGTGGGCGTCACAAGCTGCAATGGCGGCTTCCTGAAGCTGCTTGAGTTGTTCGGTGCCGAGTCCGCTGGAAACGACTTCATGCTGAATATGTGCGGTCAGTGTCAATAGGGCCAGGAGATTGTTGGCTGGCGCTCCGGCGATAATCGCGTCGTAGTCGGCGGGGTATTTCTGGGCTTCCTTGAGGCCTTGCCGCCCACCGGTCGAACAGCCCAGCCAGTAGGATTTTTCCGGTGCGCGCCCATAGCGCGATTCGGTGACGGCTTTGCCCACGCGGGTCAGTTCGTGAACGGCCCGGTGCTGGTAGTCGACCAGTTTCTCGGGGTGTCCCACGGCCCAGGTGAAATCACCCATGCCGCCCTGGTGGCCCGTATCGGTGTTGGCGACGGCGTAGCCGCGCTGCAGCCCGTTGGCGAGTGAATCGTAGATGATCGCGCCTGCCGCGCCGCCGTTGCCGGTCTGCAGGAATTTGCCGTTCCAGGTTGCGGCCGGAAGCCAGAGCTCGAAACGGATGTCGGAATCGGCGCTGGGTTGGATCGAGCCCGTCACGCGGCAGAATTCCGGAAGTTCGGAATACTGGGCCCCGGGGCCGGCAGCCTGTGGCCCGGGCGGCATGAAGGCGCCGGCCGCCACGGTCTCGGCGCTGTGAATCACGGTGGCTTCCGGGGCCTGTTCGGCCAGGGCTTCGCAGGCAGAAATTTCCTCAGCCATGACAGGGGCCACGTGGGCCACGCCAAGCCAGGCCAAAAGCAGGAAGGGGGTACTCGTGATTGCTCGCATCAGGGTCTCCATCAATTTTGTGCCGACATCATATCCCAGCCGGGGCCGGTCGCTCTTACCGCTACCGTGTGGCCGGGAGCCGAACGACCGGGTGCGGGTCATTGTCGACCCGGGAGCCCGGTGGGTGCAACGTCGAATGAAGTTTGGTGCAGATTTGCCCAATGGGGCGGTGCGGCCGTTGAACGAAGCATCGTGGGCGGCGAGGTCTTGTCTATCCCGCACCGCCGCGCAACAGCAGGCTCGACTGACCGCCGACCAGCGGGTCGGTCCGGGGTATGGCGCGGTTACAGAAGAACAGGTCTTCCTGGCCATCGCCGTCGAAATCCGCGACCTGGATGTCGAAACCGATTCCGCGGTCGTTGACCGACTCGGGCAGGATGCTGCCCGCTGCCGCGAGACTGAACCGTCCGCTTCCGTCGTTGAGGTAGACCAGGTAGTCCCCCGTATCCGGATCGAACATCGAGGACGGAAGAATGGCATCCAGGTCGCCGTCGGTATCGACGTCAGCCACCTGAACCGTGAAAAACTCCCGGTCGCCGGCCGGGAAATCTTCCGACGGTGCCACCGAGAAACGGCCGCTGCCGTCGTTGATGAACAACAGCGTGTCCTTCGGCCCGGTGAATTCGATATTGATGTTGACCAGCAGCAGGTCCTGGTCGCCATCACCGTCGGCGTCGGCTGCCCGGAATTCCCTCGACTCGTCGTGCCGCACCGGCAAATGGCCCGGCGGGGCCGCCAGCAATCGCCCATTTTCATTGAAATAGAGCAGGTTGGGGCCCTCGTCAGCCAGCACCGCATCGAGGTCGCCATCGCCGTCCAGGTCCGCCAGTTCGACATCCTGGGTATCGCCGCCGGTATTCGGCCAGTATGACTCCGTCTGATCGCTGAAATGCCCGCGACCGTCGTTGATCATCACCCCTTCGGCACCGTAATTGCCGAGTACGATGTCCAGGGCTCCGTCACCGTTGAGGTCGACGACATCGATCGCATTGGAACGACCCTTCAGCGGCAGGTTTTCACTGGCATTGCGGAACCGTCCGCTGCCGTCGTTCAAATACAGCTCGTTGTCCTTGCTGTCCTCACTGGCGAACAGCAGGTCCGGGTGGCCGTCACCGTTGACGTCGGCGAACGTGGTGTCCTCGCTGTCGTGCGGGGTTTGCGGTATCCGGTCCGGGTCGCTGGCGAAACGGCCCTGACCGTCGTTGATCAGCAGTATGTTCGCTTCCCGCTCATTCGCCAGCGCGATATCGATATCCCCGTCACCGTCGACATCAGCCGCGGCGGCGTCCATGCAGGTGCGTGGCAGGTCCGGTGGCAGGTGAGTGTCGCTGACGTCACGGTACTCCGCGGCCTGGGCCATGGCCATGGGCACGCTGGCTAGAAGCGTGAAGAAACGCCATTGAATCATCCGGTTTCGACGCATGGTGGTTGTCCTGTAGGTTTCTGGCATTCAGCGGTGCTGAATAAGTTGGGTATCAGGATTCGGGCTCGGACGGGTGCTTCTATCCCCAGAGATCCGAGTTAAATCCTTCGGCCACACCATCCCGGTACGCCAAACCGTTCGGGTGATCGTGTTTGAGCAGCAGCGGCCCGTCGATGTCGACGAAGTCGCACAGTTGAGCGATCACGAACGAGGGCGCCATGCCGAGCGAGGTGCCCATCATGTTGCCGACCATCAGTTGGCGGCCGGCGGCTCGTGCGGCTCTGGCCAGCTTGAGCGCCTCGGTGAGGCCGCCGGTCTTGTCCAGCTTGATGTTGATCATGCCGTAGCGGCGTGCCGCCACGTCGAGTTCGCCGGTGTGCAGGCAGGATTCGTCGGCGCACAGAACGATGGGGGACTCGAAACCTTCCAGAAACTCGTCGCCGTCGCGGGGCAGGGGTTGTTCGAGCATCGCCAGGTTCAGTTCGGCGCAGCCGGGCAGCACGTCGACCAGCAGTTCGGGTGTCCAGCCCTGGTTGGCGTCGACCACCAGTTCGGCGTCCGGGCGTGCGGCGCGAATGGCGGCGAGTTTTTCGTAGGGACGGTCGCCGTCCAGCTTGATCTTCAGCAACGGCGCGTGAGTCGCGGCGGCTGCCTTCTCGGCCATCGCTTCAGGTGAGGATTCCAGGCCGATGGTGAGCACGGTTCGCACGGGCGCGGGTTCGATCCCGGTCATTTCCCAGATCGTTTTGCCGGCCTGCTTGCATTCGAGATCCCACAGCGCGCAGTCGATGGCGTTGCGGGCACCGCCCGGAGGGAGCAGGCGTTGCAGGGCTTCGCGGTCGATGCCTTTTTCGATCTCGCTCGCCACCGATTCCGCCTGTTCAAACAGCGATTCCGCGGTTTCACCGAGGTAGAAAACGCCCTGGGCTTCGCCGCGGCCGAGGTAACCATCCTGCGCGATCTGAACCACCAGGCCGCGGGAATGGGTCCACTCCGAACCGGTAATTCGAAACGGTTGCTGCATTTCCCACTCTTCGAGGTGGGCGCTGTACTTCATGCTCATGTTTTCTCCGGAAATTGCTGGTTGATGCGTTCGACAATCGGCGCGCAGCCGTCGATCAGCGGATCGACGCAGGGCAGGCCAGTCTCGTCGGCGAAGCGTTGCAGGCAGTTTTCGCGTTCTGCGGCATCGACCTGCGAGGTGTTGACGCTGACGCCCACGCATTGGATGTCGGGGTTGGTGCGTCGGCCGGCCGCCACGTGCAGTTCGATGCATTCGGTCAGTGACGGTAATGAAAAGTGCTCCCAGCCCGCCACCCGAGTGCGCGTGGCATCGTGACAGACAACAAAAGCATCCGGCTGCGAGCCGTGCAGCAAGCCCAGGCTCACGCCGGAGTAACCCGGATGGAACAGCGAACCCTGGCCTTCGACCACATCCCAGTGGTCGGGGTCATTGTCGGGGGAGAGCAGTTCGGCGGCGCCGGAAATGAAGTCCGCCACCACCGAATCGATCGGGATGCCCTGGCTGGCGATCATGATGCCGGTCTGGCCGGTGGCCCGGAAAGTGGCCTTCATCCCGGCTTCCTGCATCGCCTGGTGCAGGGCCAGTGCGGTGTACTTTTTGCCAATGGCGCAGTCCGTGCCCACCATCAGTACCCGGCGGCCGCTGCGTTTTCTGCCATTTCCAACCGGCAGGTTGGGGGGCGGCACGCGGACGTCGACCAGACGCGCGCCGGACGATTCCGCCGCGGCCACGATGCCCGGCTGGTCGGTGAGTTTGACATGCAGGCCGCAGACGACGTCCAGACCGGCGCGAGCCGCTGCTTCCATGACGGCCCACCACGTGTCCGGCACGGACCCGCCCACCGGCGCCACGCCGATGAGCAGGCTGCGCACGCCGGCTGCGGCCGCATCTTCGATACTCATGTCGGGTACACCGAGATCGACGGTGCAACCCGGAAACCGGAACTGGCCCGCGACGAGTTCAGGGCGCCACTGCACGATGCCGAAGGCGGTTTTTGCGTACGTCGCGTCGTCTTCCGAGCCGATCAGGATCAGATAGGGCGGATTGATCTTCACCGTGGTCAATTCGTTCATGTCAGCTTCGATTTTCGGTCAGGTAAACAGGTGCGCATGGTGCCACAAAAAACGCCCGCGAATGCGGGCGTTTTGGTGGCAATTGTGGAAAAACGTCGTGATTCAGAACCGTTGGGCCCAGCGAATGCCGTAGCTGCGCGGTTTGATGTAGTTGGTGTTGTAGTCCAGGCCGCTGGGACTGAAGTAACCCGGATCACCGATATCGATCTGACCGCGCTCGTCGGTGACGTTGTTGGCGTACAGGGTCAGGCTCCAGTTGTCCTTTTCGATGCCGGTCGACAGGTTCAGGACCGAGTAGGAATCCATCCGGTCGCGGCGCGAATTGGTGCTCTCCAGATCGTTGAAGGAACCGTCGCGATACGAAAACGCGAACTGCGCGAAGGCGGGCAGGGAGCCAGCGTCGAAATTCCATCGCCCGATCGCCGTGTACTGCCATTCCGGCACATACGGCATGGGTGTGCCCTTCGGCGCGTCCGGCGGCAGGCCGTCGAGGCGGTCCTGGTCGCTGCGCCAGAAGGCTTCCTCGAGTTCCGCGTCGTTGTAAGAACCGGAGAATGAGAGCAGCAGTTGATCCGTCGCCTGCCAGTCGAGTTCAAACTCGACACCGCGCGTCTGCGCATTACCCACGTTCTGGATGATGGTCAGGTTGGACACCGTGAAATCCAGGAAACCAAACTGGAAGTCCTTCCAGTCGATCAGGTAGGCGGCACCGTTGAAGCGCACGGTTCCACCCGCCCACTGGGTCTTCCAGCCAATTTCATAGTTCTCGACGAAGTCCGGCTGGTATTTCGGGATGCCGGGCACCCGGGCGCGGTTCACGCCACCGGCGCGAAAGCCCTCCGAATAGGTGAAGTAGAGCAGCTTGTCGTCGGCCACACGCCACTCCACGCTGCCTTTCCACGACGTGTCGTCGCCGTCGGCGACGTCATCCACGATGCCGGTATCGAAGCATGGAAACTGGGGTTCACCGGCGTTGTCCTGAACGAAATTGCCGTTGTCGTCGTAAAAGCCGGTGCAGTGGCGCAGGAATCCGTTGAAACCGAACAACGAGTTCTCGTACTCGAAGTAGCGGCCGCCGACGGTCAGGGTCACGGCATCGGTGAGATCGAAATACACTTCGCCGAACACCGCCTTGTCGCGGTCGATCCTCTGTTGATGAGTCTGCCAGGTGGACACGCCATTCTGCACGACGGAGTCGGCCGGGTTCATGTCCGGCACCACCCACTGCAGGTCGAACAGGTGTTCCTGGCGTTGGTAGAACAGGCCGGCGATCCAGCGGAATCGTTGATCCTGGTCCGATTGCAGACGGAGTTCGTGGCTGAAGCGCTCGAAGGTCTCATCGCCGTGGACGAATTGTGAACCGTCCGCGCAGTCGCCGAGGGCATCGTAGTACAGGCAGTAGTAACCGTAATAACCGTACAGGTCTTCCAGATACTCCGCGTAGCCCGAGTAGTCGTAGCTGTTTTCAACATCCCGGTCGAGATAGGCGCCGGCGTAGACCAGGTCGAGATTGCCGATCTTGCCTTCCAGGGTCAGCGAGGCCTGGTACCAGTCCTCGTCCTGATAATCCGGGAAGAATCGGGAAACTTCGCGCTCGTTGCCGGTGTAGCCCTCATTGTCGAACCAAACGCCGGTGGCGTCCTGGGTCTGGTAGTTGATGCCGGGAGTCAGCGTCCAGCGGTCGTTCAGATCGATTTTGGCCTGGGCCCGGAATCCGGTGGTCTCAACCGTATTGAAGTCGTCCTCGATGAGAGCGGCATTGTCGCGCACGATGCCGCTGGCGGCGTACTCGATGGTGCCCGGAACGTTGTCGATCCAGCCGCCTTCGTCCTGGTGCCAGGCGACCAGGCGGATTGCCACGCGGTCGTTCACGGGGATGTTGACGAACGCATCGATGCCAAAGCCGGGATCGCCGTCATCGACGGTATCCGCGTAGATGTCGTAGCCGCCCTGGAATTCTCCGATCACCGGTTTGTTGGTGATGATGCGGATCGTTCCCGCCTGGCTGCCCTGGCCGTACAGGGTGCCTTGCGGGCCGGACAGGGTTTCGACACGGGCGATGTCGTAAACGTGCACATCCAGAATCTGGTTGATGGTCGTGACCGGCTGCTCGTCGAGGTACACACCCACGCTGGGCATGGAGCCGGAGTGCACGCCATCGCCGCCGCTCGAAATGCCACGCATGTAAACCTGGCCGTAGCCGGGGCCGTTCGATGTGTACGACACCGTGGGCAGGAACAGGATGTAATCCTCGAATCCCTTGATCTGCAGATCTTCCAGTTTCTCGGTGCCCAGCACCTGAATCGATACCGCGACATCCTGGAGATTGGCGGCTCTCTTTTGGGCGGTGACGACGACCTCCTCGAGCGAGGAGTCGGCCTGTACGGGTGCGACGACTGTCGCTGCGATCGCGGTGCCAGCCAGGGCCATGGACACGGCCTGGTTCAGGGGCGTTCGGTAGAACTGCTTCATCGTGGTCTCCTCGTAACGCTGCGGCTATTCCCCACCATTCGATAGCCGGGCCGGAGGCCCGAGTCGATCGAAAGACCTACTGCGCATCAGGACTTTAATCAGGTGCTCGGTGAGAGTTGTTGGTCTCGGTATTGATGCACCGAATCCTGATGATTCTTCGTATAGTAGTATGCTCCCGCTTCCGGACACAATCGGCAAGCGATGGACCGACCGGTTTAGTCCGATCAGGCAATCTAAACCACTGAGTATCAGGCTTGCAAGTTCATGCCATGACGACAACCAATAGCGAATCCATGGGAAACCTGCAGACGGCGTTGCGCCATGCCGCCGCACTGCTGAAGAATAATCCGGGTCTGGCGGAGCGACAGGCGCGGGAAATCCTGGCGGTTCAGCCCGGGGCCGATCCGGCCATTCGCATTCTCGCGGCGGCTCTGCGCATGCAGGGTAATGTGCGGGCCAGCCGGGATCTTCTCGAGCCGCTGGCAACACGCTATGCCGATTCTCCGAGTTTCCTGTTGGAGTGGGGGCTGGTTCTGGGCGCGCTGGGAGAGGCGGGCCCGGCTACCGCCGCCCTGCGCAAGTCTGTGCGGCTGCAACCCGAACAGGCGGCTGCCTGGCGCGCGCTGGGCGATCAGCTCGCCCTGGCCGGTGACGAGGAGGGAAGCCGCGCCGCATACGAACGGCAGTTCGCCGCGGCAGCCAGACATCCGGACCTCGTGCGGGCCGCGGACGAAGTCCGCGACGGGCGTTACGCCAGGGCAGAAGGCCTGTTGCGCGAATACCTCAAGCAGCATCCCGCCGACGTGTCGGCATTGCGAATGCTGGCCGACGTGGGCATGAAGCTGGGACAGTTCGACGACGCCCGGGCGCTGCTCGAGCAGTGTCTGGAGCTGGCGCCGGACTTTCACCTGGCGCGGCACAACTACGCGGTCGTACTGGTTCGACAGAATCGCCTGGACGAGGCCTGCGAGCAGGTGCGCCGGCTGTTGGCGCGTGATTCGGCGAATCCCAATTTCCTGATCCTGATGGGGACGATCCGGGTGCGGCGCGGTGAGCATGCCGAGGCGCTGGAAATTTACGAGCGGGTGCTCAAGGACTATCCCAACCAGGCCCGCGCGCAGATGAATTACGGCCACACCCTGAAGACCGTCGGGCGGGTGGAGGAGTCCATCGCAGCTTACCGCAATTGCATTCGGATCAATCCGGCCATCGGCGAAGCCTACTGGAGTCTCGCCAACCTCAAGACCTATCGCTTCACCGATGAAGAGATCGAGTTGATGCGCGGTCAGGTCACCACCGAAGGCGGCGATCCCGACGATCAGGCGCACCTGGCATTCGCTCTGGGAAAGGCACTGGAGGACCGCGGCGAATACGACGAGGCCTTCCGCTACTATCATCGCGGTAATGCCATTCGCCGGGTGAATCACCGCCACGACATGCGGGTCAATGTGTTCAACACGGCGCGGCAGATCAAGACGCTGACCGCGGACTTCTTTGCCGAACGAGACGGCTGGGGCTGTCCGGCCGAGGATCCGATTTTCATCGTCGGCCTGCCGCGGGCGGGTTCCACCCTGCTGGAACAGATCCTGGCCAGCCATTCACAGGTCGAGGGTACGGCCGAGCTGGTGGACATCATTCAGACCGCGCGCAAACTCGGCGCCAGATCGCGCAGGAATCCCGCTTCGAATTACCCGGAAGTACTCGCAGATCTCACGGCTGAGCAATGCCGGGAGTTGGGGGAGCGCTACCTGGAAACCACGCGGGTACAGCGCACGGACACTCCGTTTTTCATCGACAAGATGCCAAACAATTTCCAGCACGTGGGTCTGATCCACCTGATCCTGCCGCGGGCCCGGGTCATCGATGCCCGGCGCCATCCCATGGCCTGCTGTTTTTCCGGCTTCAAACAGTTGTTCGCCCGCGGTCAGACCTTCACCTACGGCCTCGAGGAGATCGGCAAGTATTACCGGGATTACGTGATCTTGATGGACCACTGGGACGAGGTTCTGCCCGGTCGGGTATGGCGCGTACAGTACGAGGACATGGTGGCCGACACCGAAAACCGCATTCGGGAGCTACTGGAGTATTGCCGTCTGCCGTTTGAAGAGCAGTGCCTGCGCTTCTGGGAGACCGAACGTGCCGTGCGAACGCCCAGCGCCGAGCAGGTTCGTCAGCCCATTTATACCGCCGGGTTGGAGCAGTGGCGGCACTTCGAGCACCACCTGGACCCGTTGAAAAAGGCGTTGGGCCCGGTACTGGAACGGTACCCTGTTGCCGGGCCGGACGCGGACGTTCAATCGTCGCGGTAGATCACGCCACCCTTCATCACGAACACGACGTCCTCCAGTTCGCTGATATCCGCGAGTGGGTCGCCGTCCACGGCCACGAGGTCGGCGTAGTAACCGGGTGCGATTCGTCCGACCCGGTCGGACCATCCCAGTAATTCGGCGGCGTCGACCGTCGCCGAGCGGATGGCCTGCATCGGTGTCATGCCAAACTGCACCATGCGCGAGAACTGCCGGGCGTTGTCACCGTGCGGGTAGACACCTGAATCGGTGGCAAAGACCAGTCGCACACCGGCTTCCACCGCCCGGCGAAAACTGTCGCGTTGCGCGATGCCAACCGCCCGTTCCTTGGCGATGTTTTCTTCCGGCACCCCATTGGCTTCGCCCTGCGACAGGGTGTACTCGGTATTGTAGATGTCCATGGCCAGCGAGGCGCCGTGTTCGATGGCCATTTCAATCGCTTCGTCATCGAGATAGCTGGCGTGCTCGATGGAGTCCACTCCGGCCCGGATGGCGAGCTTGATGCCTTCGGTGCCATGGGCGTGCGCGGCGACCTTGCGGCCGTGGGTGTGGGCTTCGCGAACCAGCGCCTGCATTTCCTCGAGGGTGTACTGGGTCTGGCCCGGGATCGTGCCTTTCGAGAAGACCCCGCCGGTGGCGCAGAACTTGATCAGATCGACGTCGTACTTGACGTTTTTCCGCACCTGGGCACGAACCGCCCAGGGACCATCCGCCACGCCATCGGCACGTTCGTCGAAGTCGTGATTGAGTGAATTGGAATCGCAGTGCCCGCCGGTGATGCCGAGCGCCGGACCCGAAACCGCCATGCGCGGGCCGGGGACTTCACCGGCATTAATGGCATTGCGCAATGCCACATCCTGAAAATCCGCGGCCCCCACGTTGCGGATGGTGGTGAATCCCGCCCGCAGCGTGCGCTCGGCGTTGACCACGCCGCCGATCACCGCCCGGTGCGGTGACTGGAAATAGCCGGCGAAAAAGTAGTTGTCGAGATGCCCCACGACATGCGTGTGCAAATCCATCAGCCCCGGTACAATGTAGCGGTCGGACAGGTCCACGACCCGCGCGTCCCCGGGCACCGCCGCCGGGTCCGACTCGACCGCCACGATGCGCTCTCCCTCGATGACCACGACCGCATCCTCGTGCACCTCGCCACTGGCCGGATCGATCAGGTGGCCCGCGATCACGTAGAAACGATCCGTTGATGCCTGCACTGTTGCGGCGGCGAAAAGAACAGCCACCAGACCTGTCAGCAGAAGACCGCGCGGCACCCCGGTGAAAAACCGGCCGATGACAGGGTGTGTGCATTGCAGGGGCATGATTGTTACTCCCGGGATGGTTTTGAGGTAAAGACCGACAGGTAAATGGCCGTTCATTTTAAACGCCCTGATTGGCAATGCCAGCGGTTCGGCCTGACTTGCACGCCCGGCCTGAATTTGACATATCATGTGCGCTTCGGTCCGCTGCGGTTGAAACGGGGAAACCCGGCTCAGGCGTTGGCGAAACTCCCGCGCTGACCTCACACAAAATGATCAGGTTCCAAACCCACGGCTACGAATCCCGATCGCTGATTTCGGACATCGCCCTCGGTGTGTTCGACGGCATCGACAACAGTCTGTGGTGTTACGGTTTCGCCGCGATCATTTTCGCCGGCTCCCTGGCCGGCTACATGCCGTTGATGCTGGGCATCCTGCTGGTCGGCTGGTCCCTGATGGGAATTCTGACGGCCGTAACCTCCGGCGCCCGGGTCCACCTGATCAATCTGGATGAACAGGCGGTGGTCATTCTGTCGACCATCGGTGGTTTGATGGTGGCCGAAATGGGCGATCGGGCGTCCACGACCATGGGTCTGTCGACCATGTTCGCGGTAATTTCGCTGACATCGCTGACCGTGGCCCTGAGTTTCCTGATTGTCGGCCGGTTCCAACTTACCCGGCTGCTCGAATTGCTGCCGTATCCCGTCATTTGCGGCTTTATGGCCGGTATCGGCTGGCTGCTGCTGCAAGCGGGCGTCGGCGTAGCCGTGGACCTGCCCATTTCGCGCGAACTGGTCGCGGCTCTGGGCGACTCGGACAACGTCGTGCGTTTGTTGTTGATGGTGTTGGGCGGGCTGGTTCTGATGGCGGCGGCCAAGCGTGCCCGCGTCGCCTGGGCGTTGCCGGCCACCGCGCTGCTGATTCTGGCGGTGTTCTACGCGGTTTCCAGCGTGATGGGGCTCACGCACGAGGAACTCGTCGCCAACAAATGGTTGTTCGATTTCTCGGACGAGGTCGGTGGCGCACTGGAGCAAATGCGTGACCGTTCGTTTTTCCAGATCGACGTTCCCTTCGTGCTGTCGGTCATTCCGCAGATTCTCACCATCGCCTTTCTGGCCATGCTGTCCGCCTCGATGTCGATGTCGGCCATGATGGCCGGCGGCAATCCGGACCTGTCGACCGCGGAAGAAATGCAGGTCGCAGGCACCGGAAACGTGATGATGGGTCTGATGGGCTGTCCGCCCGGATACACCGACGTCACCTCTTCGCTGCTGTACCGCGAGTTCGGTGCGTCGAGCCGCTGGATGGCCCTCACCTCCTGCGCAGTCACGCTGATCGTGGCCATGGCCGGCAGTTGGCTGGTGAGCTGGATGCCCACGCTGGTGGTGGGCTCCATCGTGTTCCTGTTCGCGTTTCAGATGCTGTTCGACTGGATGTACCACAACGCGCGGGGGTTCCAGCCGGTCGATTACGCCATTGTCTGCATCATTCTCGGCACGGTGATTATTGTCGGCTTCATGTCGGGCATCCTGGTCGGCATTTTGTTGGCCCTGCTGCTGTTCGTAATGCGCTACAGCATGATCAGCGCGGTGCAGGGACGATACAGTCTGGCGACGTTCCGCAGTTCGGTGGAGCGCTCGCCGCGCAGTAACCAGTTACTGGATGAACACGGTTCCGGCGCCCTGGTCTACACCCTGCGCGGATTTCTGTTCTTCGGCACGGCCAATGCGATTCTGGACACGATTCGCGACGAATCCGCGATTCGGTCCGGGCAGTGCAAAGCCATCCTGCTGGACCTCAAGCGCGTGACGGGCATGGACATCTCGGCGCTCAAAACCTTCCTGCAGATTCGCCACATCTGCGAAGCCGCAGGTGTGAAACTGATGTACTCGGGTATTCCCAAGGGCACCGAACAGCGCATCGTGCTGATGGACGCGGTCAGCCGGGAACGGGGCCGTCCGCTGTTCTTCAAAGAAGCTGACTACGCGGTGGAATACATGGAAAACGTGCTGTTGGAAGATCTCGGCGAAAACGACGAGGCCAAGTCCATCAGCGATTTCCTGATGGAACTGCTCGACGATGAGCACAAGGTCGATCTGCTCATGGGCGCGATGACGCGTGTGGAATGCGATGTCGGCCATACCTTGTTCCAGCAGGGGGAAACCGATGACGGGCTTTTCATTCTCGAGTCGGGCTCCATGACTGCGCTGATCGGAACACCGACCAACGGCATGAAACGGGTGAAGAAGTTCAACGCCGGTTCGGTGATCGGTGAGATGTCGAGTTACACGCCCGACCGCAAGCGTACAGCCACCATCATCGCCAACGAGCCGTCCGTGTTGTATCACCTCTCGGCGGCTACCATCGCGGGATTGGACGAGCAGGATTATCGGCTGGTCGGATCCATTCACGAACTGGTAGCTCGCACCCTCGGTGGACGCATTGCGTACATGAACCGGCGCCTGATCCAGGAATTGCGCTGAATTCAGGTTGGCCGGTGGGCTGGCGCGGGTGCGATTTCGTCCAGCAGGTGGATGTCCCACAACTCGGTGCTGGAAAAGTGCAGGTGCTGGCGCAGCATTTTCAGGCCGGCCCGGCCGATGTGGCGTTCCAGCCGGTGCATTTCCTCGAGTTTCGCGACCGTCTCAGCGCCAATGCGGATTTCAATACCCTGTTCGCGTGCCAGCAGAATGCGTTCGGCGCCGAGCACCAGTTCGGTGTGCAGGTAGAAATAGTTGATCATGTCGCGCGCCACCGCTTCGGGCACGATCTGTTCCAGGTCCAGCAGAAAGCGGCCGGCTTCGCAGCCGGTGAATTCGCCGTGTTCCAACTGGCGCAGCAGGCGCTGGTGGGTCGCGAAATCCAGTTCCAGAAAATTATGGATCGAAACCGTGTTGCGTTCGAACAGCAGGAACAACAGGGTCGGCAGGATCAACAGGGTGACTGCCGCCGACAGCACCGGTGAAACCGGAAAATGGTTGAATATGGAGTGAATCAGCACGGCGACGATGAGCCCGGGCAGGTAGAGCAGGGGGTTCATCTGCAGATGTCGTTCGGTGAGCTTCTGCGCGATGATGGCGAACAGCGCCGTGGCGCCTCCGTGCATCACCGCGGTTCCGAAGCCGCGCACGAACCAGGTGACGTAGTGGGCGTCGGAGACCAAATGCAGGTAATAGATGTTTTCGACGAAGGAAAATCCCGCGCCAATGGTGAAACCGAGTATGCCTGCGTCAATCAGAAATCCGACGCGGTTGGTACGGAACAGCCAGATCAGCACCGCGGCCTTGAGGCTTTCTTCGATCAGCGGGGCGACGTAGCGGGTGTAATCGAGGAACTCGAACGGGTAGGCCGCTATGACCTGGGCATTGACCACCGCGCTCAGTACCGCGGTCACGCCGCCGCACAGGAACATGCGAGCCAGGAAGTGGGTGCCCAGCAGGCGGTGGCTGTCGAGGTGAAACAGCGCCGCCGCCAATACGATGACCGGCAGGCAGGCGATGACGGATTTCAGTGCGAGATCGAGCATGGTCGCATCCGCGGCTCCGGATTGGGAAGGGTCGTCACGGCAGTCCGCCCCTCAGGGGCTTCGACGGCTCCTTCCCGATGCATCATAGCGTACTGCGGGGCCGTTACCCGGCAGGTGACTGCATCACGGCAAAACTGGTAGCCTAGTCAGCGGCTATCGTTCCGCAGAGGGATACAACAACAAATGCGCCGTCAACCGCGCGTTCATCGCCCACACCGCGCAACGGGGCGGATGTGGCGACTGGGCCTCATCCCCCTTCTGGGGCTGGTTCCGAATCTGGTCTTCGCCGCCGGTGGTGACATGCCATCGCTGGTGCACGACATCGGCATCAGCCTGATGGTGGCCGGGGCACTCGCCGTCATTTTCAACCGCGCGCACATTCCCAGTATCGCGGCCTTCCTGCTGGCGGGCGTCATCATCGGGCCGATCGGGCTGGGCCTGGTGACCGATGCTGAAAACATCGACACCATCGCGCAACTGGGATTCATCCTGCTGCTGTTCCTGATCGGCCTGGAAATCGACTTCAAACGCATTCTCAGCAGCGGTCGCGCCATCATCGTTTCCGGTCTGTTGCAATACCCGCTGACCATTTTGTTTGGCATGCTGGCGGTCAAACTGATGCTGATGGCGGGTATCGGCGGCGCGTTGCTCCAGGAAAGCCCGCACGCGGCCATTTACATCGGCGTCATCATCGCGGGTTCGTCGACCCTGTTGGTGGTGAAGCTGTTCCAGGAGCATTTCGAACTGGACACCGAACCCGGCCGGCTGTCGCTGGGCATGCTGATCTTCCAGGACATCTGGGTGATCGTCGCCATCATCATCCAGCCCAGCCTGGAAAGCCCCGATTTCGGCCTGATTGCGATGTCGTTCCTGGGCATCGTGTTGCTCGCTCTGTTTACCGTCGTCGTCGCCCTCTCATTCGTCGGCCGGGCATTCACCTGGATTGCCAAAACGCCGGAACTGACCCTCACCGGCGCGCTGGCGTGGTGTTTCATCGTCGTGTTCCTGGGGGTAAACCTGGATGCGATTCTCGAGAACCTGTACGGCCGTAATTTTCACATGTCGGTCGGGTCCGGCATGGCGGCGTTGATCGCCGGTGCCAGCATCGCCAATCTGCCATCGGCCACTGAAATCATCACCAAGGTGGCGACGGTCAAGGATTTCTTCATCACCCTGTTCTTTGTCGCCCTGGGTATCAGTATTCCGGCTCCGGAAAGTTTCGACGTGATTGTGCTGGCGGTGGCGATCGCCGTGATCGCGATACTGGCCAGGCAGTTCATATTCTTTCCGTTGTTCTATTTCTGCAGCGTCGACCAGCGCAACGCGCAGGTGGCTTCGATCCGCCTGGCGCAGATTTCCGAATTTGGCCTGGTCATCGCCTTCCTGGGGGTCAAACTCGGTCACCTGAGCCCGGCCTTCACCAGTTCGGTGATTTTCGCGTTCGTCATTACCGCGCTGGCCACTCCGCTGCTTTACGGCAAGGCTTATGAACTGCACCGTGTGTTCCAGCCTGTATTCGAAAAGCTCGGCTTCAAGGCGCCTCCGGAACGCGAACTCGAACAGGGTGCCGAGTACAAGCTGGCCTTGCTGGGCTTCTACCGCGACGCCTCGTCGCTGCTGTACAACCTGCAACAGGCGAATCCCGAACTGGTCCGCGAAACCCTGGTGGTGGACTTCAACGTGGCCTTGCACGAGCGCATTCAGCAAACCGGTGCGCATGTGCATTACGGTGATCTGTCCAATACCGAAACGCTGCATCACGTGGGGCTGGACCGGGCGCGGGTGATCGTGTGCACCATTCCCGACGACCTGCTGCGGGGGATTACCAACCGGTCGCTGGTGCGCGTGGTCAGAAACATGTGCCCCGACGCCATCATCATCGCCAATGCGGTCAGTCTGGACCAGGTGGAATTGATATACGCGGCGGGTGCGGACTGGGTGTACCAGTCACGGCTGGAGGCGGCCCGGGCCCTGAATGAAGCCATCGACGAGGCGTTGGCGGGTCGTATCGATGTGTTTCGCGAGAAGCGCACGCAGATCAATCTGTCCTCGGAGGACCGCCGGGAAGTGCTCGATTGATGCACTTGACCAACTTTTTCGCCGGCCCGCAGTACTTGTCAGACTAGGGGTCTATCCGGGAGTCGCGTGTGACACTGCTGGTTCAGCTGACCGACACGCACATCGTGGAGCCGGGACACCGGCTGTACAACAAGGCTGACACTGCCGCCCACCTGGCGGATGCGGTGGCCCAGATCAATGCCATGAGTCCGCAGCCCGACCGGGTGATGATCACCGGCGATCTGGTGGAGCATCCGGGTCAGGAAACCTATGACCATTTCGCCCGCCTGATCGAACCATTGCATGCCCCGGTCAACCTGCTGCCCGGTAATCATGACGATCCGGCGATCCTGCGCGAGCAGTTCGACGGCACGGGTTGCTTTCCGGCGGAAGGGCCCACCTACCAGTACACCATTGAAGATTTGCCGTTCCGCATTTTGGCGCTCAACAGCCATTACGCGGGCAGCGAGCTGCCGGCCTTTGGTCCGCGCCGCCTGGCCTGGCTCGAAGCTGCCCTGGAGGAGTCGGACCGGCCGACGATGATCGCGATTCACCATCCGCCGATGATCACCGGGGTGGAGTTTATCGACATGGTCGGTGTCGACTGGTACGCGGACATTGCCCGGGTCATCGCGGCCAACTCCCAGGTCCGCCTGGTGATCTGCGGCCATGGTCACACCGACCTCGTCGGCACCATCGCGCATGCGCCGGTCTACATGGCGGGAAGCATTGCGCATCAACTGGTAGCTGCCCGCGGCAACGATCACGCGCCTGGCTTCGATAATCGCCCGGTAGCGCCGGTGTTGCATCACTGGCTGGGCGAGCGTTTTGTCAGCGGTAGCCATCCCTGGCCTGCCTGGGTGGACGATCATCGCATCGATACGGAGTCCGGCCTGGCCTGGACGGAATTGAAAGACCGGATGCGGGGTTCGATGCGCTGATTTGGTATGGTGCCGTCATACCGTCATGTTCGAACCCAGGAACGCCGCTGAATGAAGCGCTATCTCATCCGGGCCGGAGCCGGCCTGCTACTGACCCTGTTCCTGCTCGGACACGTCGCCGGTTCGTTCACCGTCCCGTTTATCGACGAGGTGGAAAATCTGCTGTACGACACGCGCGTGCGCCTGACCGCACCGCGCGGACTCGACGACCGCATCGTGATCATTGCCGTGGACGAAGCCAGCGTACAGGAACAGGGTTATTGGCCGTGGCAGCGTACGAAGCTCGCGCGCCTGGTGAGAAACCTGTTCGATCACGGCGTGGCCGTGGTTGGTTGGGATATGGTGTTCGCTGAACGCGATGAGAGTGCCGATGTGTTCCGCCTCGAGAATCTGGCCGCCGAGGCGGGCGATCACGCCTTCCTGCAGCGCCTGGAAGAATTCGAGCCGCAGTTGGACCGGGATGCGATCTTCGCCGAGGCCCTGGCATCCGGCCCCAGCGTGCTGGGTTTTTTCTTCGACACCAACGAGCAAACGGCCTACGAGACCGGCGAGCTGCCGTTGCCCGCGTTCGATTTTCACGAGTCGATGGCCGAAATCATTTTTCTGCCGCGCGGCGCGGGATTCACTTCAAACCGCCCGGAACTGACGGGGGCGGCCTACAGTGCCGGCTTCATCAACAACCCGCTGATCGACGAAGACGGCATCATTCGGCGGGCTCCGTTGCTTCATGAGTATGACTTCAGTGCCTACGAGTCCCTGTCACTGGCGGTCGCGGCGACCTATTTCAACGAGATCACCCTGCCGATTTTCGTCGATGAATCGCGCTTCATGGGCGATTATCCCCCGCTGGAGGGGCTGGAACTGGCGGGACGGCCAATCCCGATCGATCCGCAGGGGGCGGTGCTGGTGCCGTATCGCGGGCCGCGCGGGAGTTTTCCCTACATTTCGGCCAGTGACGTGATCGAGGATCGGGTTGAAGACCCCGCCGTTCTGGACGGGGCCATTGCGCTGATCGGTGCCACCGCGCCGGGCTTACAGGACATTCGTTCCACACCGTTCGGCTCGGTTTATCCCGGGGTCGAGGTTCATGCCAACGTCATCAGCGGAATCCTCGACGGCACTTTCCGCTGGGAGCCGGCCTACACCGCCGCGGCGGAAATGATCGCGGTAATCGCGTTTGGGATATTGGGCTCGCTGGCCTTGCCGATTCTCTCACCCATCATCGCAAGCCTCGGATTCGCGGCACTGCTGATTTCTGCTTTGGCGGTGAATCTGTACGTGTGGAGTATCGAGATGCACGTGTTGCCACTGGCCATCACGTTGATGACCATCATTGGCATCTACGCCCTGAACATGGTGTTCGGTTATCTGTTCGAGACCCGCAGCCGTTCGCACATGGACAGCCTGTTCGGCCAGTACGTGCCGCCGGACCTGGTCAAGGACATGAGCCGCGACCCGGAGCATTACACCCTGGAAAGTGAAAAGCTCGAACTCAGCGTGCTGTTCAGCGATATTCGCGGGTTCACCTCCATCTCCGAAGGTCTGGATGCCGGTGACCTGTCTGAGTTGATCAACCAATATCTGACGCCGATGACCCGTATCGTGCATGAATCGAAAGGGACCATCGACAAGTACATCGGTGATGCGGTCATGGCCTTCTGGGGAGCGCCGTTGCGGGATTCGCACCATGCCGCGCGCGCGGTCGCGGCCGGTATGGAAATGCTCGCCGCATTGCCGCATCTCAACAAAGCGTTCAAGGAACACAACTGGCCGGAAGTCGCCATCGGTATCGGCATCAATACCGGCACCATGAGCGTGGGCAACATGGGTTCCGAGTTCCGCCGCGCCTACACCGTGCTCGGGGATTCGGTGAATCTCGGCTCGAGGCTGGAAGGCCTGACCAAGGCGTACGGGGTGAGCTTCATCGTCAGCGAGACAACCGCGCTCCAGGCGCCTGAATTCATCTACCGCGAGTTGGACTGCGTGCGCGTCAAGGGCAAGGCGGAACCGGTGACCATTTACGAGCCGCTCGGCCTGCGGGACCAGGTGCCGGGTCGGCTGGTGGAAGACGCCAAGCTGATGCGCAATGCCCTGCGCCTGTACCGCGAGCGTAACTGGGACGCGGCGGAGTCGGTGCTGCAGGAACTGCAGTCGGCCAATCCGGGATTCTACCTCTACGCGCTGTACCTGCAGCGGATCGCCCATTTCCGGGAGCACCCGCCCGAGGAGGGCTGGGACGGGGTATTTACCCACGAAACCAAGTAAATTCCGTCGCCTGCGGCCTGATGATGATGCGAATTCTGCGTTTGGTCGGAATGTTCAGGCCGCCGTAAATGGTTGTCGTTACTGGTTTTTATGAAAATCTGTGCTAAGCTGGATAGATCATGCAGGGTGCTCGCCCGCCCTCATGCAATGGGGTATGGCCGGAGCGGCCGGCCATTGATAACAGTCGCCCGCGTAGCGGGTTCAATAGTTCGAGGGGGGCTGAAGCAGTCCTGATATGCCCCTGCCAACTTTTTGCCGCGCCAAGGGTACTGGCTATTGAACTGCTTCCGAGGGCAAAGAAAAGGGTTCACACATTATGAAAACGTGCCGTTCACTGTTCGTCATTCTCATCGCCGGTCTGTCGGCTTTTACGTCTGAGGCGTTCGCCGCCGATGCAACCGGCCTGATCGTGGCGTCGCGAGGCACCGTGCTTGCAACGGGTGTTGGCGAAGCCCGCGAACTCAAGCAGGGCGATGAGATTTTCGTCGAAGATTCCATTATGACGGCGCCCAAGAGCTTTGCCGTCATCCAGTTCCTGGACGGTGCCAAGGTTACCGTCAAGCCCGACTCCGAAATCGTCATCGAAGATTACGTGTACAACGGCAATGCCGACGACAAGGCCACCTTGAATCTCGTGTCCGGTGGTTTGCGGGTGATCACGGGTGCCATGGCCAAGACCCACCCGGAAAACTACAAGGTCAAGACCCCCGTGGCCCTGATGGGCGTGCGGGGAACCGAGTTTTCCATCCAGTTGTGTGGCGACCAGGTCTGCGAGCAGGAAGTGATCGACTGAGCGGGCCACCCGAACTCAACGAAAAAACCGGCCATCAGGCCGGTTTTTTTGTGGCTGTCAGGAATCGCTTGCCGCGGGATCCGGCGGTGGCGGTGGGGCCAGCCCGCCGGGCGGTACCAGTGGTCCACCGATGGGCGTGGTCGAACCGGATACCGAAGCGTTGGCGGCACCCACCGGTGTTCCGGGTCCGCAGCGGCGAAGGTGTACATCCTGCTCGACGAAATTGATGACCGTCGGCAATCGGCTGATGCCCAGCGACAGGGCGACTCGAACCCGCTCGGGGTCGTCGATGTAGAGTCGGTCCGAGCCCTCCAGCATGGTCACGAATACGGGCTTTTTGGTGAAGCCATACGTTTCCAGACCGGCCGCGAGTGCTTCGCGGCGTAACGGGTCTATATCCTCCAGGTCCGGCAGGTCGAACAACAATTCGAACTCGTCTGCTGTCGGCGCCAAGGTATAGTCTCCCAGCGGCCACATCGGCACTTCAGCCACTTTGATGCTGCGCTCGATGAACGCCTTGTGCAGCTCCTGCAGGCTCACATTGTCGCCAAAATAGCTGACCGGGACTTCGTTGGAATCATTGAAGACGAACACCACCGGAATGTCCTGGCCACCGTATAACTCACGCATTTCATCCACCGCGTAGTTATCGATGACCACCTGGTTGGTGCCCACGTAAAGCGAAATCTGCAGCGTTTTCGGACGCTTTTCCTGCATGAAATCTACGGCGTCGTTGGGGTGATACCAGTACGCCGGAGAGGAAAACTGGATGATGTCCTCGTAGGACAAGGTCGTGTGATATTCACCGTCGACGAAGTTGGGAATCGGCTCGATGACCTCGGGCACTTCGAAGAACCGTCGCACGATTTCCTGCGCGGGATTGTCCGACGTGATTTCATCCAGCCGATAGGTGGCGAACTTGCGCGAATTGGCAGCGTCGGTGGCGCAGGGCCACTCGAGGATGGCCGGGGGCGCTTTGATGCAAACGAGTTTGTCTTCGGATGCGAAGCCGGAATCACCGGGGCCCAGTTCGATGATTTGACCATCCTTGATCACATAGACCTGACCTTCATCGGTGGTGGTGTAAAGGCCTGGCGGCGTGCCCTCGAGTTCCACGCAATCCTGTTGTGCCCACACGGCCGAGGGCGCAAGCAGGCATCCGATCAGCCCGCTGGCAATGGCTGCGGTGAGCGGATGTCGGTGGTACCCGGATACTCGGTGAATGAAGCGCTTCGTCACGACCCCTTGGCCCCGTAATGCTTACGTTTGTGGCAACCCATAATAGACCATATTAGCAGTTTCACGCAGTGTGACAGTCGAAAGGTCGGTGATTTGCGGCATACGTGGGTTTCTTTTCGATGAAGTTCATTTGTTCAATAGCTGAACATGAACTATAGTCTCAGAGGATTCAGGCAGAATTCGGGTTGTTGGCAGTGCAGTCTTCTCACCCCAGTTGGTTCGCGGTGTTCACCAAGCCGCGCCAGGAACGCATCGCGTTGGAGAACCTGGAACGCCAGGGCTTCGACTGCTTCCTGCCTATGGCGATTAATCCGTACCAGCGCCGCACCACCCGCGACAAACGCATCGAACCCCTGTTTCCCCGCTACCTGTTTCTCAATGCCGTTCCCGACCAGCAAAGCCTTGGCCCGGTACGCTCGACCCGCGGCGTGAACAACCTCGTGCGTTTCGGCATGAACATCGCCGAAGTACCCGAAACCGTCATTGAGTTCATTCAGAAGCGGCTGGACCCGAAAGACGGACTGGTCCGGCTGGAACCCGTCCCGGTGGCGCCGGGCGACAAGGTACAGGTATTCGACGGCCCGCTGGCGGGCGCCCGCGGCCTGTTTCAGGAATGCTGCGGCGAGCGCCGCGCCCTCCTGCTGCTTGACCTGATGGGCCGCCAGACCACCGTCGAAATCGATCGAATGCTGTTACAAAAAACGGGTTGACCCCCGGCGCGCAAGCAGCGCGCCACGACTTCCAAGGGGGAAGCACGGAAGGCCCAGACCCACGCCCGGCAAGGGGGGCGCCAAAGCGGCAGGATTGCCGCCATTCACGCCTATGCGGAGCATCAAAAATGCGCTGCAGGGCGGTAGCGTGCCTGAAGCTTAATGAACACAACCGGAAATCCAACGCCTGAATACGGCAAAACGTCATACGCCGCTTTGAAAGATGGCGTGAAGAAACGCATGCCCCGATTCGTGATAGAGGCATATGAAACGCAGTACCACAAGGAAACTCATATCAATTGAGCGTTGAGGAAGGCAGGTCCCAATTCGACGTACGTGGAGATTGGTGTCCGGGATGGGGGCTGTATTCGTCAAATAAAAGCCACACGAAAAGCCGCAGTCGATCCCACACCAATCAATCCGGAGTTCATCGAGAGTGACGGCACCGCTCTATTCCAGACGACGTCTGATCTGTTTTTCGAAGCCAGGCGGCCGCCTGGCTTCAGGAACGGAAGATCGATGTCGCCTTGGTAGACGGGCTTCATGAGTTTAATCAGGCTCTCAGGGACGTACTACATCTCGAGCCACACATGGCAAGAGACGGCGTGATTTTCGTTCACGACTGCAACCTCTCAACCCGTCGGCATGAGCAGGATATGAAAGGCCCATGGAACGGAGATGTCTGGAAAGTGTACTACTTCCTATCCTGTTTCTGCGCGAATCTGCAGTTCTTCACGCTTGATTGAGACTGGGGCTTGGGCGTGCTGATCGGGTTCGATGCCAACGCAAGTCATCCCCGCGAAATCCAACTCACCGAGATCAAGAGCCTGGATTACGAAGTGTTGGAATCGGATCGCGAGCGAATCCTGAAACTCCGAATTCCACTGTACTCGATGTTTTATTTTTCCAAGTTTCGCAATGCTCTTCACTGTTGTAAGTGATCCCAAATGCCTGAACGCAGAGAGTTCATCGGGTACCGGCCAAGGCTCGATGGCTTGCGAGCTGTGGCGATCGGTGCCGTGCTTACGGAGCATTTGGGCGGGTATCTGGCCAAACCATTTATGGCAGGATATTACGGGGTTGATCTGTTTTTCGTCATCAGCGGATTCCTGATCACTTCGATACTGCTGAACGATCAAACGCCCACTTTTCGTGGGTCTTATCGCAAGTTCATTGGTAGGCGCGTTTTGAGGATATTTCCCATCTACTACTTAACAATCTTCTGCCTGCTGATTGTTGATTATCCGTCCGCGCGCGAGATGTTTCCCTGGCTGGCCAGTTACACGTACAACTATGGTGTTGTGTTAAATAAAGAGCCGGGGTCTGGAGCCCCCTTGTTCTACTTGTGGTCCCTTTCAGTCGAGGAACAGTTCTATCTATTCTGGCCATTGCTCGTGATCTCGCTGAGAAAGAGATTGAAGATACTAAGTGCGATAACGTTGGTCATTGTCGTGGCCAGCTATGTCCAGTTAACAGTCCACCTGATTACTTCGCTGGTCGAGTTCAACTACACCGGTCTTCCGGCACGGATGGGCTCGCTGGGACTGGGAGCACTGGGGGCGATCCTGGTAGCGTGGAACGCACTGCCGTCGGGATTTTTCAACGACCGGCGAGTGGAAGTGATCGTGCTACTATCGCTCTTGCTGACACTGACGCTGACATTCAGGCTTCAGTTCATTGTCATGGGACTCTGTTCCTTGTACCTAGTGCTCAAAGCGGCAAGTTTCGGCTTTCGAACAACGACGGTAGATCGATTCCTCCTGCACCCCGCAGTTATCTATGTAGGCGCTATTTCATATGGCATTTATCTATTTCACGTGCCCGTTGCTGTTCTCATGACTGAGCACGTTTTCGATCATTTCTGGCTGGCTTTGCCGTGGGAAAAATTTGGCGAGTTTGGCGTGATCAGATGGCACTCCTGGATTATCAAGTTCCCAGTGTATTGCGCAGCGACTATTGCGCTTGCAGCTCTTTCCTACAGGTGGGTCGAGTCACCAATGCTTGTGCTCAAGGATCGATGGTTTAAGTACTCATCAGCACGCGCCGGGCAAGTTGCGGCATGAGTGGGGGCGTGCAAGACAACAATCGCACCTTGCCGGTTCGGGTCATCACCCCGCACGCGGGCTTGGAGGCCTTTACCGATGCGATCCGGTCACTTGTGCGTGATTTTCCACAAAGCCGGGCACTGGCCTGGCGCATGTTGCTCCGCGATACGAGAGCGATGTACCGGCAGAGTTTGTTGGGCTATGTCTGGCTGTTCCTGCCGCCGCTGGCGACCGTGTTGGTCTGGGTGCTGCTCAACAGTTCGAGCCTGGTAAATATCGAGGTGGGCACCGTCCCGTACCCTTTGTTTGTCATTACCGGCACTGTCCTGTGGACAGCGTTCAACGCCTCCGTGATGGCCATGCAGGAAATCATGGGTAGCGCACGCAGCATGTTGTCCAAGGTCAATTTTCCGCACGAGGCCCTGATCATGACCGCGTTCGGCAAGGCGCTTTTGAACAGTGTCATACCGGCACTGTTGCTCGTGCCCGCGCTTATCGTATACGGAATCCCTCCTGGCTTGCCCGCGTTGCTGTTCCCACTGGGATTTCTCACTCTTCTGCTGTTGGGCTGTGCGCTCGGCCTGTTGTTCGTGCCCATTGGGGCGCTTTACGGTGATGTGGGCCGCGCCATTCAGATGGGCTTGCGTTTCGGTTTCTTCGTAACGCCGGTAATCTACGCGATGCCCGAATCCGCGCTCACCCGCACACTCCTTCTGTGGAACCCCGTGAGCGCACCCCTGGTGTCGAGTCGTTCCTGGCTGATCGGAGGTGAATCCGTCTTCGTCTGGGAAACGGTATTAGTGGGCCTGATAAGCATCTTCCTACTGGCAATCGCAACCCTCGTGTTCAAAGTGGTCATGCCACACCTGATTGAGCGGCTCAATGCGTAACAACGCACACAACACCGACGATGAAGTCTTGATACGCGCCGAGCATGTCTCCAAGAAGTTCTGCCGTTCGCTGAAGCGCTCGTTGTGGTACGGGGCACAGGACGTGGCCAATAGCCTGATGCCATGGAAACGCAGTCTGGAACGAATTGGGATTGGGGAAAAGCTGGGCGAGCCAGAGTTGCGCCCTGAGGAATTCTGGGCAGTGCGGGATGTGTCCTTCGAGGTCCGGCGCGGTGAGTGTTTGGGTTTGATCGGGCACAACGGTGCCGGAAAGAGTACGTTGCTTAAGATACTGAACAGCCTGATCCGGCCAGATTCGGGACGCATCACGATGAAGGGCAGGGTGGGTGCGCTAATCGAGTTGAGTGCCGGTTTCAATCCGATACTGACTGGACGGGAGAATATCTACAACCAAGCGGCGCTGCTGGGCTTTAGCAAGAAAGAGACGGATGCGAATTTCGATGCGATTGTGGATTTCGCGCAACTCGAGCCATTTCTTGACATGCCGGTGCAGAATTACAGTTCAGGGATGCGCGTTAAGCTCGGCTTTGCAGTTTCCACGCAGCTGGAGCCCGATATTCTCTTGATCGATGAGGTCCTCGCGGTCGGCGATATCGGGTTCAGGCAGAAAAGTCTGAACAAGATGGCTGAATTGCTCGACAAATGCGCTGTAATCTTCGTCACACACTCAATGCCCCAGATTCTAAGAGTGTGCAATGAGGTGATGGTCTTGGAGAATGGGAAGAGCCTTTTCAAGGGCGCAGACATTGGTGCAGGTGTAGAGAGGTTCATCGCCCATTTTGATTCGGTTGGGCAAACGGTGACAGGTAGCGGGGAAGTGGAAGTTGTGGGGTTGACCATTTGGACCGTTGATGGATGCGCAGGGCTAGGTGAAACGGTCAATGTGCGTTACGGGGATGAGGTTACGATTTCAATTGAAGTTAGAGCAAGAGAACATCTTCGCGCTGCAAAGTTGCATTTCGTCGTTTGGAACAGCGAGTTGCTGCCAGTCTTGGACGTTATGGGACCAGACCTGACTGGTTTCCAATTCGAATTTGGCCACGATGGCCGCAGTAAATTGACCGCAAGAATTGGCGAACTCTTTCTTGGGGCCGGAAAGTACAGTGTAAGCGCAGTAATTAACTCTATAGACAATAAACGGGTGTTGTGCCGTTTCGATTCAGCTGTCAATTTGCTTGTGAGGGCGGATTCTTTTAGTGGTGCGCATGCCTTGCACTGTCCAGAGTGGTCGATTGAATCAGTCAGTAAGGAAGGTCAATTGACTATTGAGGAAAACGCCTGATGCCACTCTTCGAGAAGAATGGTGTCAAGGTTCTGTTCCTGCACATTCCCAAAACAGGGGGTACGTCGATTGAGAAGGCGCTAGGCTCTCAATCGACAATGACGTTTTACTCTCGGATACAACCTACTGAATTGCGTGTTTGTCCGCAGCATATGGTCGTGCGTGATTTGTTCATGCTGCTAGGAAGCAAAGGCTGGGACCACGCATTTTCTGTCGTTCGCAACCCTTATGATCGGATCGAAAGTGAATACTGCTTTCGCTCTGATATCGGAGACAACCGATACGGCCAGAAAATCGATTTTTCTACGTGGGTACTAACGAGTTTGCACAAATCGAAGAGAAAACCATGGTTCTGGGATAACCACTTCCGTCCTCAAACTGATTTCATCGACTCCAACGTTACTCTGTTTCGATACGAGGACGGAATAGAGACAGCTGTTAGGGAGGCCCAGGCATGGTTGGGGCTCAAGCAGGTGAGGTCGCTTGAAATCATGAATGCCAGCGAGAGAAAACGGCAAACCTGGTCAGCTGACGCTCTCAATTCATTTAATGATTTCTATGCAAACGATTTTAAAGAGCTCGGGTACAGGAAGAGGAATAAGACGCTTAGGTTCTTTCTGGCTGATCGCTCCACTTGAGTGAATGAAGTGACCATTCTGATGAGCGTAGCAGTTTTTAGTTTCAGGTTTGCAATAGACAGAGTTGGTCAGCTTTGACTGGAAGACTCACGAGAAAATACCTGTTCGCTCTCGGCCACTATGGCCACATGGGCGGTGCCGAACGTCAAGCGTTTCATTTGATCCGATACCTTCGTGAACGGCGTGATGCTCGGATCGCGGTTCTTGGCTGGTATGGTACGGAAGGCCCACTGGCTGAGGCATTGCGAGAGTGGGGCTGCGAATTATTCACGTTTCCTTATCAGGGCATGGCCCCAAAGGCATCAAAGGCTTGGAACCTGTTTCAGCTCGCCCGCTTTATCAAGTCGAGCATCAGACCCGATTACATCCTTCCGTTCGTGGCGGTGCACAGTAAGCCGATCTGCCAGATCTGGCGCTTGACTGGCGCGCGTTACGCCTGGTGGAATCAGCAAGATGAGGGGCGGGGTTTGTTCGGCACCGGGGCAGAGCGCAGGGCGCTTTTGAATGCAGCGCACATCACCTCGAATTCATGGGCCGGAAGCGAATTTCTCGCGCAAACTTATCGAATTCCCAAAGAACGCATCCTGACCTATAACAACGGTACTGAATTGCCTGACACGGATCGTCTACAACCCACATGGCGCAAACAACTTGGTATATCGTCAGGCACACCGCTGGTCAGCATGGTGGCCAATATCACACCCTACAAGGATCACGCGACGCTGCTTCAAGCCTGGCGCGTCGTGCTGCAGTCCTGGAGTGGGGAGATGCGTCCGGCACCCGTGCTGGCGCTGGTTGGCCATCAAAAAGTTGCAACGCAAGTCGCCAGATTAAAGGTGTTGGCTTTCGATATGGGGCTGGGCACCAGTGTCCGGTTTATCGGGTCGATTGATACCGTCAAAGAGCTGATGTGCGAGTCGGACCTGGTAGTTCACAGTTCGCTCAAAGAGGGTTGCCCGAATGCAGTTTGCGAAGCCATGGCGTTGGGCAAGCCGGTGGTTGCGACCGACATTCCAGGAACGCGTCAGGCACTGGATGAATCCACATGGAGAGACTGTCTCGCCGCACCAAAGGACGCGGAGGCACTTGCGCAGCGGATTCTGACAATGCTGAAAAACCCTGACATGAGCGCAGATTTGGGCGCGCGAAATCGGCAGCGAATCAAACAGCATTTTTCCATCGAAGGGATGTGTGCTTTCTTCCTCTCGCTGCTGGAGCAGGATGCGGCGCCGGCAAACTCAAGGCATGCCTGAGCGAAGCGGGACGTATTAGTGGGTCTGGCTGCCAAACTGGATGGCTATCGCCGGCGTGCTGGGTACGAATGGAAGCAGTTGCGGCAGCGGACCGCCGCTCGCAAGCGCGAGGCGGCGTTTCAGTCCTGGCTCGATGCGCTCTCAGCCAAGCCGCCCGAGGTGCTGGTCGGGGCAAACTTCGCCGCCTACGGTGGGGTGCGTCACCACATACAGGCCATCCAGAGATACTCGTCATTGAATGTGGATTTCGCCCCGCCGGAGTATGTGCTTAAGACAGTTGGACCTCATCACCTCAGTCATGATTTCCGCCAGCGCTTTTTGGACTTTCCGGCCAAGGGCATCAAGGTCGTGCATTCGCACGTGTTTCCGTGGTTCATTGAATGGTGTCGCGAGAAGCAGAATCAGGGAATACGCTGGGTGCATACCTATCATCTGAATTACTTTCCTGAGCATGGCCGAAATGGCATAGAACCGTGGCAGGAACAGATAAATTGCACTTTGGTCAACGTAGCCTGTCAGGCGGATATCGCGCTGTCTGTTTCACGGTGGCAGCGTGATTATCTTCTTAGAGAGCATGGAATCGAGACGTCTTACCTTCCAAATGGTGTTGACATAGCCGCATGTGACCGCGCGGACTCATCACGATTCGTTCGCAAGACAGGTTTGATTGATTTCATGCTTTGGGTGGGTCGAAATGACCCGGTAAAAGACCCGATTGAACTTGTCCGGCTAGCTGATCGTATGCCAGACCAGCAGTTTGTGATGATTGGCGGTGGATTTGCTGAGGGCGATCCGCTTGGCGATTGGCCTGAAACATTACCGGATAACCTGAGTTTGCTCGGTTCAATGTCACATTCGGACGTTCAGGATGCAATCGCCGCCAGCCTCGCAGTTATAGTGACGAGCAAACGGGAAGGGCTGCCTACATTGGTTATGGAGGGGATGGCTCATGGCAAACCGGTCATCGTCCCTGATGAGCCTGGTTGCACAGAGGTGCTTGGTTCAGGTGATACAGGGCTGGTTTACAAGTTAGGCGATCTTGATGACTTAACGGAAAAAGCCTGCCAGGCTAGGGTGGATCGTTCATATGGAGTCGAGGCCAGAAAGCGAGTGGTTAGCGAATACGACTGGAAAAAAATAGCCCCAAGGCTCGATGATCTGTATCTCCACTAGTTTGCCATTTCAGCGGAATCACCCGTCGGAATATCCAGGTAATTTCCATAGCCGAATAACTCAATGCTGAGGGTAGCTTTTTGCGCCTATGACAAACCGGACAGCATCGGTGGGCCACAAACCTGGCTGGCTCATTTGCTGCCAGCGTTATACGAATACGGCATCGAATCAAGCTGCCTGTTCCTGACTCACTGGGGCGATACCGGACCCTGTCTGGAGAGCCTGAGAAAACATGGTGTTGACTGTGAGCAAACAGCCTGCCAGGAACACACTCGAGAACGAATTAAGTGGATTCTTGCTCACCTGCGCCAAAAGTCACCCGATATATTCGTTCCCAATTTGGTGGTTGCCGGCTACTTCGCGGGCCGTTGGGTGCGGGCGGCCGGCATTCCCACCGTAGGCGTGCTCCATTCCGATGATCCCTTTTATCGCGGGATTCGGGATGAATTTGTTTTTGGCAGGAAAGCATTTCGCGTTTCAGCATTAGCCTGTGTCTCCCGGGAATTGGAAAGTCAGGCTGTCGCGCTCAAGCCCAGGGATACGATGATCGAACGGATACCATACGGGGTTGAAGTTCCCGCAAAGGAACGCGAAAAAACCAAAGGCTGCCTGCGCATCGCATACGTTGGCCGACTGGCGGAAGAACAAAAGCAAATTTCCCAGGTTGCCCGTTCACTGTGCCGAGTCATAAGCGAAATTCCGGGTACGGAAGCGGTGCTGTATGGGGATGGCCCGGATCGAAGAAACGTCGAGCAAGTCATCGCTTCGATGGGTCTCGAACTTCCAATAAGAATGGCGGGCCGGGTTCCGGCGGACGAGATTCAATCCCATCTCTTGGACTGTGATGTGCTGGTCTTGCTTTCGGACTATGAGGGATTGCCGATCGCGGTATTGGAAGCGATGGCATGTGGGGTCGTCCCAGTCTGCCTTCGAATGCGCAGTGGCGTGCCCGAACTCGTGGAGGATGGTGTTACCGGTCTGATTGTGGATGATCGAGGCGATGAACTTGTCCGTGCCATTGCGCGGCTTCAGTGCGAATCCGGGCTTTGGCAGAGGTTATCACGCGCTGCAAAATCTCGTGTTTCGTCAAACTACTCGCACCAGGCTTGCGTGGAGCGGTGGGCAGATTTGTTCTTCCGAATTCAAGCAAGGGTGAAAGGCAAACAGGTCATAAGTATCCCGTCAGTAATGGTGCTTCCCCGGACTAATCCGGCGCTTTCATCGGCAGATCCGCGACCTTCACCACCTGTCTTGCCCTTGCGGATATACAGACGAGGGAGGAAGTTCGCCGGACGGATAAGGCGGCGACTCTCGGGCCAGAGAATATGGTGAATAGGCAAAGCGATTGGTAACAAGATGACCAATGAAACCAAGCCATTTGAAAAGCCGGCTGTCTCGATAAATGTTTGCCAGCCAACGATGCGAGGCCCGGCACGAACTGATCCTGAGCAATGGTGGTACATTCGGTTTCTGCGCCGGTTTTTTGATCTTCGTTTTCATGATCGGCCGGATTTCTTGTTTTATGGCGACGCGGGCAATGGCGAACACCTTTCTTACCCTCCGAGCGTTATTAGAATATTCACCACGGGTGAGAATATTCTGCCTAATTGGCAGGAAGCTGACTACGCACTCACACATGAGCGAGTCTATTCACATCGTCACTGGAGATTGCCCCTGCACCGGCACTGGTTTGATACAACATGCACTGAGCCAGAGCGGGATTTTTCCATCATTTCAAAACGGGTAAGCCGGTTTTGTAACTTCATTTACAGTAACGATAAAGCGCAAGAGCGCATTGAGTTTTTCAAATTGCTCAGCCGATACAGGCCGGTGGATTCAGGCGGCGCAGTATGCAATAACATGAACGGTCGAGTGAATGATAAAAGGGCTTTGGTTTGCCAGTCGAAATTTACGATTGCGTTCGAAAATTCCAGTCGCTCGGGGTATTCAACGGAGAAGATCATTGAGCCACTGCTTTACGGAAGCATTCCGATCTATTGGGGTGATCCCGACATAAGTCAGGACTTTAACCCGGCTTGCTTTATCAATGTGCATGATTTTGGAAACCTGGACTCTGTGGTCGATCTCGTCAAGCAGATCGATCAAGACGATAGCCTGTGGAAGAGCTACGTAACAGCCCCGATATTCCCCGGCGGCCGGATGCCGGCCAAGTTAACTGATGACGCGATAGTGCGATTTTTTGGAAACATTTTTGCCCATGGGCGAGCGCAGAATTCACGCCGAGTCAGGATGAAACAGAGAATCGGATATCACTGGGCAAACTCCAGAATCATGGAATCCTTCGATAAGGCTATTGCGTCGTTCCATCGCAGAATCGGTGCAGTGGGCAGACGCTGAAGCACAGCGTGATAAAAGTCGGGGTGAGCTAGCATTTCGAACATCAACGGTCTGCCATTTCAGGCTAAAGTGCTACGAAAAGTGGCATTTTCGGACTTGGTGATTTCTGCTGGGATGCAGCGGTCTGGTTCAACACTGCTGTTCAATATCTTGAAACAACTCTTTGGTTTGCGGTCACCCACGACTATTACTGCAGGGTACATTCGAGACTACGCGCAATTGGGTGCTGCCGATTTATTCATTATAAAAACGCATACGCTTCCCGTACTGTTGAGACTGCGGGCACGCCAAATCTTCTATACGTATCGTGATGTACGTACCGCGATGGTGAGCCAGAATCGAAAATTTGGAGGCAAGCCGGACTTGGGTTTCGTGAGTTACTGCATTAATCAATACCTGATTGCAAAAAGGTACGGTACGCTGCTCATAAAGTATGAAGATTTGATTGAGGATCCATTGATTTGGATTGAACGGATCGCTGGCTGCCTGAAGATGCAAGTCGATGCAGGGTGGGTGTGGGAACACGTCAACAATACCGAGATTCCAAAGTCTGGAGATGGCTATTCAAAAGAGACGTTGTTTCATCCTAACCACGCCACAGGAACTACGGATGGAGAGTGGAGGGCAGTGCTTGAACAAAACTTGCAGAACGAGATTTGTGACCGATTTGGATGGTGGCTGGATGAATGTAACTATCCACGGACGTAGCCTTGAGCGTGTGAATTGGGTGCTGCTGCAGTGAGTTTATGCATTATCCAAGGGCTCAATCAGTTTCATTCATCTTCGTTCATTCGTGCACACGTTGAAATGCTGGCTGGTGAGAAGGTCACTCTTACCGAACGCTATCCAAACTTGACCTTCAACGGACGGCAAATACGCTACTTTTATAGCCAAAAACCTTGGCAGAAAAAGTTAAGCAAGCTTCTTCCACACTGGCTATACGAAAAACGAAGAAGCTCTTGGGAGGAGACCTACGCGGGTCGTCATGACTCAATCGCGGCATTCATGCGGGTTCATGCCGTGGATGTGATTCTGGCCGAATTCGGTATCCACGGCTCCAATATTTGCCCACATGCACGGGATCTAGGCATACCTTTGATCGTTCACTTTCACGGTCATGACGTTCATCGAAATCCAATGTTGGAGGGGTTTCAAGGACGCTACCAAGCGATGTTCGAGTATGCGTTTCGGTTGATAAGCGTTTCGCACTCGATGATCGAGAAACTCATTGAGATGGGTGCGGATCCGGCAAAGATTGTTTACAACCCCTATGGTCCGCGAAGGTCATTCCTTGAAATTCGACCGGATTATCGTAAGACACTCGTCGCGGTCGGCCGTTTCACGGATATAAAGGCTCCTTACCTGACCCTGATGGCTTTCAGGCAAGCGCTACAAGAACATCCTGACGCCTCTCTGGTGATGGGTGGATGCGGGGAGTTGCTTGAAACGTGCAAAACTCTGGCGCGCACCTGGAAAATTGAGGAACGGGTGTCATTCCCTGGGGCGCTCCGTCATGAAGAAGTACATGAACTGCTTGAGAATGCCTGCGGCTTCGTTCAGCACTCGGTGTGTCCAACCTATGGCGACTCGGAAGGTACACCGGTTGCGATCCTGGAAGCTGGTGCAGCAGGACTTCCGGTGGTCGCAACCCGCCACGCTGGCATTCCGGATGCGGTCGTTGAAGGCGTGACCGGGTTTTTGGTTGACGAGCGGGATGTGGATTCCATGTCAAAGCGAATGGGATGTTTGCTGGCTGATGTTGATAAGTGTCGACTAATGGGCCGTGCAGCGCGTGAACATATTCAAAGAAACTTCAGTATCGACCGCCACATTGGGTGCCTGAATGAATTGATTACACAGGCCCGTGGACAGGTTGATGCGAGGGTGAAAACCAGAACGTCGTTGGGCAGGTCAATGACCCGGAACCAAACCTGAAAGTTCTCGTTGCCAACATTCCTCTTCCGCAGAATCGCTTTCTTGTGGACCTGAATGTTGCGCTACAGCGTCACGTCAACATTGTTCACGACCACGAAGCATTCTGGAATCAGCAGGGCCGTTACGATATCGTCCACCTGCATTTTCCGGAATACATGACGTTCGAGACCGAGCAAGCCTTAAGGGGTTCACTCACGAGAAAGTTGATGTCTGCGGTCGAGGAGCGGCTGCAGTATTGGTCTGGCCGCAGCAAACTGGTAATCACCCGTCACGTGCTGCTTCCTCACGGTGCTCGCTCGGATCCCCGCTGGGAACGGATGTACGAAATGGTCTACCGGTATGTCGATGGCGTCGTGCATTTCGCCGACCCCAGTGTCGAGGATTTCGAACGTCGATATGCGAACACCAGATTTGTGCACGGTGTACCGTTACATGCCGTTGTGCCACACCACAACTACGCTTCATTGCCGAATACGATCTCACGCGAGCAGGCGAGACGAGCATTGCGTATCCCGGATCGGGCGAAGGTATTGTTGGTTTTTGGAGCTATCCGCAGTGAAGAGGAACGCCAAATGGTCCTGGATGCGTTCCACGACGCCCGTTTGCCGCATAAACTGCTATTGGTATCGCGCTGGCGTGAGAAATTGGCCGATGTATCCTGGATCCGCCTGAAGTACTGGTTGCGTGATTTAAAGCGCCTGTACTATCGCGTCCATCCCCGTTATCACTTCAATTATGAATTTGTCGCAGAGGAAAATGCGCAGACTTACCTGAACGCCGCCGATGTACTGCTGATTCCAAGATTACACGTTCTGAATTCCGGCAATATCACCCTCGGCATGACCTTCGGCAGAGTCGTGATTGGTCCGGACTCTCTGGATGTGGGGGACTTGCTCAGATCCACCGGGAACGTGGTGTTTGATCCCAATCACCCGGAAAGCGCTGCTGCTGCTGTTGAGCAGGCATTCGCGCTTGCAGCGCGGAATGAGGTTGGTCCTGCCAATATGAAATTGGCACTTGGTGAATGGTCGGCGGAGCAGTGCGCCGATCGTTACTTCGAGTTCTTCGAAAAACTCAATGGTATGAGAAAAACGGCATGAAGAAGATACTCATCACGGGCGGTGCCGGCTTTGTCGGTCGCCGCTTCTGCAAACGTTATCTGGAATCAGGCGACGAAGTGCACTGCGTGGATCCCATCGCGCCGGACACTGGCGGACTGGATCCACACTCCGGTTGGCCGCTTTTCAGTCCGGGAGATTACGAGAATTTTTACTTCTATCAGCAGGATTGCCGCAATTGGTTCAAAACCCGCGCCGATGATGATTTCGATTATGTATTTCACCTCGCAGCCATGGTCGGCGGCAGGGCGATGATCGAGAATCGTCCGTTGGCAGTGGCTGACGACCTCTCCATTGACGCAGAGTACTGGCAGTGGGCGGAGCGGGTACGGCCGGCGAAGACGGTGTGCTTCAGTTCCAGCGCCGCTTATCCGATTGACAGGCAGAAAAAGGGAAGTTACGAACTGTTAAGCGAAGACATGATTCGCTTTGACGGTGACATCGGCATGCCGGACATGACCTATGGCTGGGCCAAGCTGACCTGCGAGTACCTGGCGCGCCTGGCGTTTGAGAAGCACGGGCTGAAGTCGGTGTGCTACCGGCCCTTTTCGGGTTATGGCGAGGACCAGGACGATTCCTATCCGTTTCCCAGTATTTGCAAGCGCGCAATAGCACATATGGGCCAGCCCACATTGACTGTCTGGGGCACTGGGGAACAGATGCGCGACTTCATCTACATCGAAGACAGTGTGGATGGCGTGCTCGCCACGATGGATAAAATCGACGACGGTGATGCATTGAATTTGTCGACGGGCATTTACACCACCTTTAAACAGTTTGCCCGAATGGCTGCAGAAGAATGCGGTTACGATCCTGAGGTTGTTGGGCTTTCGGACAAACCATCGGGGGTGTTCGCACGGGGAGGAAATACCGCAAAGCAGGTGCAATACGGCTTTCGTCACAAGTTGACCTTCAGGGACGGGATTCGCAAGGCACTGGCTTTCTTTGGCCGGGAAGCCTGAGAGTTTGCGGGACCGTGGTTGAAGCGCCAATAGCACTTTTTGTTTACAACCGCCCGGAGCATGCACGACGTACTCTGGAAGCGCTGAGTCGAAATGATGGCGCCGAGCGTTCTTGCCTCTACATCTTTGCGGATGGGCTGGCTCAAGAAGCCGATGCGATGGATCGGCGCAACCATAGGGAAGTCAGACGTCTAATCCGCGAACGTCCCTGGTGTGGTCGTGTTGAAATCATTGAGGCGGATGTTAATCGAGGATTGAAAGAATCCATATGCACTGGCATTAGCAGAGTCCTGGAGTCATACGACCGTGTGATTGTGCTCGAAGATGACATAGAAATCTCACCAGGTTTTCTCCGATACATGAATGGCGCGCTGGATTTGTATGCGGATGAGGACCAGGTATTCCAGATTTCCGGATTCATGGTGAAGAATTGGCCATGGATTCAATCCACCGGTTTCTTGCGCGTCAGTACCTCATGGGGATGGGGGACTTGGCGGAGAGCCTGGAAGCATTATCGCGCTGATGCTGAAAACCTGCTCATTGAAGTCGGACGAAAGGGCAGAACCCAATTTGACCTCGACGGATATTCGTTTCACTTTGAAGAGCTGGAGCGAAATGTCCGCGGAGAGTTGAACACGTGGGCAGTTCGCTGGTACGCCAGCATTTTTCTACTGAATGGACTTTGCCTTTATCCGAGAAAAACTCTGGTTCGGAATATCGGGTTTGACGGCAGCGGGGTTCATTGTCATAACGACAAGATGCGATACCATCGGCGTTTGCGTCTCGCCCGTAACGTTGAACCCGAGCGGCGGTGCATCTCGGAGGACAAAGCGTATCTCAAGGCGATTCAAGCGCACTACCGGGAAACGCTTCGGGTTTGGACTCACACGCGAGTAAGGGACCGGCTGCTACGGCGTCTTCGATGGCCATTGGCGCGTTGATCAATCGCAGGCGCTCAGATGGCCATTCGCCGGAACGGCCCGGAGTCAATTTCTTTAAAGGGCTTTGCTCATGATTGTCCTCAGTAACGCAATGCCCAAATCCGGCAGCACGCTACTGGCCAATTATCAGGAGCAACTGCTGGAAATGACGGGACAACAATCCGGTCAGGACGCTCTGAAGCGAGCATTTGGTGGTCGGTATGTCGCGGAACCTCGCTTAACCGCTTTGATTCGATTACTCGGAATCAATTTCCTTTCAGGAACCGTCGTCGTCAAGAATCACTGGGAACTGACGGCATTGCTCAAGAGCTTTGTGAAGTTGGGTGTGGTCAAGGTAACAATGAACTTTCGGGATCCGCGGGACGTCATCCTTTCGGCACTCGATCATGGACGGCGGAGTCGTGCCAAGGGGGTGAAAACGGGAGAGTTCACTGAGTATCATTCGGTTGTTGACTCCATTCCTTTTGTGAAGAAACTGGTCTCGGTATTCATTGCCTGGTCAGACTATTCTCCCGTTCATCTCATCAAGTACGAAGATCTCATCTCGGAGCCAGTGACAGAATTGAAAAAGATGGCTGCTTTTCTGGAGTGGGAAGTATCGGAAGACCAGGTTCGTAGCGTTGTGCAGCACCAACGCACGGTGCGCAAAGAGGCTTTGAATTTCAATAAGGGCACCACCCAGCGTTGGAAAGTAGAAATGACCGATGACGAAGTGGCACAAACAACAAAAGCCTTCGAGCCCTTTTTGACCCAAATGGACTACGAAATTTCGATCTGACGTGAAATTCGGCCTCCTCTGGTGATTCGGTTGTTCACTTCACTGCATCTTGAGCAGAACCCTCGGCGGTGGTCCGAAATACTGGATTGCCTGAAACAGAACCTGGATTTGGGGGCAATCGATGAAGTCTGTGTCCTCCTGGAGGATGTGCCCGACGCACCAGTAAGGCATGAAAAGCTCAGAACAAAAAAACAGTTTCACCGGCCGACTTACGAAGATTATTTGCGATGGGTAAATGAAATTAAACCGGCGTATTCGGACCTGTGCATTTTCGCCAACAGCGATATCTATTTCGATAACAGCATTGCAGTTCTCGGGTCGGCCTTGAAGCCGACACAGTGCGCGGTGCTTTCCCGATGGGATGCGAACAGTTTGGCGCAGCCATCTCTATTCGACCGCAACGACAGCCAGGACGCATGGGTGTTCAAAGGGCCGCCGAAAACGGTTCGAGGCGACTTCTGTGTTGGTGTCCCGCGTTGCGATAACCGTTTTCTTCACGAATTGCGGGAAGCGGGCTACGAGGTTATCAACCCGGCTTTTTCGATCCGCGCCTATCACCTGCATGAGGGCGCGCGTACAGAATATGACGGTGCGAACCTGGAACACTTTATTGACCCCCCCTATGCGTACCTGTGGCCGCACAACCTGTGGTCGCTGCCGCGCACGGCACTGCACAACCTGCGGCATCCTGAGGCCCTCGTGTCCTGGCGGCTCGATCGAAGAAAGCTGACCGGAAGCCTGCCCGTTCGGGCCATTCGCAAAGTCCTCAGTATGCTGAATATCTCAGACAGGCCGGCGGCGCCCAAGACGTGACCGAATCACCACTGGTTTCCATCGTCATACCACACTTCAACCGCTCAGAACTGCTCGTCGAAACCTTGCATTCCATTCGAACGCAGAGTTACCCCAATTGGGAGGTTGTCATTGTTGATGATGGATCCGGGCAGGACGAATGGCGGAACATCCAGTCTTTGGCAGACGATCGCGTGCGTGTGCTGCAGCGAATCGATGGGCTCAAGGGACCGTCGCGTTGCCGTAATCTCGGCGCGGCGGCCTCCCGCGGAGGGTTCCTTCTCTTCGTTGATTCCGATGACATACTCGCCCCCTGGTGTCTTTTGGAACGGATTTGCCAAGCCCAGCAAGGCTCCGACACCGCGCTTTGGGTATTCCCGGTCATGTTGTTCAACCGTTACCCGGGCGATCTCGAAATTTGCTGGAACCGGCTTGAAGGGAACGACGACCTGGAGCGATTTCTGCGCTCGGATCCGCCTTGGCATACGTCGTCTGGGCTGTGGCGGAGGAAAACCTTCATAGGACTTGGCGGCTTTAACGAACGGGTCATGTACGGTGATGATGCCGAATTACATACCCGTGCATTACTCCAGGGCACGGCAGTTCGCAAATATCCACGTTGCTTGCCGGATGTATTCATACGGCGCGGGGAGACACCTCGCATCACCAGCCATCTTTCTTCCGCTGTGATCGAGTCGAGGCGAGTGCGATTGCGGGCGGGCACGAAGCTGCTTGATGAACATCATGCGCCAGAACAGTTGAGAGGTTTATGGGAGGGGCAGTACTTCGTCGAGTGCGAAGAATTGTTTTTCAATGCCAAAGTCTCCCGGCAGAACATTCGAGCCGTCATCGATGATTGGGTCGAGTTTTATCGCCCTCCTCGGTTCAGGGAATGGCTGGTCAGGTCCTATTTCTTGCTCGCTGTCTGGTTGCGCCCTCGAGCCTATCTGATGCTTCGCATCGCTCGTCGTTTGATGATGCTGATGCTTCCGAAGGAGTTCTTTCCGCTCGGAGGATATTTTCAGAATTGGGGTTTGGCGGAGGATAAGGCAGACCGCATTAAAGCATTGCTCGAAGAAGCATCAAAGCGTGGGCGTAACTGGCCCGGGTTCAGTCAGGGCACGGGTGTTCCCACACACGCAGCATTCAGACAAAGGTGACTATTGTTTCCAGATTGGTGCAATCGGTCCGGCGAGCAGCGCTGTCCCGCGAAAACCGGCGCCGTCTCCGCCGGAGTATTGGATCACACCAAGTGCGTAACAAGACTCCGATATTCTTCATAATTTACGCCCGATATAGTGGATTTCGCGCCGTACTGCATTCCAACAGATGCGAAAGGCTTTGAACCCATTATCGTTCTCAACTCCGTATCGGGTACGGATGAGCAATGGATTCGTTTACTGCATCCGAAATGTCCGGCCGTTTCGTCGCAGGTCTCGCTGACGGGGAATCAACGGTCTGTGCTGTCCCATGGCGAAGTCCTGAACAACCTGCTTGCGGTAAATGAGAAACCATTTTGCATCCAGGACCCGGACTGCTTTGTCACCGATCCGGAATTCTGGAGCAAGGTGCGTCTGAATGTGACAACGGACATGGCTTCCGGGCCCTTCACCAAATCAACCACGGGTCACGGACACGTTCTGCCGGACACCAGCTTCCTGATGCTGAATCCGCGAGTGTTTCACACCATCCGGAACAGATATCGAATTCACGCTGATGGCATGTCGAAACTGAATGCCCAAGCGTTGCACAAGATCACGGACCCCGGTTACTCCGGGGGACAGTACCCGGAGGACTTCAAAACGGCTTCGACACTCAGCAGGCCTTTGGGGTGCTTGCGCTGGGTGAAGGCTATCGGTTCCGTGAGATTCAAGGGGCCGGCGAGCAGATTTTTCACATTGGGGGCACCAGTTACCTTTGTGGCGCTGAATCGAATCTGGAACATTGGGACTACTGGCCGTTGAGTGTCATGTATTTCAACTTGAAGTTGCTGGAACTGCCGGCCGGTGAAAGGTTCAGAACCCGTTTCGAAAAATTGCTGAGACGATTCGAGTCCTCAGACGGTGTGATCGATCGGTTTCCGGAGTTTGCCAAGTCGCAGCGATACGCCGACATGCAGACGCTGTTTGCTCAGCTCGAAAATTGAGTCTTGGCTAGAGAAGCCCCGCTGGTATCCATTCTTGTCACTGTGTACAACAGAGAATCGAGCGTAGGCGAGACGCTGTCCAGTGTTCTGAGATCCGACTATTGCAATTTTGAAGTAATCGTCGTCGACGATTGCTCGAGCGATGGTTCCCAGGCGATTGTCAGCGCGTTCGCTGAAGGCGATAAGCGGATTCGCGTTCATCGCAACGAGCGAAACCTTGGGGATTATCCCAACCGCAATAAAGCAGCGTCACTGGCGAAAGGCCGCTACCTCAAATACGTCGACTCGGACGATCTGATCTATCCGCACGGCTTGTCCGTCATGGTGGCGGCGATGGAGGCGAATCCGGACGCGGTGCTGGGCTTGGCCCACTCGATGCCTGAAGAGGAAACCCCGTATCCATGTTATCTGCAGCCGCATGAGGCTTACCGCAAGCAGTTCCTGGGACGTGGTTGCCTGAGTTGCGGGCCGACCGGTGCGATTATCCGGCGAGATGCATTTGAAGCGGCAGCGGGCTTCTGCGCCGAGTGGGACCTGCTTGCGGACATGGAATTGTGGTACCGCCTGGCAGCTTGCGCCCCGGTGGTCCTACTGCCCCCCGGTCTGGTGTGGTGGAGACGGCATTCCGGGCAGGAGTTCGAACGCTCCGGGGCGGTGTTGCAGTATCTGCAGAAGGGATACGAACTGGACCGTGAGACTTTGCTTGGCTTGGACTGCCCCCTCGAGAAAGACGAACGGGATACGGCGCTGGCTCGAAGACGCCAGCACGTATCCCGACGTCTGATGTCGCACGCGGCCAGGAACCGGGCGCCCGGCGAGGCCATCCGCGTGTTTCGGGGAGCGGACCTTTCATGGCGCGATCTGTTGGCTGGCCTGCGGAGATACCGGTGAGGTCCCGCAGAGTCTTAGTGCACGATGGCCCCTGCGGTGGATGTCAGGCGAATCGCCTCTGGCTCGAACTCAAAAGCCATTATCGACACAGGGAAATCATCGCGGATCCGAGCCAGGGTTGGGCCGGCATCGGAGTCCTTTATGTCTGATGTCATCGAGTGCACGTATCGCAAAGCAAAAAGTGAACTGCGCTAGGCATCTAAAATCAATCAGATCTCGCGGTCGTTGATCTCGTGAAGGGATTGTTGCCTCATCAGTAAGGATTGCCAAAAACCGCTGGTTTCCGTCATTGTCCCCGCTCGAAACGCCGAGCGGTATATCGCAGAGACGATCGACTCTGTGATACGGCAGTCATGGACTCACTTCGAGCTCCTCGTCGTAGACAACGCGTCGACGGACGCGACGGCCTGCGTGGTTCACAAACATGAAGACGAGCGGGTCCGGGTCATTTCATGCGAACGGCCTGGCGCAGCCGCGGCCCGGAATGTTGGAATGCGGGCTGCCCGGGGTGACTTTATCCAATTTCTGGATGCTGACGACATTCTGGGGAGAAACAAACTCGAACTGCAGCTAAAGGCTCTTCAGGATTGGGGAACGGCCCTTGCCATCGCTTCGTGCCCGTGGGTTCGATTCAATCATGACCTTGCCGAGGCCTGTGTTCACGCCGAAGCCGTCTGGCCCATCGCAGACCCGCTCGACTGGATCGTCTGTTCCCTCACCGGCGGAGGAATGATGCAGACCGGCGGGTGGCTGGTTCACCGCCAGTTGGTCGAGGCCGCCGGTTTTTGGAACGAAGATCTGTCTTTGCATGACGACGGGGAATACTTCACTCGCATGCTGTTACAGGCCGAACGCCTGGTGTTCGTGCCGGATGCCCGGGTTTATTACCGGACAGTACCGGGCAGCTTGAGTCGCCAGCGCGACCGGGCTGCGATCGAGTCCGCATTCAAGGTGTGCCAGGCGCGCGACACGCAACTGCTTGCGGCTGAAGACAGTTCGCGTGTGCGAGCCGCTCTGGCTACCCAGTATGCGCAGTTTGCGTACGAGTTTTCGCAGTCCGCACCGGATCTGGCCGCATCGGCTTTGAGCCGCATGAAAGCCCTGGGAAAGCCCGTCAATTGCGTCGGTGGCTACGCTTTTCGGTGGGTCGCCGCTGTCGTCGGATTCGCGCGCTCACTGGCTCTGCGCCAAGCAGTCGCAGGCTTCCGGGATGCGCCGGGTTGACGACGGTTCTCCGCCTCTAGTCCAGCGTGACACGCCTGCTCTACATCACGGACCTGGAGTACAAGCCCGGCGGCGGCGGATCGTATGCCGTGAATGCGCACATCCAGGATCAGTTGAAAAAGCATTTCGATCTGTGCTCGCCGGAACCCATCGTTCCGAAAATATCGTTTTGGCAACGCCTGCTCTCCCGAATTCAACGCTACGGACTCAGGCGGGCCTCACGGTTCTTTTATTTCTCGCCCGCGACACTCGACAGCAACGCCGCGCGGGCAGCGCAGTATTACTCGAGTGATATTGACGCCGTCTGTTTCCGCTCCGCCGCCCGCTGGTGTCACGCCACGCCGCCGGTTCCTTATTTTGTCTACCTCGATATCGTTTTCCATACCTTTTTCGAAAACACTTTCGCCGCCGACGACTTTCTGGCCTCGGATCTCGAGCGGATTTATGCGGCCGAGCGGCAGTTTCTTGACAAGGCTGAGGCCGTGTTTTTCGAGTCGGAATGGGGAATGCAGCGGGCGCTATCCGCCTATTCGCTGGGACCGGAAAATTGTCATGTCATCGGCCGCGGCGGCCTGGTGACTCCACCTTCAGAGGATACCTGGCCGGAAGGCGAATTCGTGTTGGTTTCGGTGGCGCTCAACTTTGAGCAGAAGGGTGGGGACCTCATCCTTTCGGCATACGTGAAGTTGAAACAGCGCTATCCGAATCTGCGCTGGCATATCGTGGGCGGCCGGCCGACGGGTGATTGGGAGCACGTCGATGGCATTACCTGGGAAGGTGTGCTGGACCCGGGTAAGGCCAGCGACCTGGAGCGCTTTCGCGATCTGCTGGCACGCGCATTCGTGCTGCTCCATCCGACGCGGGAGGATACCAATCCGCTGGTGCTCACCGAGGCGGCCTACTTCGGGTGCCCTTGCATTTCCGTTCGGCACTTCGCGATTCCGGAGCTGGTCATCGATGGCGAAACGGGGGTGCTGGTGGATTTTCCTCCCCGGTCGCATGAGTTGGAAGCCGCGGTCAGCCAGCTGATCGAGTCGCCCGACCGGTATCGCAAGATGCGCCGCGCCGCATTCGACTTCGCCCGAACGCATTTCGAATGGGATGTCATCGGAGCGCGAATGGCATCGATGATCCGGGAGCATCTGCACTGAAAGCGCTCTATATTGGCATTCTTACTCCAGGGACTACATCAGCGCAGCGAGCAGCCACGCTACGACGCCTTACGCCAGAAGCGGTCTGGGAGACCGTCGATACCGATGCGGGTTTTCGTCGCGCCGGCAGGTTGTCGCGAACCTTCTCGTTTCGCAGCAAGGCCGGCGCGCTGGTTCGCGACATCAATGCGCGCGTCGAGGCAAAGTCCAGAAGTCATCGATACGACCTCGTGTGGATCGACAAGGGCGTGTATCTGTGGCCGCGCACGGTCGTTTCCCTGCGCCAGCGGGCCGGGCGCCTGGTGCACTACACGCCGGACACCGCGTTTCATGCCAACCGCTCGCGTCATTTCAGAGCGTCGGCTGAACTCTTCGACTTGCTGGTGACCACGAAAGCTTTTGAGCTCGAGCATTACGAGACTCTGGTGCCGCGCGACCGCGTGTTGCTCACCACCCAGGCCTATGATTCCCGTGTGCATATGCCCAGCGCAGTCGGCGCCCGCAAGGAACCCGTCGTTACCTTCATCGGTCTGAGTGAAGCTTACCGGCGGCGCTGCATCGAATCTCTGTTGTCAGCCGGGATTACCGTCCGTCTTGGGGGGCAGGGCTGGAAGCGGTTCCGGAAACGGCACAAGGGTAACGGGCGACTGGAATTTCTGGGGGAGCGAATCTTTGGCGATGACTATGCGGCTCACTATTCCGCAGCGAGTGTCGGGCTGGGTCTGCTGTCCAGACGTTTTCCGGAATTGCACACCACGCGGACTTTTGAAATTCCCGCCTGTGGCACGGTGTTGGCGACCGAAAAGACCGCTGATACCCGTCAATTCTTCACCGGGCGGGAAGCAGTGTTCTTCAACTCTTTCCAAGACCTGGTTCGGCGAATCAGAGCATTGATGGCCGATCCGGCGCGAATGGAAGAATTGGCGCGTAACGGACGTCGGCGTGTGCTGGCCGACGGGCGGGATTGCGAGTCTGTGCTTCGGCGTGTGCTTGAACGCGTGGGCCTGCCGTGTTGAAGGTTGCGTACCTGCATATCCTGCCCCTCGAATACTATCCGCCTGCCTGCACTTTCCTGGATACATTGGCTGCGGAAAAATCGGTTGACGTCCGGGTTTATACAACCTGCAATCTCAGAGGAAGGAAACCCTATTGCAATAAATCGGTAACCATCGACCGTGGTGATGCGCCAAATCCCGGGGCGCTTCGGGTATTGCGTTTGCTGACAACCATCAAGTGGCACGTCAAGACCGCATTCAGTTTGCGGAGGTTTCAGCCCGATTCGATCGTGTACGTCGAGCCGCATTCGGCGATCGCCGCATGGCTGTTTTTAAGGTTCTTCAGTGGAAAGGCCCGACTGTACGTCCATCATCATGAATTTTATGAGCAGAGGGATTTTCTGCGACCGGGGATGCAGCTTCCACGGATCGGGAACCTCAAGGAACGACAATTTCTGTTTCCTCGTGCGGAATGGATTTCACAAACCAACGAGGATCGCCTGCGCCTTGCCATGCGTGACAATCCCGCGATTTCAGACACTGCCTGGCGGGTGCTTCCAAATTACCCGCCGGCGGAGTGGTGCACGAAACGAGATGTGAATGCTGCCGGTTGGGGTCAGCCGGTACGCTTGATCTATGTGGGATCCGCGTCGTTTGAAGATACCTACATCCAGGAGATCACCCGTTGGGCGTCCAGATATCCCAAGGATATACAACTGCACATTTGTGGTTACAACGTGAAGGCAGATGTATTCGAGTGGCTGGACCAGCAACGGTTTTCCAACGTGACATACGAACCCGACGGCTGTGCATATGAAGAGCTGCCCTCCATCCTGACCGAGTTCGACATAGGATTGGTGCTGTACAAGGGCAACACGACGAATTTTGTTTTCAATATCCCCAACAAGGTTTACGAGTATTTGTGCTGCGGCCTGGAAGTCTGGTACCCAACCGAGATGACGAGCATCAAGAAATTTCAAGGTGAGCACTCACTGCCGCTGCGGGAACTCGATTTCAGCAATCTGGTTCATTTTGATTCTTCAGATCTGCAACCCCTGGGCAGGGCCCCTTCCAGGGCTCGTGATTTTACGGCGGAGCAGGCGTTCGACCCCCTCCTCGCAGCCATGGGCGTGAATGAACGGCGAGCACGAATTTGAATCAGTCCATTAACGGTCGGGCGATTTCGTTGTCCCGGCTGCCAAATTCGGACGCGGCATTGCCTTATGCTGCGGCCATCATCGGTGCGGCCTTGTCATTCGGCATGAGTTCCCACTGGCTTGCAGCCGTGGGCATAGGTGCATTCGTTTACTATTTCGTACGCCTGTTGCAAGAGGCCGGGCGAGACCTTCCCATAGAAAGCTTCATCCTGGTCATGGCGTCATTGCAGTGGATCGTCGGGCCGGCACTGGCATATTCGGGGTTTTCAGACCACTACAAATACCGAATGTACGTTCCGGTCGAGCAGTACATGACACTGGCCGTACCTGGCGTTCTTTTGTTGTCAATCGGTCTTTATGCCTTCCGCAGAGAAAACAGGTTCGCACTCGTCAGTCACTACATCGCGACCACCCACCAGATCGTAAAGCGGGCGGCCTATCTGCCGTTCTACCTGATCGGGGTCGGTATTGTATTTTCCGTGCTGGTGGACCGGTTTCCGCCGGCGCTGGCTTTTCCGGCCTATGTGCTTTCGAACGTCAAGTACATCGGCCTGGTGTACCTGATCTTTTCCGATCGACTGCAGTACAAGGGCGGTATCCTGATTGCGGCCTTCGGGCTCACTTTCCTGAGCTCGCTCAAAGGCGCGATGTTCCACGATCTGCTGCTCTGGTCGGCATTCATCGGCATGTATGCGGCCTTCATTTTTCGCCCGAAATTCGGGCACAAACTGCTCATTGCCTGCCTCGGATTTGCATTTATCTTCGTGTTGCAGGCCAGCAAGGATCTGTACCGCGAAAAGCTCCAGGAAGGAGGGCGTTCCGACTTTGTCAGCAAGTTCGTCAGTTCGGTTGAGGAGCGTCTGGACACCGATCCGCTCTCGGAGAGCAACAACCTCGAGCGCCTCGTCGTGCGCATCAACCAGGGATGGATCATCAGCCGGATCATGCAGAATGTGCCGGACCGTATACCGCATGCCGAAGGCGAAACGGTGGCTACCGCCGTCAAGGCCAGCCTGCTTCCGCGGTTGCTGTTTCCGGACAAACCCATCGCGGGTGGCAAAAAGAATTACGAGAAGTACACGAACTTCTACCTGCAGAGCAGCACGTCCATGGGCATCAGTCTTCTGGGCGAGGCTTACATCAATTACGGGGTGGCCGGTGCCTGGCTGTTCATGCTGATATTCGGTCTGGTCTCCTCCTTCGTGATCAACCGCTTCTTCAAATTGGCCAGAACCTATCCAACCATCTGGCTCTGGTTTCCGCTGATTCTGCTGCACTTCGTCAAGGCGGAAACCGAGTTGCTGGTGCAGCTGAATTTCCTGGTCAAGAGCATCGTCCTGGTCTACCTGTTTGTCTGGGCCAACAAGTATTTCCTCAAACTCAACATCTGATTGACTGTGCACATCGTCCATGTGGTTCGCGACCTGGATCGTTCCAGTGGCGGGCCGTCGCGATCGGTACCCGCGCTGGCGGAGGCGCAGAGCCGCGAGGATGGAACACAGGTTGCCGCGATCTATCTGGACCGCGGCAATCCGGTGGTTCCTGCCCTCGGGGAGCGGGTGGATTACCACGTTCTCAGCGGCGCGTTTCGTGCCGCAACAGGGGCGCTTTCCGGGGTTCTGCGGGAGGTTTCAGCCTCGGCTGAGGGAGTGATGATTTGTCACCTGCATGGCCTGTGGAGCCCGGTGCTGCACCAGGCGGCCGCCTGGGCCCGATCCGCCGCCGTACCGTACGTCGTTTCCACCCGGGGTATGCTCGCCGGCTGGGCGCTTGGCCACAAAGCGTGGAAAAAGAAACTGGCCTGGTCCGTCTACCAGAGAAGGGATTTGCAGCAGGCCGACGCGTTGATCGCTACAAGCCCTCTCGAAGCCGCGGATATTCGGAGGTTGCTGCCCGAGGCGCGCACGGAAGTCATTCCAAACGGCTGTCATCCGCGCCCGGGCGATCGTGTGGCGGGTGCCGAACTGCCCGCTGGCCAGGATACCCGCTGGGCCCTGGCGCTGGGTCGCCTGCATCCGGTCAAGGGTTACGCCGAGCTGATTGAGGCTTGGCATTCACTGCGCCCAGCCGGTTGGAAGCTGGCCATCGCCGGACCGGACGAGGGGGGTTACCGCAGACGGCTCGAGCGGCTTATCGAACGCTACGGCATCGGCGACGATGTCGCGTTGCTCGGCGCGGTGGACGACGAACGCAAATGGGCCTTGCTGGACCGGTGTGAGCTGTTCCTAGCGCCCTCGAAGACGGAAAATTTCGGTATGGCGATCGCCGAGGCGTTGCAGTCGGGAACACCGGTCGTGACCACCACCGCCACGCCTTGGGCGCTGTTGCGCGAGCACGACTGTGGCTGGTGGATCGAACCTGCCAAAGTGGCCCTTGGGCACGCGCTCGATGAAGCGACCCGCATGGATGCCGATGCACTCCGTGTCCGGGGCGTCCGCGGCCGGCAGATCATCGAGGCGGAATTTTCGTGGCAGTCCATTGCGCGGCAGTCGATCCGGCTGTATCGCTCCATTCTGTCCGAACGCACGGCAGGCACACAGGCCAAGGTGAATGTCTAGACCCGGCACGGGACCCAGCCAGGAGATTCATCTGCAGGTGCTGCGAACCATCGAGGCCCGGCCTGACGTGACGCAGCGGCAACTCGCCCAGGAACTGGGTGTGAGCCTGGGCAAGACGAATTACTGCCTGCGGGCGTTGATCGATCGCGGGTGGGTGAAAGCGAACAATTTCAAGAACAGCAATAACAAGGCGGCCTACACCTATCTGTTGACCCCGAAGGGCATGGAGGAAAAGGCCAAAATCACGATGAAATTCCTGAGGAAAAAAATGGCGGAATACGAGCAGTTGCGCGCCGAAATCGAGGATCTGGGGCGCGAAGTAAAGCGCACCCACGGAGGGGAGCACATGACGGATTCGCGCCATGAGTAATCGCCAATCGCTGATCCGGCGGCTGGAAGATCGTTCGGCCGTGGTGGGCGTCATCGGTCTGGGGTACGTGGGCCTGCCGCTTGCGCTGGCGTTCAGCGAAGCCGGGTATCGCGTGCTCGGCCTGGACATCGATCCCGGCAAGCCCCGGGCGCTGGCACGGGGGGAATCCTATTTCCGCCACGTTCCGGATGCGCGCGTGCAACGCGCTCTCGATAACGGGTTGGAGGCCGGCACGGATTTTTCGCGTGCGGAGGAAGCGGATGCGTTAATCATCTGTGTGCCCACGCCGCTCAATGAACACCGCGATCCCGACTTGAGTTTCATTGTGAACACGATGGAATCGATCGTGCCTCACCTGCGCGCCGGACACATGGTTTCGCTGGAAAGCACGACCTGGCCGGGTACGACCGAGGAGGTGTTGCGACCGCGCTTGCAACAGGCCGGATTTTCGGTGGGGCGGGACGTTTTCCTGGCGTATTCGCCCGAACGCGAAGACCCGGGAAACGCCAGTTTTACCACCGCGACCATTCCCAAGGTCGTCAGCGGCTCGACCCCTGCCTGCCGGGAGGTCGCGGAAGCGCTGTACCGCGGTGTTGTCGATGAAGTCGTTCCCGTCAGTTCTACCCGCGCGGCTGAAATGACCAAGTTGCTGGAGAACATCCATCGGGCCGTGAACATCGGCCTGGTGAACGAAATGAAGATCGTCGCCGACCGGATGGGTATCGACATCTACGAGGTGATCGAGGCCGCGGCTTCCAAGCCGTTCGGTTTCGTTCCTTATTACCCGGGCCCCGGTCTGGGTGGTCACTGCATACCGATTGACCCGTTCTACCTGACCTGGAAGGCTCGCGAATACGGTGTCAATACGCGCTTTATCGAGCTTGCCGGCGAAATCAACAGCGACATGCCCCGCTGGGTGGTGAGCAAGATCGGCGAGGCCCTGAATTCCCGGGCGAAACCCATCCGGGGCAGCACCGTTTTGATGCTCGGCATCGCCTACAAGAAAAACGTGGATGACGTTCGTGAGTCGCCATCCGTGGAAATCATGCATCAGCTCCGCGAGCACGGCGCGGCGGTCGAATATCACGATCCGTATTTTCCCCGGTTTCCCACTATGCGCCGCTATTCATTCGATCTGGAGTCGCAACCACTGACCGCCGAGAGCCTGCGGGACTACGATTGTGTTGTAATCGGTGTTGATCATGATCTGTTCGATTACGAACGGATTTTCTCCGAAGCATCGCTGGTGGTGGATACACGGGGACGGGCCAGGGGAGACAGTGACCACATTTTTCGTGCCTGAGGCGTGTAGCCCCTGAAATCAGACCAGCAACCACCGGTTTGCGTGTTCGGCACGGCGGGCCTGGAAAAAGGGTCCGGTGGCATCGCCGAATGGTCCCGGGAGATTGTGCGCACCTTGCTTGCGATGGCGAATGAGGGCCTGTTCGAAGTCAGGATTCACGTGCTGGAGGGATCGGGCCCCGACCCGGAGGATGACCTTTTTACCGATGAAAACCGTCAAAGATTTCGCTGGTACGCCGGTAGTCGGTGGAGGTTTGCCGCGGGCGTCACGTTGCCGCGCGCGGACCTGCGGCTTTTCGACCATGCGGGTCTGGCTCGCCTGTCCTCGATGTTTTATCGCGCCCGGCCCTACCAGCTGTTGATTCACGGTGTGGAACTGCTCGACAGCGCGCGCGACGATTATGTGCGGGCGGCCCGGCGGGCTCGCAGATTGATTGCCAACTCGCACTACACGGCCCGCCGGGTGATGGAACGTCATCAGGAACTCCCGGAAATCCGCGTTTGCTGGCCCGGCAAACGGGACCCGCGTTCGCCTCGGGATGCGCCGGCCGTGCTTTCGGCGGATCAGCTTGGGGGCCACGCCCTGCTGATTGTCGGGCGTTTGTCGGCCGAGCAGCGCCACAAGGGGCACGACCAGCTCATCGAGGCCATGCCGCTGATTCTTCGGCAGGTGCCCGATGCCCGCCTCATAGTCGCTGGGGATGGCGATGACCGAGTCCGGCTGGAGCACAAGGCCCGAAGTCTGGGGGTGGCCGGGCAGGTCCTCTTCACCGGCTGGGTGAGCGAACCGCAACTCCGCTGGCTGTACGATCAATGCGCGGTATTCGTTCTTCCCAGCGACGGGGACGGGTTCGGGCTCGTGTTTCTCGAGGCGATGATGGCGCGTTTGCCCTGCGTGGGTCTGCGTAGCGGAGCCGCGGCGGAAATCTTCGCGGAAGGCGAGAGCGGTGTGCTGGTCGATCGCGAGGATCGCTCCGGCATGGCCGAACAACTCGCCGGCCTGCTGCGCGACGAGCCGCGGCGCGAACGTCTCGGTCAGGCGGCCTACCAGCGATATCTATCCTGTTTTACCGCACCCCATTTCGCTGCACGCCTGCGCACGGTGCTTACTTCGTGATTCCACGCCCCACCACATCATCATGCGTCTAGATCGATTCGACAACCGTGCATTCGACCGCGGCAGGCCCTGGCTGGTCGAGGCAATGTGGCGGGTGTTCGAAGGGGCGCTGGTCAACAGCGGGTTGCCGGGCTCGGGTTGGCGGGTTGCCTTGTTGCGGCTGTTCGGCGCACGGGTTGGCGGTGGTGTCGTCATCAAGCCGTACGTTCGGGTCAAGTTTCCGTGGAAATTGCACATCGGCGATCACAGCTGGATCGGGGAGAGCGTGTGGATCGACAACCTCGAATCCGTTGCCATCGGAGCGCATTGCTGTGTTTCCCAGGGGGCCTACCTGTGTACCGGAAACCATCGCTGGGATGACACGTCATTCGCACTGGTGACACAGCCGATCATCATTGGTGATCAGTGCTGGATCGGCGCCCAGGCACGTGTCGCACCCGGCGTGACCTGCGGCGAGGGGGCCGTGTTGTGCCTGGGCGGCGTGGCGACGGCCGACCTGGAGGCGTGGACGATAAACGCGGGAATTCCGGCGACGCGGGTCCGCTTGCGTGAGAAGACCGGGATTGTGCCGGAAGCGTCCCCGGGGTGAGGATTTTCTTTGTCAACCGGTTCTTTCATCCGGATGAATCGGCGACCAGCCGGATTCTGACCGATCTGGTTGGCGGATTACGCGACAATTTTAACATTCAGGTGGTAACCAGCCGCCATTCATATGACAACTCGTCAACGCGTTTGCCGGTTTGTACCGTGGAGGACCGGCTCACCGTGAACCGTCTGTGGAGCAGCCGGTTCGGCCGATCGAAGACCGCATTGCGGGCCATTGATTACCTGAGTTTTCATGCCGCGGTCGCCTGGTTTCTTGTCCGGCGGGTGCGGCCGGGAGACGTCGTCGTCCTGAAAACCGACCCGCCGCTTCTGCAACTGATCAATACGGCCTTGATTCGAATCCGGGGGGGCAAGGTCGTGAACTGGTTGCAGGACATCTATCCCGAGATTGCCGAGCGGGCAGGCGTTTATCGTGGGCCGGCATGGCTGGCGCGGATGATTTGCAAATGGCGCGATCGCACTCTGAGGGCCGCCGTCACCAACGTGGTAATCAGTGAGCGTATGGCGACCTACCTGCAGGGCCGGGGCATCCGCAATGTCCGGGTGATTCCCAATTGGGCTGACGAACAGGCGATTTCACCCGTTCCCAGAGAAGCCAATGATGTGCGGCGCGAATGGCGCCTCGGAGACCGCTTTGTCGTCATGTACTCGGGCAATCTGGGCCGGGTTCACGCGTTCGACGAAATCCGCGAGGCCATGCACCTTCTGAGTCATCGGGACGACATTGCCTTCGTGTTTGTGGGGGGCGGTGCCGAACAGCAAGGGTTGAAAGCATTCGTCGAGTCGAAGGGGCTGCGTAACACGATGTTTTTTCCGCTTCAGCCGCGAGATCGTCTGCGGCACAGTCTGGCCGCCGCGGATCTGCATCTGGTGACTCTGAAGGCGGGCATGGAGGACCTGGTCATGCCCAGCAAGCTCTATGGCGTGTGGGCAGCCGGTCGTCCGGTGGCTTTTGTGGGGGAACCCGACAGTGCCGTCGCCCGGTTGATCCGGGAGAGTGGGACGGGACTGGCATTCACACACGGTGACGCCGCGGGGCTGGTGCAAGCGATTGAAGCCCTGGCCGATGAGCCGGCCAGCCGGGCCGAACAGGGTCGAAACGCGCGTCGTTTGTTCGAGCAGCGTTTCACCCGTGCCCATTGCCTGGGCTTGTGGCAGGATCTGATTCAAGGCAAATTTTCGGCCGAAACCGTGCCGGGGACTACCTGAATCCTGTTTGCACACCGTTCACACGCGGTTCACGTGCTCGTATTCTGCAGGTGTTTCAATATGTTCATGCTTGAACCTGTCTTGCAACCTGCCGCTATAATGACCATGAAGGCAGTCGCTCATTTCCAGTGTCGGCAGCAATGCCGCGAGAGACCCACGTGAGCAAATCAATGATTCGATCATGGCGAATAGAGATCGCGGCCACTGGGTTGCTGGCTTGTACTGTGCCTGGCGCACTGTTGGCCCAGTATTACGACGATCCGGGACTGGGTTCGCGCCCGGTGGCCGCCCATCCGCAGGATTACAAGCCGCTGGGCATCCGCGCCGGAGCCTTCATGCTGCACCCGGGCGTACAGGTTGGCGCCGAGTACACGGACAACGTGCTGTTTTCAGACGGGGAGAAATCCAGCGACACCATTTTTCACGTTCGCCCCTACATTTCAGCCCAGAGCACCTGGAGCCAGCACTCGCTGAATGTCAGCCTGTCTGCCGATATCGCGCGCCACGCCGACTTCAGTGTGCGCGACTACGAGGATTACTTTTTCGGAGTTTCGGGCCGGGTGGACGTCAAAACGCGCAGTTACCTGACCTACTCCGTGGATTACCTCGACCTGCACGAAGACCTCAATTCGCGCGGCTCGGAACAGGGCATCGAACCGACCCGCTACAACTCCACCGGCTTCACCCTCGGCTACGATCATACGTTTAACCGCTTGTCACTCGGCGCTTCCTATGGCTGGAGTCAATTCGACTACGACAATGTCCTCGATGCCAATGGCGAAATCATCGACAACCAGGATCGCGATCGGGACAGTAATACCTACTCGTTGCGCGCGGGTTATCAGTTCCGCACCGACCAGCAGGTCTATGTTTCCTACACCGGTTACAGCCGCGACTTCGACCAGCAGTTCGACCGCAACGGATACGAGCGCGCCGGTGATGGTTACAGCGTGAACGGCGGTCTGCGGTTGTCCATTACCGGCAAGCTGAATGGCAATATTTTCGCCAGCTATCACAACCGCGATTTCGATGACCCCCGTTTGCCCTCTGCCGACGGTTTTGCCGGTGGCGCCGGGCTGACCTGGCTACCGACCCAGCTCACCACGGTTTATGCCAGCATGGCCAGCAGCATCGAAGACACGACCAACCGCGACAGCTCCGGTTACCTGCAACGGATTTATACCCTGCGTGCTGATCACGAACTGCGCCGGCACCTGCAACTCAATACGTTTGTTTCCTATCGCACCTATGATTACCAGCCGATCGAGAATGCCCCGGAAACGGCGCGCTCCCAGGACGATAGCTGGCGCGCCGGCTTCGGCGCCAACTGGTTCATCAACCGCCATGCTTACCTCAATGCTTCCTACACTTGGGAAAGTCTCGACAGCAGCGTCGCCAACGACGATTACACGGTCAATCGCGTATGGCTGCTTCTGGGCCTGGAGTACTGAGTTCAGTTTTCCTCGTTTGACATGACGCCTCGCATCAACAGCAGTGGCCATGAGCCGCGTGTTGGCAGCCGTATACGGGGAATCAGATTTCCCTGCTGGCGCGGCTTGCTGGCCGTGCTGCTCACCCTTTGCAGCCTTGCGGCGGCCGCCCAGGAGCCGCAGGCTGAACCGCTGTTGCAATCCGGGCTGAGTAACGACAGTTACGCGCTGAGCCCCGGCGACCGGCTGAGGATCAGTGTGTTCAACCACGAAGATCTGTCCGGCGAGTTTCAACTCGACAGTGACGGCCGGTTTTCCATGCCGCTGATCGGCACAGTCGATGCGGCCGGCCTGACGCCTGCCGAGCTGGAATCGCTCCTGGTCAATCGCTACAAGCCCGACTATCTCGTCAACCCACGCATCTTCATCCAGGTGCTTAACGCGCGCCTGTACTACCTGGTGGGCGAAGTCCGGGGGACCGGGGCCTTCCCCTATGTGCCGGGCATGACCTATCTCACCGCCATTGCCAAGGCCGGCGGATTTACCTACCGCGCGAAAAAGGAATACGTCTATGTGGTTCGCGCGGAGGACCCCGACCAGGAGGAAATCCGGTTGAGCGTGGAAGAACTGGTCCGGCCGGGCGATATTGTCCGGATCGCGGAACGGCTTTTTTGAAACACCGGGTGTCTCCAAACCCGCTAGAATCCCTGAAATGAACGATATCGGCACCGACCGCCCGTCTGGCGAATTCGCTGACCACGAAGAATCCGCTCAGCCGTTCCCGCTGTTCGATTACCTTCAGCTTCTGTGGTTTCGCCGCAAGCTCATTATCGCGATCACCGTGTTCGTGGCCATTGTCGGTTACATCCAGGTCAATGAAATCAAGAACGTCTATTCGGCGACCGCAACCATGATTATCGGAGTCCCCGAGTCCCAGGTCGTGGATATCGAGCAGGTACTCACGCGCAATGTGCGGACGGATGGCGCGGCTGGAGAGGTCGAAGTGCTGCGCTCGCGCGGTCTCGCGGAAAAGGTGATTGAACGTCTCGGCCTGCTCAATGACCCCGAATTCAACCCCTGGCTGCGCCAGCCCGAGAAAGGATTTTTCGATTTCCTGCGGTTCCTGAATCCGAAAACCTGGATTCCCACCGGGTGGAAAACCACGATCAAAGAAGCGGTGGGAGTTCAAACCGAAGTGGCGGCACCGGCCGTCACGCCCAGTGCCGAGGAAAAAGAGGAAGCCCTTCGGCAGCGTCAGCTATCAACGGCTGTCAGTATTTTTCTGCGCAAGCTCAAAGTCCAGCAGCTCGAGTGGACCAACGTCATCAACATCACGTTCTCGTCCCTGAGTCCCGAGACCGCCGCCCGCGTAGCGAACGACCTGCCCGAGGCCTATATCGTCGATCAGCTCGAAGCCAAGTTCGAAGCCACAGAGAAGGCCAATTCCTGGCTGACCGACCAGTTGCAGGAGCTGGAACTGAAGGTCGTCGAATCCGAGCGGGCTGTCGAAATCTATCGGGATGAGCACGGTCTGTCTCCGCAGGCGGGCGGCAGCATTCTCGACGCTCAGCTCTCGGAACTGAACAGCCAGTTGATCATTGCACGGGCGGAGCGCGCCGAAGTACAGGCTCGTCTGTCACAGCTTCGGCGTCTGCTCAAAGGGGGCGGTCAGGGCATTGAAACCGCATCCGAAGTCATTTCCTCCACCCTGATTCAGCAATTGCGTGCGCAGGAGGCCCAGGCGCTCAGCCGACAGTCCGAACTGGCGGTCGAGTACGGTCCGAAACATCCGCGCATGCTGCAGGTGCAGGCCGAAATCGAGGAAATTCGCGACCGCGTACAGACCGAGATCAGGCGGATCGCCATCGGCCTGGAAAACGAAGCGGATTTCGCGCGCACCAAGGTGGCCAGCATCGAGAGCAGCCTGCGCGCGGCCCAGGGAGAGTCCAGCGAACAGAACAAGGAAGCCATTCAGCTCAGGGCCCTGCAGCGCGAAGCCGCAGCGAATCGCACGCTGTATGAGACCTTTCTCAACCGTTTCAAGGAGACCAGTTCCACCCAGGGACTCGAATCCGCGGATGCCCGGATTATCTCAAAGGCGGAAACGCCCGGAGGCCCGTCGTACCCCAACCGCAATGCGTTGCTGCGCAATTACGTGGTGATGGGTCTGATGGGCGCCTGCGGTCTGGTATTGGCTTTGCAGATTCTCAACCCCGGCCTGATGAACCCCGAGCAGGTGCAGCAGGTGGTGGGCGAATACGTGATCGGGCTGATACCGGTAATGCCCGGCAAGGTGGCCCCGCACGACCAAATTCTGGACAAGCCGAATTCATCCCTGGTGGAGGCGATCAATTCCCTGAAATTTTCACTCGCATTGTCCGATCCCGACCACCCGGTCAAGGCGGTGCAGATTACTTCCTCGGTGCCGGAGGAGGGCAAAACCACGCTGGCCCTGTCGATCGCCCGAGTGGTGGCGGCATCCGGTGAAAAAGTCATCGTGGTCGATGGTGACCTGCGCCGTTCCAGCATCGGCAAGAAACTGGGCATGCGGGAAAAACACAAAGGCTTGTCCGATCTGGTGGTTGCCGGCGACGCGGACCTGTCCGAGTTTGTGCGCCGGGATGAAAAGGGTCAGATCGACTACATGCCTCCCGGCACGGCCAAATTCGCCAATGCCACCGACATTTTTTCCTCGCACCGGATGCAGAGCATCGTGGAATTGCTGAAGTCGCGCTACGATCTGGTTCTGATCGACACACCGCCGGTGATGGCCGTGGCCGACGCACGCATCATTGGCCGGGTCGTCGACAAGACCATTTTCGTCATACGCTGGGACAAGACTCCGCGCAAAGTCGCACGGGCCGCGATCGAGCAGTTGCGCCGCGCGGGAACCAGCCTGGCCGGTGTGGTTTTGCAGCAGGTGGATCTCAAGCGCTATGGCCGCGTGGGCTATGGCAATTCCGGCTACTACTACCATTACGGTCGATACGGACACTATTACACCGATTAATCCGCGCCGATATTTTTTGCCGCTGCTGGTCACGGCCATTGCCGCCATGGTGCTGGTGCTGTCCGGTCCGCGCGTGGTGGCGAGTATTCGCTACCTGCCGATCGAGCATGCGCTGGACGAGTATTACCGCACCCTCGAAATTCCCACGGATCGTTTACCGGTCCTCATGCAGTTCGCGCAAACAGCCATCGCGTACAACGACCATCCCCGCTATTTCGACGGCCTGAGCGTATTGCACTATCTGCGCGGCCTGGATGTCTATACCCCCGCGCGGCAACGGATTGGGGAGTACCGGGCAGCCGAGGGGGCAGCCCTCGAGTCTTTGAGCCGCTCACCGGCTCAGCCGGCTGCCTGGTTGCGCGTGTCCTATATTCGCTGGGTCCTGCGTGACGAGGCACCGGACGTCATCAGGCCCTGGAAAATGTCGATATTCGCCGGGCGAATGGAATCCGCCCTGTTTCTGCAACGCGTGGAAATCGGCATGGCCTATCGGACGGAGCTGGACGAAGAAGGATCGGCGATGTTGCGGGATCAGATTCTCCTGGCGTGGGAGTTGCGCCCCGGTTCGCTGATACAGTTGCTGGCCCGGCGTGACCCGAGCCTGGCGCAAACGCGCGCCCTGATCGGAACGGCCGATCCGCTCGCACTGGCAGAAATGGAGGCCTGGGTTGAGAAAGCTCGTTAATCGCTGGCTTCGTGGCAAAGACCGGGAAGCGGTGGCTCCACGCGTTCCCGATGGCCAGCGGGTGTATTGCATCGGCGACATTCACGGGCGGCTGGATCTGCTGGACGAGCTTCTGCGGAAAGTCGACGAGGATGCATGCGAATTCGAAGGTGCGCGGATTCTCGTGTATCTCGGTGATTACATCGACCGCGGCCCGCAGTCCCGGGAAGTCATCGATCGGCTGCTGGAGGAACCGCTGGCCGGTTTCGAGGTGATCCACCTGCTGGGCAACCATGAACAAACCCTGCTGGATTTCCTCGCGCACCCGCACAGTGTGGGCAGTTGGCTGGCGTATGGCGGAATCGCCACCCTGGCGAGCTACGGCGTTCATGCCGGGCCCGGCGAGTCGCGCAGTGAACTGGGCGGCCTGCGTGACAGTTTGGAGCAACGATTGCCCGATGCCCATCGGCGCTTCCTGGAAGAATTGAAGTTGCTGCACGTCTGCGGCAGTTACTGTTTCGTTCACGCGGGCATCCGGCCGGGCGTGCCCTTGCAGGAACAGCGGAACGACGACCTGCTGTGGATTCGCGATGAGTTCACGCGCAGTTCGGCCGTACACCCGCACGTCATCGTGCACGGACACACCATCACCCCGAGTGTCGAGTTTCTGCCGAACCGGATCGGGATCGATACGGGCGCCTTTCATACCGGAATCCTGACCTGCCTGGTTTTGGAAGCCGACACGCAGCGCCTGTTGCAGACCGGAATCGCGGCGGTCTGAACATGCGGTCCCGAAGATACTTCCAGCGACCCGGTGCATGGCTTCGATCGCTTTCGCTGATGGTTTTCTGGACTGCAACGGGCATGGCCGACTACCGGGCCGGCATCGAAGCCTACCGTGCGGGCGACTTCGAAGGGGCCCACGCTGAATGGCACGCAGTGGCCAGTCAATCATCACCCCAGGTGGAGCCCGGTATTCGGGCAGAAGCCTGCTATGCGCTGGCCATGCTGTACTGGCTGGGTCGGGGGGTGATCCAGGACAGCGTTGAAGCCGCTCGTTGGCTCGGTGAAGCCGCGGAATTGAATCATGCCGGTGCTCAATCGAAGCTCGGCTATCTGTACCTGATCGGCCAAGGCGTGCCGCAGGACGACTTCGAAGCATTCAAGTGGCTTCGCATGGCGGCGGCCGCCAGTGACGCAGATGCACAGTACAACCTCGGCGTGATGTACCGCGACGGTCGCGGCGTCCCCCCCGAACCGGGGCGCGCGCTTCAATGGTTCAGTGAAGCGGCCGCGAACGGCGATCCCGTCTCCGCGGCCATCGTCGAGGAGTATCGGCGTTCCGGAGTGTTACACACCGGCATTGCGGATACCGAAGAGCGGGTGCCGGGCAGTGAAATCGGGAATGAAGCCGAAGAGCCTTCACTGGTCAGCCAGTTGGCCCGGTTTGGAGAAGACGGACAGAATGAGCCAGACGGGGAGGGGGCCGACTGGCCGGCTGATGTAATGCGGCGAGACTGGATCAGGTCGCGCGACCCGGCGCATTACGCCATCCAGGTCATCGCCGTCCGCTACACGGCCACGGTCAGGGAGTTCATCCAAGATCATCCGGACTGGCAACCGTTTTCGGTGTTTGCGTTGCATTCGGAGTCAGGGCCTGTCTGGGTGCTGCTGCAGGGAGATTATTCCAGTGCGGAGGAGGCGGGCCTGGCCAGGGAACGTTTTCCGACGACCATTCAGTCACAGCGGGAACTGTGGATCCGTCCATTCGGCGAGATCCAGGCGGAACTGGAGCCCCGGGAACGGTGAGGGCAGGGTGTTGAACCGCAGCATCTTCCCGGTACTGATGTTGCTGGTGGCCATCGCCCCCCTTCCGCTCGGGAGCAACCGCGAATGGGCCTGGAGCATCTGTGCCGCGATCGTGGGTGTGTTGGGACTGCTGTGGGGTCTGAGCCTTTCTTTCAATCGTTCGAGTTCACCGAGCCAGCCCAATCCGTGGATTGTCCTGGCATTCGTGTTCGCGTGCATCTGGGTCGTCGTGCAGCAGGCGGCCTGGGTGCCAGCTTCCTGGAAACATCCCCTGTGGGGCATGACGTCGACCGTGCTCGCGCGGGATGTCGCTGACGCCATTTCCGTCAATCCGCACGCAACCGTTTCGGCGATGATGCGCCTGCTGACCTATGCCCTGAGCTTCATGCTCGCTTTCCACCTCGGGAGGGAGCGCGAACGCGCACTGGCGGCTTTCGGCTGGATTGCGATGGCTGGCCTCGTCTACGGAATCTTCGGCCTCGCGGTCTATTGGAGTGGTTATCACCCTGGCTGGCTGTTCGGCGACCGGGTATTGCCTGAAGACGTGCGCAGTACCTTCGTCAATCGCAATCATTTCGCCACCTGGCAGGGGCTGTCGCTGCTGGTGGCCATGGCGTACTACTACCAGCGGCTCTCGCGGCCACCCGTCAAGCCGTACCAGGTACCCATGGACCGGGCGGCGGCCGCTGAAGAATTCATTCGGCGCGCATGGATGCCGCTGGCTGCCTTGCTGCTGATGTCTTCAGCGCTGATCCTGACCCACTCGCGGGGTGGTTTCGTGGCTGCCGTTGCGGGCACCCTGGTGCTGGTCTACCTGCTGGATCGTCGCGGGCGCAGGCATCGGGCGGCTTCGCGCGTGACGGTCATCGCCGCGGTCGGTGTGGCCAGCCTCGCCTTCTTTCTGACCAGCGAGGTGCTGCTCGAGCGCATCAACCATACCGACATCACGACCGAAGAGCGGTTGGCGGTCTATGCCGACGTCACTCGGGGCATTTCGGACAACCCGTTGCTGGGTTTTGGCTACGGAACCTTCAGCGACAGCTTCCGAATGTACAACCAGGTCGGCACGGCGGTGCATTACGACCGGGCACACAACACCTGGTTGGAAAATGCCTTCGAACTGGGCTTGCCCGCCGCCGTGCTTTTGTACGCAGCACTCGCGGGCCTGGCTCTGATCTGCCTCGGCGGAGTGTCACGCCGCCATCGGGATTGGGTTTTCCCGGCCACCGGAGTCGCCGCGTCGGTACTGGTCGCGATGCATTCGATGGTGGATTTCAGCCTGCAGATTCCCGCGGTCGCCATTCTGTACGCCTGCATCATGGGAGTCTGCTGTGCCCAGGCGTATTCGAGTTCTGCCGGCGTTTCGGGATTCGGTCATGCAACACGGTGATTGCCGGGGCAGGTGGATGAACGCGCGGTGAGTCTGCTCAGTGCACAACCCTGGATCCTGCTGCCCATGGCCCTGCTGATGTCCGTGGTCTGCGCCGCGCTCCTGGTGCCTCTGGCGCAGCGAGTCAACCTGGTCGATCGACCGGACATCCGCAAAGTGCATGATGCCGCCACACCCCTGGTCGGAGGGGCGGCCATCTATGTGGCGCTGGTCATATCCACCGTGCTGTCTCCCATCCAGGTGGGGCTGTCCGATCCGTTTTATCTGGCTGTTCTGGCTGGTGGCGCGCTGCTTCTGCTGACCGGACTGATCGATGATTGGCGCGGACTGTCGCCGCTGGCGCGATTCCTGGTTCAGATCGGCGCCTGCCTGCTGTTGATCCGGTTTACCGGTGTTCGACTGGATGATTTCGGACCCCTGTTCACCGATGAGCGGCTGAACCTGGGTTGGTGCGCGATTCCGATTACGATTTTCGCCGCGATGGGTGTGATAAATGCTTTGAACCTGTGCGACGGCATGGACGGGCTGGCCGGCTCGATCGTGTGCATCGCGGCGGCCGGCATGGCGATGTTTTCCGCCATCGCCGGCGATACCGACATGTTGTGGTTGTTGCTGCTCACCATGGCCACTGTTTGCGGATTTCTGTTGCTCAATGCGCGTTTGCCGTGGAATCCGGTCGCCCGGATTTTCCTGGGAGATGCGGGCAGCCTGATGCTGGGCTTCGTCCTTGCGTGGAGTTTCATTCGTCTGGGCAGTGGTCCCGAGCGTGCCTTCATGCCGATGACGGCCGTCTGGCTGTTCGCGGTACCGCTGCTGGATACATCGACCCTGATCTGGATGCGTTGGCGCTCGGGGCGTTCGGCCTTCGCGGCGGATCAGCGGCACCTGCACCACGCCTTTCTTCGCGCCGGTTTCAGCATGGGTGAGACCTGGATTGCGATAACGCTTCTCGCCGTGATGCTGGCGGGGGTGGGGATCGTTTTCGAATTCAGCCAGGTGCCCGCGTATCTCAGCTTCTACGGATTCATGATTTTTGCATTTGCCTATTACTTCTACCTGCGCCACAGTTGGGCCGCCCAGAGTTTTCTCGGCCGCCATTTCATTCATCACGATTTTCAGATCGAGGAAAAACTCCACTACGGAACGAAAGGAGCCATGCACAAATGACGACAACGACCTCGATGGGCGGCGGCCCGCTACGCATTCTGGTGACCGGCGGCGCGGGATTTCTCGGCTCCCACCTGTGTGAACGGCTGCTGCGCGAAGGGCATGACATTCTGTGCGTTGACAATTTCTACACCTCCACGCGGCGCAATATCATCCCGTTTCTGGACCACCCGAATTTCGAGCTGATGCGGCACGATGTGACCTTTCCGCTGTACGTCGAAGTCGACCGCATTTACAACCTGGCCTGCCCCGCTTCGCCCATCCATTACCAGCGTGATCCGGTTCAAACGACGAAGACTTCGGTGCACGGGGCGATCAACATGCTCGGCCTGGCCAAGCGCACCGGTGCCCGGATCCTGCAGGCATCGACCAGCGAAGTGTACGGCGATCCGGAAGTTCATCCGCAGACCGAATCCTATTGGGGCAATGTGAACCCGATTGGTGTCCGCTCCTGTTACGACGAGGGCAAGCGCTGCGCGGAAACCCTGTTCTTTGATTATTGGCGGCAGCACGGATTGCCGATCAAGGTGGCACGAATCTTCAATACCTACGGGCCGAGGATGTTGCCCAACGACGGCCGGGTCGTGTCGAATTTCATCGTTCAGGCGCTTCAGGCAAGGGATATCACGGTCTACGGCGACGGCGAGCAGACGCGGTCTTTCTGTTATGTCGATGATCTGGTCGATGGCCTCATCAGGTTGATGGAAAGCGATGATGAGATAACCGGACCGGTCAATCTCGGTAATCCGGGTGAGTTTTCGATCAGGCAACTGGCGGAGCAGGTCACCGAGCTGGTGGGTTCAGGTTCGAGCATTGTTTATGAGCCGCTGCCCGAAGATGACCCGACCCAGCGTAAACCGGACATTTCCGAGGCTCGCCGGCACCTGGGATGGAATCCGGTGGTGGCGCTCGAGGATGGCCTGCCGCGCACGGTCGAGTATTTTCGCGAAACCCTGCTGGGCGAATGATGAAAAACGTACTGGTTACGGGGGGCGCCGGATACATCGGATCCCACGCCTGTGTCGAGTTGCTGGAGGCCGGTTACCGGGTGCTGGTTATCGACAACCTCAGCAACAGCAAAACCGATGCGTTGGAGCGGGTGGGCGGAATCACCGGCAAGTCCCTCGACTTCATCCGCTGCGACCTGCTGGACCGGGACAAGTTGCGCAAGGCTTTCGATGTTTTCAGGCCCGACACCGTGATGCATTTCGCCGGCCTCAAGGCCGTCGGGGAGTCGGTCGAAAAACCCCTGCTGTACTATCGGAACAACGTTTCCGGCACGGTGAATCTGCTGGACGTGATGGTCGATAGCGGTGTCCGAAACCTGGTCTTCAGTTCATCGTGCACGGTCTACGGCGAGCCGGATACCTTGCCGATCACCGAGGATTCCCCGCTGGGAGCTGTCAACCCCTACGGGCAAACCAAGCTCACCATCGAGTACATGTTGCGCGACGTGGTGGCGTCCAGGCCGGACTGGAATGTTTCCGTGTTGCGCTACTTCAACCCGGTGGGCGCCCATCCCAGCGGTGAAATCGGCGAGGACCCGCTGGGTATTCCCAACAATCTGATGCCTTACATCACCAAGGTGGCGGTCGGGGAATTGCCCGAGCTGTCCGTGTGGGGTGACGACTACGACACCCCGGATGGTACCTGCATACGCGATTACATCCACGTGGTCGATCTGGCCAGGGGGCACATCAAGGCGTTGCAGAAACTGGCAACCGATCCGGGCCTGATGGTGCACAACCTCGGTACCGGGCGCGGCTATTCGGTCAAGGAGGTCATTGCAGGGTTTCGCAGGGCCACCGGACAGGACATTCCCTGCCGGATTGCCGGGCGCAGGGCGGGTGACGCCCCTGCGGTTTATGCCGACCCTTCGCGGGCCGCGGCCGAATTGAGCTGGACCGCGGAATTCGACCTCGACGCCATGTGCGCGGACGCGTGGCGTTGGCAACAGAAAAACCCGGAGGGGTATTGAGCAGCACGTCACCGCACGTCATCGAATTCATCGCAGCGGCGCTCCGTGGCGCGCCGGCATCCTGGGCTTCGCTGCAACCGTCTGTGAGCGAACAGGAATTTCTCGATTGTTGCCGGCATCATGGCGTTCAGGGGGTCCTGTTTCACGCGCTGGCGGAGTCCGGCACCGGGCATGAATGGCCCGATGGCATCCTGACCGTACTGGAAGAAGAATGCAGGGAGTTCGTGGCTGCAGAGCTGTTGCGCGGCCACCATCTCGTGCGAATCAGCGAAGCACTCGGGCAGCGCGGTATCCGCCATATACTGATGAAAGGCGAGGCGCTCGCGCAGACCCATTACGCGCAGCCAGGCAGCCGCGTGCGCGGTGACACGGATTTGTTCATTCACCTGCATGACATCGGGCGGGTGCGAAGCACGCTGACCGACGCTGGCTACAAAATCGTCCCTCCGGTATACAAAACGCACCAGTTCACAGTGACACCCGCCGCCGGAAAGGGCGTGGGGGTGTGGTTCGACGTCCATTGGCGGATATTGAATTCTCCGCGATACGCGCTCAGCTTCGATTTCGAAGACGCATATGCGCAGGCAACAAAAATGGATTCACTGGAAAGTGCCAGCGTTCTCAGCGCGGAGCATAATTTCCTGGTGGCCTGCATGCACCGCGATGGCAGTGACCGGCATGATCGGAACCGGTTGATCTGGCTTTACGACATACACCTGCTGTTCTCCGCACTGGGCCAGGAGGGGCAGATGCGCGTTTGCCGGCTGGCGAACTCGCTCAACCTGCAGGAATGCTGCCGGGATGGGCTCGAGCGTGCGGCCAGGCTCTTCCGAACCAGGGTCACTTCCGAGTTGCTTGAGCTCCTGAGTCCGGCGCCAGAGCCGGTTGATTTCCGGTGGCGGTTCAGTCACAGCAGCCTGGGTCTGTTGCGTCATGACTGGTACAGTCTTCAGGGATGGGGAGATCGCAGGCGCTTGCTGGGAGAACTCTTCCTGCCTTCCGGAAAAAGCCTGCTTGCCAGGTACGGCAAGGAGGGTCGTCAATGGTTGCCATGGCTTTATGTGCGGCAGATTTCGAGCGGAGTGGCGAACCGGTTGAGGTTGAGGTGAAGGTGAAGGATGGGGATCAGGCCCCGTTGAACTCGAAGAATTTTGCCAGAGACCAGATATTCGAACTCTCGGATCAGGTGTTGAGCCAGGAGGTTCGGGGCGAGACCGTGCTTCTGGATCTTGCCAGCGAAAAGTACTTTGGACTCGACCCGGTGGCGACCCGGGTCTGGCAGTTGCTGGAGGCGGGTATGACCCTGGGCGATGTGTTCGAAACGCTCCTGGGGGAGTTTGATGTCGAACCCGGCCAGCTCGAGGACGACATCCACTCACTTCTTGTCTCCCTTAACGAGGCGGGTCTCATTCGTCCGAGTGCCCGGCCCGTGGAGTCCTGATGGCCGTGCGCTGGAATACGTTGCGCACGCTCGGTTGGCTGGACTGGCTGATTTTTTTTCAGGCGCTGTGGATGCTCCCCTGGTGCGCTCTCAGCCTCAGGTACAGGTCGTTTCAGGCCCTGTACGAGCAGGCTCGTTCAGGTATGCCCACGGCAAGTCCGCTGACTGAGGATCAACAGCTTGCGCTGGCGCACCGGGTGTCGGAGGGCGTTGACCGCGCGGCCGCGCGCGGGCCGTATCGGGCCAACTGTCTCAAGCGTTCGCTGGTTCTGTGCCGGTTACTGCACAAGCGTGGCATTCCTTGCGAAGTCAAACTGGGTGCGGACCTGGCAGCCAGCGGTTTTTCCGCACACGCCTGGGTGGAATGCTCAGGCACCATTATTGGTACGCAGGAACCCGGGCAGCGCTTCAAGACTCTCGAATCCCGGAGCCGCGCTGGTCACTGAGCCAAGGGCCGAGGCGGACACGTATCGGGTCTTCGATCTGCTCGTCCGCAGTGAATTGCCATTGCCGCTCCCGCCGGTCCCGGGTCAAAACAAGGCCGACCTTGATATTTTCGTGGGCGATGAGCCTGGCACGGATGCGACCGGGTTTACCTGGTTCAACGAATGGAAAGGCACGGACGGCCAGGTCTCTCTGGCCGCCGCGCGCAACGGCGGCGCCTACCTGCTGCGTTTTCCGGACCTGGCCGATTTCCACATCGGTTCCGACCTGGGAACCATCACCGTCAGGTCGGCGCAAAATGCCGCACAGGATTTCCTTGCACACCTTCTGATTGATCAGGTCATTCCGAGGGTTCTGAACCAGAAAGGCCTTCTCGTCGTCCATGCGAGCGCGGTTGCGTTGCCGTGCGGCAGGGTGATTGCTTTCGTGGGCAGGGGCGGCCTGGGAAAATCGACGTTGGCGGCAGCCCTGGTCGTGAGGGGTTCCAAACTGGTGACCGATGACTGCCTGGTTTTGGACCGTGAGTCCGGTGCCATTACCGGGCGGCCACCGTATGGCAGCCTGCGGTTGTGGCCGGATTCAATCGCCGCGCTGTTTGACCGCAACAACGCTTTTCGACCCATTTCCGAGTCAGCCGAAAAATTTCAATGGATACCCGAAACCCGGGATTCGGGGTCGAGTGCTCATGCGCTTTCTGCACTGTTCGTGCTGGATGAGCCGGATGCCGACGGCGGGCCGGAGCAGCCGCGCATGGTCCCGCTCAGTGGCTCCGGGGCGTCAATGGCGATCATTGAATCCCTGTTCGTGCTGGATATCGACAATGCCGACGTGGTTGGTCGCAATGTGCGTGGGGCGGCGGCACTGGTGGCATCTCGGTTGCCTGTTTTTCGTTTTTCGTACACCCGCCGGTACGAGTCACTGGCGGCGGCGTGCGGCTTCGTCGAAGCACAGGCGCAGGCCGCATCGGGCATGATCCCGGCGAACTGACCGCATGCACAGCATTCTGGGAATACTGCATTTCGATGGTGAAGCACTGGATTCGGCAGCATGGCACAGTCTCGTCGGCGCCAGTGCTCCTCATAAGTGGGCCGCGCCGGAACCCGCACGTATTCCGGAGTTTCGCGAGTGGAAGAACCGGAGTGTGGCCCTGGGATACCGGCCCAGCCCATCCGCGCGAAGCAAGCATGAAGACGTACTCCCATGGGTCCACGACCCCACCGGCCACGTCATCACGGCGGAGGCGCGCCTGGATAACCGCCGGGAATTGATGTCACGCCTGAATATCCGAAAAAAAGGCGGTGAGGAACCCCACGACGGAGAGTTGATACTTCGGGCCTATCTGGAATGGGGGCGCGGCTGCCTGGACCGGTTGCAGGGAGATTTCGCGTTCGCGCTCTGGGACCCTCGGCGTCGTGCACTCCTGTGCGCACGCGATCGCCTGGGTGCCGGCGCACTCACTTATGTCCGACAGCACAACCGGTTTGCTCTCGCATCGAGCTCCGAATGGCTGATTCGTCTGCCCGGACTGACGGGCCGGCCCGAACTCACGAGCCTTGCCGAGTCGATTGACTGGCGATTTCCCGCCCTGGGAACGCGAACGACCTGCCGGCAGGAGGTTCAGTCCATGGTTCCGGGAGAGTTGCTTGAAATTGACAGCGAAGGCCGCCTGTCCACTTCAATCTGGTGGGCGCTGGAGCTGACGGAGCCGGAGTCTTATGCCACGGAGCGTGAAGCTGCGGAACACTTTCGGGAAGTTTTTTCAGTGGCTGTCCAAAGGCGGCTGGAGCCGGGTGTTGATGCCGGTTTGCTGCTGAGTGGCGGGCTGGATTCGATGGCCATCGGCGCCACCAGCCGAAGTTTGCGACCTGCTCCCGAACCATTGCATTCATTTTCAGGGGTATATGACAGTCCTGACGAATGCATTGAAAGCCGCAGCATCATGAGCCTGGTCGCGTCATTGCAAACAGTTCCCCACTTGATCCACGTGCCATCGCTTGCCGGCGAGCCCGGCAGGGATGATCTGATAGAAATCGCCTGGGGCCAGCCACACCCTGTCGATAACAGTCTGCTGCTGCCGGCCTTGTGCTGCCTGGCGGCTCGCAGCGCCGGCATGGACGTGATGTTGTATGGGGCAGCAGGTGACATTGTCACAAGTGCGCCGCACATGTACGTTGCTGATCATTTTCGAAATGGCGATTGGCGGCTTGCTGTTTCAGAGAGTTTCGGCGCAAGCCGTAATCACGTCTATTTCCGGAGCAGGAGCGCGTCCTGGTTGCTGGCGAGATTCATGATGTCAGCATTTCTGCCCGAATGGTGCAAACGGCCGATCAGAAAGGCGCCGTTCTATCCTGCCAGGGATCCGGCGCCACCCCCTCTCATGAGCCGGTCGTTGTACGACGCGTATCAGGAGATCAAGTCGGAGAGCGGCCCGTCAGGATCCAATGGAGAAAGGCTGCCGCCGGAGGGCTCGAACTGGAATCACCAGGCATCCGGACTGTCCGGATTCGGGCGGATCGGAAGGCGATTCGGCACTCAGATGCGGGATCCCTGGGCGGATGTCGATGTCGTCAAATTCTTCGTCGGCCTGCCACTGAAGTACAAGATACGCGACGGCTGGACAAAGTATCTGGTGCGTCGTGCTTTTCGTGACCGAGTGGATAAAGACGTGATCTGGCGGCGCGACAAAAATCATCTGGGGTGGCGATTTACACGCGAACTGATGATTGCCACGGCGCCCTTTGTCCGGGATACCATCAATGGCGGTTTGTCTGACGTCGCAGACTACGTCAATGTGGACGAGGTCAACAAACTGATGCAGCACTACGACCCGCACGACGACAACGGCCCATGCCAGGTGGTTTTTGACTTGGTAACCCTGATACTATGGCTTAAGGGGTAGTGGTATTGGAACCTGCCCGCCGGATCAAATTTTTCGGGTGACGTCTATGGATTTTCAAAGACCTGCGGCAAAAAAACCCTACGAAAAACCGAAGTTGCAATACTTCGGCCGACTCCGGGAACTGACCGCGTCCGGTTCCGGCGGCCCGAGTGAGTCGGCATCAGAAAACTCCGATATGAATTGCCTCCCGAATTATAAAGCGCATATGTCATGTGTTTGAGGGTGCTTGAGCGCAAAGCGCATGCATCTGCAAGCACAAACGGATGGGCCGGGGCGATAGCTGATTAAGCCTGGCGCTGTGGCAAGGGGTCCAGTTGGATAATTCGATCCGCCAGTTCCAGCGTGCCGGGACGGTGCGTGATGAGAATGACGGTTTTAAGTCGAAATATCTCTTTGCATTGAGACACGAGATCCGATTCGCCGAACGGGTCCAGCATCGATGTGGCCTCATCGAACACGAGAATCGCTGGCTGGCGCAGGAGGGTTCGCGCCAGGGACACGCGCTGGCGTTGCCCGCCCGACAACTTGACACCCTGGTCGCCGATGACCGTTTCATAGCCATCGGGTAATTCGTCGATAAACCCATGTGCCTGGGCCGCGAAAGCGGCCTTTTTCATTTCCGCGTCTGTCGCATCCGGGCAGCCATAGCAGATATTCTCTCGAACCGTGCCGTTGAACAGCAGGGTATGCTGCGCAACCAGTCCCACCTGGCTGCGCAGGCTGGTGATGTCCACCTCGGCGATGTCCTGCCCGTTGATCAGGATTCGTCCGCCGCGGGGTTCCATGAATCGCAACAACAAATGCACCAGCGTGGTTTTGCCCGCGCCATTCGGGCCGGTGAGGGCGATGGTTTCGCCCGGTTGAATGACCAACGAAAAGTCCTCGAGCACCGGACTGCGCCCGGGATAGGCGAAACTGACGTTCTGGTATTCGATACGACCGTCACCGGCCACCAGAGGTGGTTGGCCGATGCTGACCGGTTCAGGCTGCACGGAGAAAAAATCCAGAAGCCGATCGGCTGCGCCGCGGGTCAGCATGACCTGCCCGTAAACGTTGGCCAGGCCGGACAGCGGCTGTGCCAGCAGCATGGCGTACAACAGCAGGCTGACGAGTTCGGCGGCATCGATCCGCCCCTGTTCAACATGCTGCAGACCCAGCCACAGCAAGAGCAGCATGCCTATTCCGGACAGGAAGCTGACTGAGGGTGACAACAGGGCCTGCAGGCGGATCTGCTGGCGCGAGTGCCCCAGCACGGCGCGATTGTGCTCGCGAAAGCGAGCCCGTTCCGCCGGCTCGCGCCCAAACGCCTTGATGGCCGGGATCAGCGCCACATTCTCCTGGGCGAAGGCGTACATGCTCGACCAGGCATCGATCCACCGGCCGGTGATGGGGCGGATTCGGCGCCCGATGACTTTCATCGCAACGAAGTAGGCGGGCAGGAGGATGGCCGCAAGCAGTGCGAGTTGGATGTCGATCAGCGCCATCATGAGGAACGCCCCGGCGAATACGAAAAGCTGGGGCAGCAGTTGCACCAGCGTGCCCGTCACGAAGCCGCTGATGATCTCGGAGTCGTTTGCGAGCAAACTGAGCAGATCGCCCGGCTTGCGATCCTGGTAGTAGCCCAGCGGCAGCACTTGCAGGTGCTCGTACACGCGATTGCGCAGTTCCGCGGACATCGACTCACCCGTTACGCCGATCAGGTACTGGTTGGCAAAGCCAATGACCGCCCGAAAGAGCAGCAAGCCCGACCACGCCAGCAAAATGAAGGTCAATGAAAAACGGCCTTGAGCGGAATCGAGAATGATCGCGGTCAATTGCCCGGCAATCCAGGGGTTGGCGAGCGAAATGGCGCCGCCGGCCAGGAGCAACAGCAGGATGAGCGCCAACGTGCCGCGATGAGGGGTCACGTAGCGGAGCAAGTGGGCGAACTTCATGGGATGGTCGTTCAGACTCATTCGGTGGCTGCCCTTCAGCCGGGATTGCAAACCCGGGCGTGTCTGTTCTGCATTCTCCCAGTAACACCATGGGGCTGCAAAGCCAGTGTGTGCGAAGATAGGGTTTGGCGGCGCGGGCGCGCCACGGCACGGCTGGATTGAGACAAGTGAGCGTATACCGGGATATTGAATCACATCGCAGCATGGTCTTCGACGAGGTGCGTAATGCCGCGTACGCGAAGGCGATTCGAAACGTCGTGACACCCGATTGCACGGTGTTGGATCTTGGGGCCGGGCTGGGCATACATGGATTGCTCGCGGCCGGGGCGGGCGCCGCACGCGTCATTCTGCTCGATCCCTCACCCGTCGTGGACCTGGGGCTCGATCTGGCCCGCGATAACGGCCTTGGCGGCCGCGTTGAGGTGATCCGAAAACGCGCCGAAGAGGTGGAAACCTTGCCACCCGTGGACCTGATCGTTTCCGTGTTTACCGGCAACTTTCTGCTTTCCGAGGATTTGCTGCCCTCGCTGTTCCTGGCGCGGGATCGATTTCTGAAGCCGGGCGGTGAGCTCCTGCCGGACCGGGCGCGCATGCTGACGGCACTCGTTTCCGCGCCCGATTTTTATTCCGAACACATCTCGCGCTGGTCCAGGCCAACGCTCGGAATCGACTTTTCGCGTGGGCGTGGTTTTGCCGCGAACACCCTGTTTTGGCGTCCGGTGAGCGATCTGGGCGCGGAATTGCTGAGCGATGCGGTGGAACTTGACTGCATCGACTTTCACACGGCGCGCACGGCGGCGTGCGGCAGCGAAGTGGAAATGACCGCCGGCAGTAGCGGCCTTTGCCACGGCGTGATGGGGTGGTTCGACATGCGGCTGGGAGAAGACTGGCTGTCGACGGGGCCGGCTGCCGAACCGATGCATTGGTCGGTGGCATTCATGCCGCTGGATCCTCCGCTCGACCTGAAGGAAGGAGACAACGTTAAATTTGGCCTCGATCGACCCCCGTTCGGCGAATGGACCTGGACCGTGACCCTGGGGGGCAGCCGGCAGCGCCACTCGACTTTCCAGGCCAACATCGTCGACCTGGCGCACCTGAAGAAACAGGCGCCCGATGCGGCACCGAACCTGAGCCAGGAGGGCAGGCTGGCTTTGCACGTGTTGTCCTGGCTAAGCGAAGGGCGAACGCTTCGGCAGATCATCGACAGCGCTCGTAAAGAGTTCCCCCGGCAGTCGGTGCACGAACAGGAACTCGAGAGCCACGTTCGAAGCCTGGTGAGACGCTGGGGCGGTGACCCGGCATGAGTCAGGCAGACACCCTGCGGTATTCAAGCGGTATTTGAAATGTACGTATATCTTTCCAAGATCGTGCCCCTCTTTCTGATGCCCCTCGGCTTGATCATTTTTGCCGCCGTACTGGTGCTGCTGCTTCTGGTCACGGGCCGCAGGCGGCTCGCCGCCTGGCTGCTGTCGTTCACGGTCCTGCTGCTTTGGCTGGCTGCAATGCCGATCGTGGCAGGCAGCCTGTACGGGCGCTTGGAGTCGAGGTTTCCGCCCGAGCCGCTCGCACGGATTCCTGTCAGCAGTTGTATCGTAGTCCTTGGCGGGGCCGTGGGCTTGCCGTTCGCTCCGCGCCAGGACATCGAGCTTACCGAAGCGGTGGACCGGGTTTACAAGGCCGTGCAGTTGTACCGGGAAGGCAAGGCCAACCGCGTGTTCGTCGCGGCCGGCAACCAGCCCCGGTCGGAGTCCGGGCCCAGCGAGGCAGCGCTGATCGGTGAGTTGCTGGTGGAGTGGGGCGTGCCGGCGGATGCGATACAACTCGAGGGCCGTAGCCGCAACACGCGCGAGAACGCGGTGAACATTAAGCCGATGCTGGAAGCGACGGGCTGTGACCGTTCGCTGCTGGTGACATCGGCCGCGCACATGCAGCGGGCGCTGGCCTCGTTCAAGGAAGTGGGTCTGTACGCCTACCCGGTTTCCACCGATGTGCGGGCGATCAGGAGAACGGAATATACGGCGATGGATTTTCTACCCGACGCCCACGCCCTGGCGATGACCTCCGACGCCATCCGCGAATGGATGGGCCAGAAGGTCTATCAATGGAATGGATGGAACTGAAGCCCGCGGGGCAGGGTTCAGTCGTGTAACAGCGCGTCGACTTTCGCGGCGCAGATGAAGTCGTTTTCGCTCAGCCCGTCGATGGCGTGGGTGGTAAAGGTGACCTCACAGTAGTTGTAACCAGCGCTGAAATCCGGGTGATGACCTTCCTGGTTGGCGATCCATGCCATGGCGTTGATAAAGCCCACGCATTTGTAGAAGCCCTTGAACTCGAAGCGACGATGAATGGACTTGCCATCTTCGGCCAGTTCCCAGCCTGTCAGCTGACCCAGCAGGGTTTCGGCCCGCTGCCGGTCGAGCGGATCGACCCCGCCTTCGCAGGGTTCGCAGTGGCGGTCGGTAAGGCTGCAGGTTCTGTTCATGGTGTGTGACTTCCTCTTGGTGATTTCTGGCACGTTCAGACCGGCGCATTCATTGGGGCCGGATGGGTCCCGGATCAAGTCCGGGATGACGTCCGGATCACGTCCGGGATGCTGCGATAGCGTCACCCCGGCCCCCGAGCCGGGGCCCACAAGCCGGGTTTGGCACAGCGTTCGGATCAAATCCGGGATGTTTCGATAGCGTCACCCCGGCCCCCGAGCCGGGGCCCACAAGCCGGGTCTGGCACAGCGTTCGGATCAAATCCGGGATGTTTCGATAGCGTCACCCCGGCCTCCGAGCCGGGGTCCACAAGCCGGGTTTGGCACAGCGTCCGCCCCCGTCCGGATTGCTCGGCATTCATGCCACTTCCCTGGGCGGAAACGTCGGTTCGTGCATGCCCAGGCGGCGCGCTTCGGCCACCAGTTTGAGCAGATCCATCTGGGCCAGGTCGAACAGCTGGTCGAAACTCTCCAGTACAAAATACACGGTTTGAAAGATATCGATGCGGTAGGGCGTGCGCAGGGCATCCACCGGGTCGAAGGGCTTGCGCTGCGGCTTGTCGCTCTCCACCGCGTAGACCAGCTCGCCGGGGGAGGACATGATGCCGGATCCGTACGCGCGGATCCCTTCCGCGGTTTCCGCCAGGCCGAATTCCACGGTAAACCAGAACAGCCGGGCGAGCATGGCGTGGTCTTTTGGGTCGGCTGCCAGGCCGGCTTTCCCATAGGCCTCGATGAACGCGCCGAAGCGGTGGTCCGTCAATACCGGGGTATGGCCGAACACTTCGTGGAAAACATCCGGCTCTTCGAGGTAATCGAAGTCCTCGCGGGTGCGGATGAACGTGGCTACCGGAAATTTCCGGTCGGCCAGCAGGCCGAAGAACTTCGTAAACGGAATGAGGGCCGGCACCGGCCATACGTGCCAGCCGGTGTGCTGTTCGAGCACGGCGTTCAGCTCGTTGATCTGAGGCACCCGGTTGACAGGCAGGTCCATCTTCTCCAGCGCTTCGATCCACTGCGGACAGGCGCGGCCGGGCAACATCGGAATCTGCCGCGTGATCAGGTCGTGCCAGATCGCGTTTTCTTCGTCTGAATACCCGATGTGCCCGGTTTCGTCGGGAACCTTGGCGACGTATTTGCTTTGCTTTCCCTTGCCCATAGACGAAAAATTCATTTCCTTTTCAGCGTATTCGAAGATAAGTTTATATCAATACGTGAGCAAAAATTTTGCGTTTATTGCTTTTTGTTCGGCAATAGTGATATAAATGTTTCCGTCAAACGGAATTTGACGAAAAATATGTTTCAATGGACAGAACAGATTTGCGAATCCTTGCGGAGTTGCAGGCCGATGGCACGCTCTCCAGCCAGGCTCTCGCGGAGAAGGTTGGATTGTCCACGGCGCCGACCTGGCGCCGGGTTCGAAAGCTGGAGGAAGACCGGGTCATATCTACCACAGTAGCGATACTGGATCCGGAAAAAATTGGGCTGGATGTGATCGCCATAGCGGCGGTTTCATTAGAGGACCACCACCCTGTTTCGATCAGGGAGTTCGACGAAATGGTCGCCAACCGGCCCGAGATACTGGAATGTTTCGCCATGAGCGGACAGTACGACTACTTGTTGAAGGTAGTGTGCTCATCCATCAAGGCGTACGAGCGGCTGCTGCGCGAGCACATCATGCCCTGCAGGGCCGTACATCAAGTCAACACGAGTTTCGTGTTGCGAAAAGAAAAGGTCACCACGGCGTTGCCGTTGAGCGAATCAGAATTGGCATGAGCTGGAGTTGGAGAGGACACCAGTTTCAATGCAACGGAACTGCAGGTGGCGACCAGGGAAGGTTTTGAATTCGGAAGCTTTGCGCTTCGACGCATTGAAACTGACGGCCAGGGAGGTCGTCAGGATCACCAGGGAAGGTCCTTTGGAGTGGCGTGGCCAGGACGGCTGCCTGAACGAGCCAGGGACGGTTCCTGTTCAAGGGGATTGAACCCAGCCCGGTTGGGCTGGTTTGACCGCCACAGGCGGTTGTTTGCAAGGGATAGGGCGGCGGAGATGGTCCAGGATGGACGTCAGCGCCAAGGAAGGCTGGCGCCTTCGCTGCCCTTGGAGCGCAGTCGGCTCGTCGGCTGCGTTTCGTCCAGCGAGACTGTCAGGGAGCTGCTACCCTGGCGTTTCAACGAGATGGCCGGGACCTTTGGGTCCCGGCTTTTTTTTGCTCTGCTCCGGACGAATGCGTGTGATCCGCCGCTCGGATGCAGGCTGACTTCCCATCATTTTTTGAGACATCGAGACTGTTATCCAGCCTATTCAATGGCTTGGGCGAGCATTCTCGAAGAGGTGTCGATAGGGTTCGGGGATGCGTTCGTACTCGTCGCGCTCGATCATCAAGGGTTCCTGCAATTCGTAATTCTTGCGGTCCTGAAACCAGCGCCTGCTGTACACCAGGTAGAGAATGGGCCGGGGAATGGTCGATGAGTTGGCCGTGCCGGCGTGGCGCAGCCGAAAATCCATCAGGTAGCAGTCGCCGACCTTCGGCCATGGCATGACTGCGCCTTCAAAGGCGTCCAGTTGCCGGCGCGAATACCGGTTTTCTTCACGGCTGGATCGGATCCGGTGCGATCCTTCCCACAGCGCGGTGGTGCCGGTGCTCTCAGTCAGATCGACCAACGGCACGACCACGTGCAATGCGTAGGGCGGGAAGAAGGCATTCAGGCCGCCGGCCTCCGCGAACAGCGGCGGGTGGTCGCGATGGACATGCTGCGCGGGAGCGCCCGGGTAGGCACAGACGGCACCGAAGCTCTGGATCACGCAGTCATCGCCCAGCAGCCGGTGCAGTACGGGCAGCAAGCGTGGATTGGCATACAGTTCCGGGTCCATGAACGGCGGTTCCAGCCGCAGCGAGAACATGAACCGCTCATGACCGACCTTGAGGCAGGACTGCTCGATTTCGGCGCGATCCCGGGAGGCGTAATCATGCAGGAACGCTTCCCGCAACGCGGCCACCCGGGCCGGGTCGAAACAGCCGTCCAGCTGCAGGGCGCCGTGCACCCGAAAACCGTGCGCTGCCCGGTCAAACAGCGGTTCGAGTTCGGTGGGGTCGGAGTCGGCCGATGCGCCGTACCGGATTCGGGCCTGGAGGGTCATGTATGTGCTGTGATGTTCGAGACTGGCAACATTCTAGCCGTGTTCGCTATGCTGCGGTGATTCCTGGCGCAGGCATGTCTGCATGAGCGTAGCCCCCGAATTCAAAATCTGCGAAGGCGTCATTTCCGAAGTGGTTCCGCTCGGCGAGACGGTTTTCATGAACGTGCATACCCTGACCTATTTCGGGCTGGATACCCTGGGCTCGCGGTTGTGGCGCGCGGTGCGGGAGACGCAGGATTTCTCGGCCGCGGTTGCGGCCGTGGCGGAAGAAACCGGCATGGATCCGGAGCGGCTGGCGCGTACCCTGGAGTCGGTGCTCGCCGGTATGGAACGCAGCGGTTTGATTGTACGCCCGGGCGCCCCGGAATCAGGCGCCGCCGCGGGCTCGTCGGACTGATCGATTCGGTTGACATCACCCGCCGTCAAAAAGGATAATGCGCAGCCCCCGACGGGGTGGGGTCCGACCGCGGACCCATATCGTCTCGAGGGGATCGAAAAAGCGCGCGCCCGTAGCTCAGTTGGATAGAGTGTCTGGCTACGAACCAGAAGGTCGGGAGTTCGAATCTCTCCGGGCGCGCCAGTTTTCGAAACGGCAAGACGGGAAGCGAGAGCAGCAAGGCCGAGGCCACTGCGATTCGAACTCCCGACAGACACGAAGAGTTCGACGAATTCGAAAAAGTCAGTATTTGAGTTGTGCAGGCGCCCCACGGCGTCTTTTTTGTTTTAAATGGCGTTTTTGAAACGTCGCCGGTTTGCCGGTGGACATCGAAGTTTCTAAAATGCCCGGGTTCGGACCGAGTCGGGGTGTAGCGCAGCCTGGTAGCGCAACTGCTTTGGGAGCAGTGGGTCGGGGGTTCAAATCCCTCCACCCCGACCATTCGCGAACGTTTCGCGTATTACTCCGGTCTGAAACGCCGCGCCTGTAGCTCAACCGGATAGAGCACCGGCCTTCTAAGCCGGGGGTTGCAGGTTCGAGTCCTGCCGGGCGCGCCAATATAGCAAGGCGGCAGTAACGCAGAAGAGCGTCACGCCGCAAAGGCGTCTGGAGACTCGAACCGAGGCTTTCGGAGACTTGCCGCAGGCAAGCGAGGAAGCCATTGATGTCGGCGGAGCGTTGCGGTTTGCGCGCCTGTGCGCAAGAACGCATTTTTCGGCGAGTTGAGGGTATGCCACGCGACACAAACCGGTTAAAATAGGCGGTCGCGTTACTGAACGATCAATGGTGGGCGTAGCTCAGTTGGTAGAGCTCTGGATTGTGATTCCAGCGGTCGTGGGTTCGAGCCCCATCGTCCACCCCAATTTTCCGGTCGTGCGGATGCCGCACGGCCTGCAGTTCCGGGCCATTAGCTCAATTGGCAGAGCAGTAGACTCTTAATCTATTGGTTCTAGGTTCGAGTCCTAGATGGCCCACCAATTAAAGACCGGCAGTGAAAGCGAAGTAGGCAAAGCTTTCACACCGGCAGGGCCGG